>DCUP01000003.1:0-205032 GCA_002327845.1 Patescibacteria group bacterium UBA2211
TGGCTCCGGTGGTAGGATTCGAACCTACAACCTAATGCTTACACGTAATCTTACTATTTCTAATAAGCGTGGACTATCTCATCACCCTTAACTTAATATTAGGGGCGAGGCGCTTCCTCCTAAATAAGGAGTACTTCCTTTCGGAATAGTCTCTGAACCTTCCCATAAATTATGGGCTTGGCTGCGGATTGCCATAAGTATTAAACTCTTAGGTTTCCCGCAATTCACCTCGTTTTTCAATCTTGATTACTCAAGAAAGCTGCAAGTATTGTCTACAGGCATCCGCGCTACCATTGCGCCACACCGGAATATGTTTGCAATATACCTTAATTCTGAACTTTTTTCAACCCTTCTAGTATCCCTCTAATTTCTTTAAATCTTTGTGTCCCCTAATCTTCTCAATAGCTTTGGCCTCAATCTGCCTAATTCTTTCTCTGGTTACTCCAAACTCTTGTCCTACTTCTTCTAGAGTATGAGTCACTCCATCTTCTAAGCCAAAACGCATTGAAAGAATCTTCTGTTCTCTTTCGGCTAAATCTTTAAATATTTCATCTAAATGCTCTCTTAACAATGTTCTTCCGGCTTGAGAAGCTGGAGATTCAATTTTGTCGTCTTTAATAAACTCACCCAAAACACTATCCTTCTCATCTTCTCCTACTGGAGTCTCCAAAGAAACAGCTTTTTGAGAAATCTTTTCTAGGTGTCTAACTTTCTCAACTTCGATTCCCATCTCAGAAGCAATTTCTTCATCTAATGGTTCTCTATCTAATTCTTGTAGTAATTTTCTTTTAGCTTGAGTATATTTAGTTAAAGTTTCAATCATGTGAACTGGAATACGGATGGTTCTAGCTTGATCAGCTAAAGCACGAGTAATTGTTTGTCTAATCCACCAGGTAGCATATGTTGAAAATTTATATCCTTTTCTCCAATCAAATTTTTCAACTGCACGAAACAATCCTAAATTACCCTCTTGAATTAAATCAAGCAAAGTTAAATTAGGAGAACGTCCAATATATTTCTTAGCAATAGAAACAACTAGTCTTAAATTGGCTTCAGCTAACTTTCTTTTAGCATCTTCGTCTCCTGCTTCAATTCTTCTAGCTAAATCTTTTTCGTCCCTAGCAGTAATTGGATCAATTCTTCCTATTTCTTTTAAATACGACTGAATCGAATCAATTTTTCCTGTTGAGGCTCTTTTTCTTCCTTTTTTCTTGGTAGTGTCAGTTGTATCCAAATATCCTTTAGAATCTTTCACATCTATACTTAATTGCTCAAGCTTACCAAACATCTGATCTAGTTCAATCATGTTTTCCTCAATATTAGGAAAATAATTTAAAATTTCAGAAAAAGTCACAAAACCTCTAGTCTTGCCTTTCTTTACTAGCTCGTCTAATTTTTCTGGAATAACAACATTAATTACTTTCTTTTTCCTCTTCTTGACCTTCTTTACTAGAGCCTTCTTCGCTATTTTCTTTTTCACTGTCTTCTTCAACGGCTTTTTTGGTTTCGCTTTTTTGATTAACTTCTTTTTTGTTTTCTTCATTGTTTTTTATTAATTTATTAAATTTTAATAAAAGTTCTTTTACGTCTGCGAAAGCTCCGTCTTTTTCTTTGCTTTTTATCTCTTGAGTCAGCCTATCTCTTTCTTGCTTTTTAATCAAGTTTTGGAGTTCAGTTAGACATTTATTCCATTCTTCATTTACTAATAAATCTTCGACTCCCTTCATTAATTCCGATCTAATTAAAATATAGCTTGAATAGTCTGAAACACCCAAATCTTCTTTGTTTTTAATCTTTAAAAATATATCCTTGGCTTCGGGAGAAAAGACCTCAATCATCTCTTCGGTTAATTCAGAAGCTTTTAATGGTTCAAGCAATGTTAACGACAAAATGTCCTCTTCCAGCATTTCCCGTCTGGTTTTTTTATCTGGGATATTAACTACCTCTTTTCCGGAAATATTGTTCTCCTCTATTTTAACTTTTTTAAGTTCTGTCCTAATATCTTCGTCCTTTATCTTTAATCGATGACTCATGTTTTCAATCCAATAGCTCTGTTCTATGTTATTATCAATTTTCTTTAAGATAGGCAAGAGGTCCGAGATAATCTTCTTTTTGTCTTCAAACAATTCAGGGTTCCTATTTTTGAATGCTAATTCAAAATAGAATTCATTAATTGGTTTAGCCAAATTAACTAAATCCCTCCACTTTTCTTCTCCTTCAAGAAGAATAATATCAGCCGGATCTTTTTCTACCATCATGGAAATAACTTTAACGTTAAATCCATTCTTCATCGCTAAATCAATTCCTTTTTTAGTCGCGTTATTACCAGCTAAATCCATATCAAAAGCTAAAACTAAATTAGAGGAATATCTTTTAATGATTCCTAAATGCAATGGAGTTAAAGCTGTTCCCGAAACAGCAATACAATTTTTAATCCCTGTCTGATGAGACATTATACAGTCAACATTTCCTTCGACTAGAACGCAAAAATCTTTTTGACGAACTTCCATTTTAGCCTTATCCATTCCATACAAAGCACGACTTTTATCATATAATAAAGTATTGGGAGTATTTAAATATTTAGCCTCATCATCAGAATTAAATATTCTCCCCGTAAATCCAGAAACCTGAGAATTCAAATCGCAAATAGGAAACATGATTCTACTTCTAAATCTATCAAAAAACTTTTGTAAATCTTTTTTAATTCCTAATCCAGCACTAACGATGTCTTCTCTTTTAAACCCTTGTCCAATTAAATAATCTGATAAACCAGTCCAAGTATCAGGAGCATAGCCAAGTCTCCAGTCCTTTATTGTTTCTTCTTTCATCCCTCTTTTAAGAAGGTATTCTATTGCTTCTTTTCCAGTCTTACTTTTTTCTAATTGAGCGGTATAAAACTTGCAAGATCTTTCTAATAAATCAATCAATATCTGTCTTTCATTTTTTACCTTCTGCCAATCTTCCGAATCTTTCTTTAAAGCAACTCCTGCCTTGTCGGCTAAAATCTTTAAAGCATCAACAAAATCAACTCCTTCTATTTTCATTACAAATTTAAAAATATCTCCCCCTTCATTACAGCCTCCAAAACAGTGCCATAATTGTCGGGATGGAGAAACAAAAAAAGAAGCTGATTTTTCATTATGAAAAGGACAGCGAGCCCTGTAGTTTATTCCCGCTTTTTCGAGTTTAATGTAGTTTCCTACGACATCGACAATATTTAAACGAGACTTTATTTCTTCAATGTCAGAGTTCATAGTATTAAAATACTAACACAAACAAAAGAAAAACGCTATTGCTTCCATTCTCCCAAAACAAGAGGAATTATGAGTTCTTCTTTATCTCGCAATATCTTTAAATCAACAGAATCGTATGGATTATATTTAGAAATAATTTTAGATAAGGCATTATCTTCGGTTATTTTCTCTTCTCCCATTTCTAAAATAATATCTCCCTCTTTTAGTCCAGCTTTTTCGGCTGGAGACCCAGAAACAATAGCTGGGTCACCAGAACTTGTTCCTTTAATAATTAAAGCTCCGTAATTGACTGATAATTTCTTTTCTTCCGCATATTGATTATCTATTACTACATATCTAACTCCCATATATGGATATGATATTTTTCCAGAATCTTTAACTTGTTCAATATCTTTTTTAGCCTTATCGATTGAAATAGCAAAAGAAATATTTTGTCCAGAAGAAGAAATAGCAGTATTAATTCCAATAACCTCGCCTTTCAAGTTCAACAATGGCCCCCCTGAATTTCCTTTATTAATAGCCGCATCAGTTTGAATAATATCTTCTAATGTTTCTGTTCCTATTGTTTCTCCTGAAGCAATAACGGTTCTACCTAAACCAGAAATAACTCCGACTGAAACTGTGTTTTGAAATTCCCCCAAAGCATTACCAATAGCAATCACACTTTGCCCTATCTGAATATCAGAAGAAGAACCAAGGGTTAATGCTTTGAATTTATTATTACCCTGTATTTTTATAATCGCTAAATCTTGAACCGGATCTTTGGCTAATACTTTGGCTGAATATTCTTTGTTATCACTCATGATAACCTTGTATTCAGCTGTGTCATCAGAAACAACGTGCTTATTGGTTAAAATTAATCCGTCTTCAGAAACAATAAATCCTGTTCCAGCTCCAACTTGTTGTTTTTCTGTTCCGGTTTGCTTTTGTTGAGGAACCGTAAAAAATCCATCTCCAAAAAGATCAATATATTGTTGTTCGTAGATAGCGACTTCTTTCATAATAACAACAGAAACAACTGATGGAGAATTTTCTTTAACCACGTCTATTACTTTCTGTTCTTGAGTAGTTTGAGGAATATAGTCTTTTTCAATAACTTTTTCTGAATGAATAATCGGAACTCCAGCACTAATAATTTCTTGTTTTAATTTGAGATAAAAAATATAACTCGAAGACAATCCTCCAAGTAATCCTATTAAAAAAACTAGAATTAAAAACAATCCTGGAAAAGGCATTTTCCCTGGAAAAATTTTCTTCATTTCTGGAGCTTTTAATCTTTTAAGGTTTGTTGTTGGTAGTTGGTATATCGACATATTTTTGATAGTTTATTTTTTATCATAGTGTCCGAAATCGTATCTAATTTTTCTTTCTGGTTTTCTTCTGATTCCCATATTGAAAGCACATAAAAGGTATTTGAGAACTGTTCTTAAATATCCATCTCTCTCAAATCTCCTTAAAGGCATACATATCTTAACTTCTTTAATTACATCAAACTTCCCTAATTTTCCAGCCTGTTGAACAAAATAATGATCCTCCGCCAAAGTAATACTTTCATCGAATCCTTTAACTTTTTCAAAGACGTCTTTTTTTACCATTATTCCCATAGCGCCCATCGGAAATAGTTTCTTTAATACTTTCTGGGGAACATTATAAAATAAATTTAAAGTCAAAGGATTCATCAATATATTATTTTTCTGAGGAACAACTGGGAATGAAGCCACCGATAAGTCATTTTTAATAAAATAATCAACTGCTAATTTTAAAAAATTCTTAGGAGAAAACTTTAAATCAGCATCGAGAAATAAAAGAATATTACCCCTTGCAATTTTCGCTCCATTATTCCTTCCTCTAGCTGGCAATCCCCCTTTAGTAATAATACAATTATTATTCCTTGCAATTTCAACCGTTTTATCGGTTGAACCAGCATCCGCTATTATTACCTCATAGTTATCAAACCCTCCTTTTTTAATCAAAAAGAGTAGATTCTTAATGTTTTTTTGCTCATTTAATGTCGGTATAATTATGCTTAACATGTCTCACTTATTAAATATATAAATGCTTTTACTATTATATCTCTTTTTTAACCTTTCTCACAAAAAAATCAAGAGTCAATCTATTTATTAATTCATTTTCTTGTAAAATAGAAAGATGATCTGAGTTAGTAAGAATACAGATTTCTGAATCAGAAATCATTTTTTTAATTTTTTTAGATGTCTTCGAATAACAAATTGCATCATTTTTACTAGTTATTATTAGTGTCGGAACTTTTATTTTTGAAATATATGACTTAAAGTTTATGTGCACTATTGAGTGATATGCTTTTTTCACCATCCTATAATCGGTTGCAACAAGTCCTTCATAGTTAATGAATAAATCTGCTTTATCGGTATATTTTGTAAAATCAACATTACTGTTTTCGGTCTTTTCTTCAAACTTTTTCTTACTAAAAAGATTAAAAGATTTATATAATAACTTTAAAGATAAAAAATATTCTGAAAACAAATTAACCCATGAATGCATGAAATAATAACTCTTTTCTTTGTCTTTAAGTATAAGGTAAAGATTCTTAAAGAAGCTTTTCATAAGTCGAGGATTTGCATATGGAAATTGTAATACAGGATTAGAAAAAGTAGTATTAACAAAAACCACGCTCTTAACAAAATCAGGATATGTTCCTACAAAACTAGAAGCAACCATCCCGCCCATGCAATAACCAAACAAACTAACTTCTTCTATTTTTTCCTTATCTAAAATTCCTCTAATATCTTTAGTGATAAGATCAAAAGAAAAAGAATCTGAAACAGATTGACCATGGCCCCTTATATCAATATTTAGCGTTGAAATTCCTTTACTATTAAGAAATTCTCTAGTCATTTCCATCGCTGTAAAATTCATAACCCAACCATGAAGAAGAACAACAACAGGAAAATTACTATCTTTCTTATCGTATCTATAAAAAATCTTAGTCCCCTCGTTTAAAAAATAGTCTTTTAATTTTGTATCTGACATAAATAGATTACTTTTCGTAATGAGAAAATTTATATTTAAATATGTCTGTTCTTATTTCACCAAATAAAATCCTGTAGACAGGACATAAAAAATATTTAATTCCCGTAATAAGATGACCCTCCTTTTTAAATCTTCTAACAGAGCACAGTATTTTTCTAGATTTAAGCATTCTGAATTTAGTTATTTTTTTTGACCTATTCACATAATCATTATCTTCTGCAAACTTTATCGTTCCATCGAAACCATTAAGTTTTTTGTGAATTTCTTTTGTAGAAAATATACAAAAACCAGGCATATGAGGATATATTATTTGCATCATCCACATCCACCCATTAAGGAAATTATGATAAATTTCGTCTATTGCTTTATCGCTCAAAGGTTCGACATAACAACCTGCCGTACCAATTTTATTCTTGTTGATTTCTTCTATGTTTTTTTCTAAAAAACTATCGGGAAGAAGCACGTCCGCATCAAAAAATAATATTCTCTCATTTTTAGCTTTCATTGCCCCCAAATTTCTTTGATAAGAAACGTTTCTAACGCTGGCCGTAACTAAATTAATAAGATTATTATTTTTTTGATATTTCTTTACTATTGATTGAGTAGAATCATCCGAATTACCATCAACAATAATAATCTCGACTTTTTTCCCGATACTTTGTTTTAAAATTGAATCTAATAAGTTACCTATATTTTTCTCTTCGTTTAGTGTTGGTATAATTATGCTTATCATATTGGTTAAAATATTTTCTTAGCTTCATCCCAAATACTTGAATCGTCATAAACTGTCTTCATATAATACCACCATTCAGTTCCCCAAAAATAAAAAGTATCTATTCCTGTATCTTTGGCAAATTCTATATTTTCTTTGAATTGATTTAAATTCATAGTTTTTTTCTGTTCTTCTAAAGAAGAATTCATTATTGAATTAGCACACCATGGTTCAGCTTGCAACTCAACTCCAATTACCTTTTTATTAAAAATATTCTTCACTATTTCTGCTCTACGATTATAAAAAACTGGTGAGAGAGGATAAGAAACATAAAGATGAGCTTGCTGTTGCCAAACTTTCTTATAAGTTGTAACTCCAACAATATCACCCCCCATTTGCGAAGCTTTGATCCAAAAAGATAATTCTCCGCTATCAGTAACAATAATCTTGTGGTTAGGATCGTTTAGCTTAACAAAAGCAATTTCTTTTTTTAAGAACTCCTCATCAGTCCAGGGACAAGCTCCAAATTTAAAAAAAGCTTCATTTTCTACTTGCCACATCGTAAGGGCTGGAGAGTCTTTGTATCTTAAAACTACTTCTTTCAACATATTTAATATTTCTGCTTGTTGTTCTGATTTGCTAATATCTCTAGCCCAGATTGGCAAATGACATTCTGGCCAACGAGGCACTTTCATTCCAATAGATAGAATAACGTTAGCTTTGTGCTTTTTTGCCTCAGCAACCTGCCAGTCTAGTTCGCTAAAATCATATACTCCCTTCTCTTTCTCAATTAAATCCCAATAAACCGATATTTTAATATTTTTTGCCCCCAAATCATTCAAGATAGCCGAGTATGTCTCTCTTGAATCCAACTTTAAAAAATCCGTCTGTTTAACCGAAAAATTAACTCCCCATGTCATGTTTCTTGATTGATTAGCAAAACCAATAAAAAAATAGACAATAAAGATAATCCCTAACCCCGAAAGGGACCATATGATATATTTTAATAGTGGAACCATCAAATACATTATATTAAAATTTAGCTAAAGAATCAAACCCTAAATTTTATAGTACCAAAATAGCTAGTCCCAAACCAATTAGAAGGATAGAAATAATTTTTTGTATAATTATGCTTTTATTAATTTCCTCTTTTAAAACTTTAGGTAAAAACAAAGAAATTAAAATAACTAGAATAAATAAGAAAACATATTGCACTCCTTTCATTGAATTCATTATCGCCAAATAAGAAATTGGAACAAGGAATATTGCCCAACTTTGAAGAATATTTGCTAAGCCTCCAAACACTTGAGCAATGATGAAAATAATTCCTGTTTTTTTATTAAATCCACTATTCTCTTCTTCCATCTCTTTTCTAAATCCTTTATCAAATAAAAATATCAAAACAAAGATAAAACTAAATATTCTCATCCAGATAAATCCTTGCCAAAATGACATTTCTGTAAAAATAAATTTAGAATAGATAAAATCTAAAGAAAAAAGGAAGGAAGCAATTAAAGATATTTCTAGACTTTTTTTAGTAATCTTTGGATTCTTATCAATAGATATTAAAACGCTTCCCGTTAAAAGAATAATGAAAGCTAGAATTTCGTTCCCTTCTAATTTCTGGTAGCCCCAAAAGAAGACAGATAAAATAGCGATAATAATGGGTTGAGTTGCTCCAATCGTTGGCATCACCTTAGAAACATCAAATTTATCTAAAGCGTAAAACATCGCATAAAGACCAGCAACATAAACAACAGCCTCAAGAATTATAAAAGCCAATCCAATTCCGCTCGGAAAATTAAATTCAACAAAAGGAATTATAAACACCGAAAGAAGACTTAGTATCCCTACAAAAAAAGTATATGACTTTGGTTTAGATGGACCAGACAAAACTATCTTGTCTCCTAAAGAGGCAAGAGCAAAAGATAGATAAGAAAAAATTATTGCTATAAGCCAGAACATTTTTGTATTTTTTCTTTAATTTTAATAGTTCCCATTTGTTCTCCATCGATAAAACCACTCATAGCCATTTCGGCCAAATAGCCCGAATGAAGATAATCATAAAACCAATCTTTAATATTATCAATATTTATTTGATCTATTCCAAAACCAGAATTTAATAACCAGCTCCTATTAAACTCTTCCTGAGAGCCAATAGTTGGAGCAATAATAATCGGAAGACCTAAGGCCGAATAAAAAGAAAGTTCTGATGGTTTAGTCCATAAGACATCCGTCTTTCTTAAAGCTAAATTAAATTTATTGTAATATTTTTCAAAATTATTTTCATGCAATATCTCTATTCCGTTATTTAATAATTCTCCTAATCCTCCGTTTCTAATTTCTTCTTCAAAATAATCTTTTATTTCTTTTTTAACCCCAGCAACAAGAATAACTTTTAATCTTTTGTTGTATATTATTTTTTTGAGACTTTTGACTATTTTTACACCTAACTCTTTTTGAGCTCCTGCTCCTCCAACCGTAAACATAATAGTTAAAGGATGGTCAGATGTTTTGGGTAGTTTACCAAGCTTTTCACGAATTATAAAATCACGCTTCTCTCTATATTTTTTCAAAGGATCGAGATTGATAATTCTATTTCTTAAATCTTCTTTCAATATTTCCATATCCTTGTCTCCGATATTTTCCATTGGCAAAGGATAACCAGTCAAAATAATATTTTCTTCTCTGACTCCATACATTTTTAATCTTTTTACTACCCTACTATTGGGAGCAAAATATTTTATCTTTGATTTTTTGCCTGAAAGAGGAGCCCAGCTTCGGCTAATATCAGCATCACAAATAACGCAGAAAATATCATTAGGATATCCAAAGTATTCTGCCATGAAGGCAGGATTATAAAAGGTAGAAATTAAAGGAGCCGATTTGCTTCTTTTAAGTCTCTCTATTAAATCTTTTCCCCATCCTTTTTCAAATAAAGAAAATGTTCCCTTTTGAGTGAAACTAGGAGCTGATAAATCTTTATCACAATAAAAATCACTAATCTTCTGGGTCATATCAAAAAGAGAAAAGGACCATTGTCCCAATAGAGGAAATTTTTTAAAACGGGAAATGAATTCGTAAAAACTCCTTGAACTTTCCCAAATCTTTTTATCTTTATCAGGGATTCCACGATAATCATTGGCGCAAATAATTTCATTACCCTCAGCAAAAAACTTCAAAGGATAGGCAGTTCTCTGATGTCCATATCCCATATTTATAGAAACAATCCAGGCTGTTTTGTTCATATATTTAAATTATACATTATCCATTCAAAAATTCCAATTCTTTTCTTTTTCCTTTGTAAGCTAAATATAAAAAAGGAGTATAAATGATTAATAATACAATAAAAGGTAACTCAATTTCTATTATCGCAAAGGATGCACGAGAAGAAACATCTACTACCCACATTAAATATGATAAAAGAAAGGAACAAGGAATAGCTACAATCGGTCCCAAAATAGGAACTAAAATTCCTAAAGCCATTAATATTGGCGTAATCGGTAAAACAACAATATTCGATAACAAAGAAATTATTGAAAAATAACCAAAAGAAGAAATCAATAAGGGTAAGGTAAATAATTGAGCAGATATTGTCATTGCCATTATTTCTTGAAGCCAAATCATCTTTCCCTTAAAAATATTGTCTAGCCATTTATTAAAAATAGGACCCGTTAATATAATTCCTAAAACAGCCATAAAAGATAATTGAAAGCCTAAATCAAATTTTAATAATAAAGGATTAAATAATAACATAACTGAGGCTGCAATTACCAATGTTCTCAAATTAAATGATTGACGAGAAATCAGTTGAGCTAAAAATAAAAGTCCAACCATTATTCCGGCTCTTACTCCTGAGGCTGGCATTCCAACTAAAAAAATGTAAAAAAGGGTAAAAGCGATTGAACCAAATAAGGCCTGCTTTCTCCACAAACCAAAGAAAAGGAGAACCTCAAATAGCATTGCTGAAAAAAGAACAATATGTGAGCCAGAAATAGCAATCACGTGACTCAATCCACTCTTACTTAATTTGTCTTTCGTTTCTTTATCCATCATTTGGTCATTCCCTAAAATCATTGCTTCTAATATCGGACTTAATTTCGGAGAAAGATTATCTTTTATTTTCTGCTCTAATTCTTTTTTAAAATCATAGACCTTACCAATAAAAGTATTCTGACTTTTAATAATTTCTATTTTAGGAAAAGAAATAATAGCCGATATTCCATCTTTAGCAAGATAACCTCTATAATCAAAATCATCAAACTTTTCAGGAATTCTAATCACTCCTTCAATTTTAATAATGTCTCCAAAATTAACTGGAGAATATTTATCGGTAAAAACCAAAACTTTTCCCAGCTTTTTATTATTATTTAAAATATCTACTATTATCTGCATTCTCTCGCTCCCTCTTTCTGGATCACTAGAAACTACTCCCTCAAAAATAACCTTTTTATCATCAAATTTAATTAATTCGTTATTTTCAATTTTAAATAAATTAAAACCAAATAAAAACATGCCGATGGAACAAAAAATAAAACAAAATCCAGCAACTACAATTGTTTTGTTTTCGTAAAAAGCCCCGATTAAGATAAGGCCAATAATTAATCCGATAATCAAAACAACAATTGAATCAATAAAAAAGGAAGCAATACAAATACCTCCTATAAAACTTAAACAAAAATATATTAATGCTTCAGCTTTTGTCATCTTCTTTTTTTAATCATTTTGACAAAGGCTATTCCTGAAATAAACCCTCCAATATGACCCCAATAAGCAACTGAAGTATCTATTCCTGAAGTAGAAAAAAGCTGTAATAAAAACCAAATAAAGATATAGATAACGGCAGGGATTGAGACAATAAAAAGGAAAAGAAAAGTCTTGATTTTGTTCTTTGGAAAGCATACCAAATAACCACCCAACACTCCCGAAATAGCTCCCGACGCCCCTATAACCGCGCTGGTGGGGTCAGACATCGCCAAAGCGTAGACAACAGCCCCACCAATGCCACAAAGAAGATAAAAGGCTAAGAATTTAATTTTACCTAAACAAGATTCGAGGTTGTTTCCAAATACCCACAAAAACCACATATTAAAGATTAAATGCCAGATATTACCATGTAAGAACATGGAAGTAATAATTGTAAAGAATCTCCCATCCCATAGTTTCCCTGAAGTAAAACCAAAAAAATCTATATAGTAATTAAGATTGGAAATAGTACAAAGAAAAAAAATCGTATTAATAACGATTAAAAAAGCTGTTACCAAGGGAAAACTATTCCCTATCCTTTTTTTATCATAAAGAGGTATCATTATCTTATTCTAAAAATACTGAAAAGACTTTTAATTTTTTCTTCAATGTTTTTATAAAATTCATCAGGAAAAGGAGTTACCGTTTCAAATCTTTTATCAATCGTTCCCTTTTCCACCCTAAATCTTTGTATAAAATATTTGCTAGCGGGAGAAATATCATTAGCCATCTTAACAATGTCTTCTTCGGTATGAATTCCTGGAACAACTGTTGTTCTAAATTCATATTCAATTTCTGAATTTTTAATTATTGAAATTGATTCTTTAATTTTAGAAATATCAGCTGCTGCCCCACAAGCCTCTTCGTATTTTTCTTTTACTAAAGGAGCCTTAATATCCATGGCAATATAATTAACTAATTTTTCATCAATTAATCTTTTAATCATTTCTGGATTAGTTCCATTAGTATCAAGTTTAATCAAAAAGCTTTGCTTCTTTATCTTTCTTAAAAAATCATCTAAAGCTTCTCCGTGAATCGTTGGTTCTCCTCCACAAATAACACAACCCTCAAGTAGTCCCTTTTTTTCTGCTAAAAAATCAAAAAAATTATCTTCTGATATTTGTGGATGATTTCTAATTTCTTGATCTAAAACAAGTTCTTTTGAATAACAAAATGGACAGCGAAAATTGCATCCCGAAAGAAAAACCGTGCAAGCAAGCTTTCCCGGATAATCAACTAATGTAACTTTTTGTAATCCTCCTATTGTCATATCTGTTAAAAATGTGCGGGAAACCCGCACACCTTAATTAAGAAACTTTAAACTCTTTTCTATCTTTAAATTCTTGCTGTTTACCCTCATTCCACTGTGAGACTGGACGTAAATAGCCAACAACTCTTGAATAGACCTCTGTTTCCTGATAATTCTTCAAACTCTTATTTTCAGCAAAACATTCATTACATTTAAAAATTAACTTTTCTTTTCCGTCTGGTAAGGAATATTTCAATAATTGACCATTAAGTATTTCATTGCTTTCAGAAATGATAATTTTCTTTCCACAATCGTGACAAACATTTTGAATGTCCATATTATTTCTTGTTTAACTTTGCTAATGAAGTCTTAACTTTAAACTCTTTTCTATCTTTAAATTCTTGCTGTTTACCCTCATTCCACTGTGAGACTGGACGTAAATAGCCAACAACTCTTGAATAGACCTCGCAAGGCTGTTCAATGGCACATTTAGGACAAGTAAAGTGTTTTCCCGCAATATATCCGTGAGTTGGACAAATAGAGAAAGTCGGAGTCAGGGTAATATAGGGTAGTCTATTTTTCTCAAATACTTTCTTGACTAATGTTTTAACTGTTTCAATATCAGAAATTTCTTCTCCGATAAATAAGTGCTCAACTGTTCCTCCTGTATATTTACATTGAATTTCATCTTGCAATCTCAATTCTTCAAAAATATCATCTGTATAATTTACTGGCAATTGAGTTGAATTAGTATAGTAAGGAACTTTCTTTGTTCCTAAAGTAATAATATCAGGATAAAGTTTTCTATCTTTCTGAGCTAATCTATAAGAAGTTGATTCGGCAGGAGTAGCCTCAAGATTATAAATACTATTAGCCGCTTGCTGATATTCAACTAGCTTAGAACGCATAAAGTCCATCACCTCTAAAGCAAACTGTCTTCCCTTTTTTGAACCAATATCTTCTCCCATATAGTTCAACAATGCTTCATTCATTCCACAGATACCAATAGTTGAGAAGTGATTAGCATAATACTGTCCTTTGGCTTTTTTAACTCCAGATAGATAATACCTAGAATATGGATACAATCCTTTAGAAGTAAATTCTTCAATTGTTTTCCTTTTAATTTCTAAGCTCTCCTTAGCAATATCCATTACTTTGCCTAATCTTTCAAAGAAATCTTTCTTCGTCTTAGATAAATATCCTATTCTCGGAAGATTAACAGTTACAACTCCAATACTTCCAGTTAAAGATCCTGAACCGAACAATCCTCCTCCACCCCTGTTTGATAATTCGGTCATATCAAGCCTAAGCCTGCAACACATTGATCTTACATCTTCAGGCTTCATGTCTGAATTGATGTAATTAGCAAAATAGTTAATACCATATTTTGCTGAAGCCTCAAACATTGGGTCTAACGCTGGATCATCCCATGGGAAATCTTTAGTAATATTGATTGTTGGAATTGGAAAAGAAAAAGGTCTTCCACTTCTATCTCCCTTAATCATGGTTGTATAGAAAGCTTTGTCCAACATTTTCATTTCTTCTTCAAATTCAGAATAGTTTTCTTTCTGAGGAATTCCTCCAATAATTACTGGTTGATTAGCAAATACAAGAGAAGGTTTTAAATCAAGAGTAATATTAGTAAAAGGACATTGGAATCCAACCCTGGTTGGAACAGCCATGTTGTATAAAAATTCTTGAATTGCTTGTTCAACTTGAGCGTAACTTAAATTATCGTAACGAATAAAAGGAGCAAGCAATGTATCAAAGTTTGAAAATGAAACTGCACCAGCTGCTTCACCTTGAAGCGTGTACATAAAGTTTACCACTTGTCCTAAGGCACTCCTAAAATGCTTTGGAGGGGCTGATTCAATTTTTCCATTAACTCCACCAAAACCTCTTAGCAATAAATCATATAAATCCCATCCAACACAGTAACAAGCTAGTGTATCTAAGTTGTGCAAATGGATATCTCCCGATTCATTTGCACGTCTAACTTCTTCAGGATAAATTTTATTCAACCAATATTTTTTTACAATATAAGAAACTCCGTAATGATTCAATCCTTGTAAAGAAAATGTCATGTTTGAATTCTCTTGCACCTCCCAATCCAACTTATCCAAGTAATCATCAACACGATCAACTGCTTCTTCTGCTACAGCTTGTGCTTCTCTTAAAACTCTCCTCTGTTCTCTGTATAGAATGAAGGCTTTAGCAGCAACTGCTTCTCCTTCAAGGATCATAACCTCTTCAATAATGTCCTGAATTTGTTCAACATGAGGAATTTCATCAACCTTAAACCTTCTGTTTAAAATTTTGATGACACCATCAGCCATTTTTTTGGTTTTTTTTCCGTTTCCTTGCTTGGTAGCAGTAATTGCTTTGAAAACAGCATTGAAAACTTTCTCTGGTTGAAATTCTACAATGTTTCCATTCCTTTTTTGGACCTTAGTGATGTGGTTAGTTAGTTTCATATTTAATATTCTATACTCCTAAAAAATTACTGTCAATTTTGACAAAACATTAGAAGATTTTCTTATGCGCTCCTCGTATAAGAGCCCTTATAATTTACGATTTTTCTGAGCTAGTAGCTATTACAGTCACTCTAATCTCATCTTTTAATAAATTATTATCAAAAGATGCTCCAAAAATTATCTTTGCCGAACCTGCTGTTTTCTTTTTTACTATCTCGGCTATTTTTTTTACTTCTGATAAGAAAAAATTCTTATTTCCCGATGCAACATTGAATAAAATTCCCTCGGCTTTGTCTAATGGGAACTTGGCAATCGGAGAATGCAGTGCTTTCTCTACTGCTAGAACTGCCCTATCTTTGCCTTGTGCTTTTCCTGTTCCAAAAAATGCTGAACCACTGCTTTTTAATATCTCTCTAATGTCAGAAAAATCTAGATTAAGTATTCCTGGGTTCATTATTACATTAGAGATACTCTCAACAGCTTCTTTTAATAATTCATCGCATTTATTAAAAGCTGTTTCGACTGAAGATTTTAAAGGAATCATTTCGTGAAGTTTATCATTGGGAATGACAACCATCGCATCAATCTTTTTTCTTATATCTTCCAAACTATTTAACGCAATCTTTTTTCTTTTCTTGCCCTCGAATGAAAAAGGTAAAGTAACGATTCCTATTGTTAAGGCTCCTGATTTTTTAGCAATCTCCGAAATAATTGGCATCGCTCCAGAACCAGTTCCTCCTCCCAATCCTGATGTTAAAAAAATAATATCACTATCTTTTAAAGCTTCTTCGATATCTTTGTAACTTTCTTTAGCTGATAATCTTCCTATTTCTGGTTTCATTCCTGCGCCCAATCCTTTAGTAATTTTATCTCCTATTCTTAATTTTAAATGCGCTTCCTTCTTCTTTAGATCTTGGGCATCAGTATTAATACTGATTAGTTCAACATTCTTGATCTTTGTTTTCGTTAATCTATCAATAGTATTTGAACCAGCCCCTCCAACCCCTATGACTTTTATTTTTGTTAAACTCATATATTTTAAGGAATAAAGTTTTCAAAAAAACCTTTAATCTTTTTCCCCACTCCACCGCCTCCCGAACGAGAAACTTCTTTATCAATCTTGCTCATAACCAATCCGCAGACTGTAGCCAAAGAACTATCTTTCTCTAGTCCTTTTAAACCACTGCAATATCCAATTCTACAAGGAAGTTTAAATTCTTTTTTAGCTAATTCAACAATGCCGGGCATCTTACTTCCTCCTCCTGTTAGAACTATTCCTCCAGGCAATAGTCCTTGTTTAGAAACTTTTTTAATTTCCTTATCAACCAACTCAAATATCTCACAAACCCTAGCTTCAATAATCTTACTTAGCTCTTTTTCAGAAAAAGATAGAAGATTATTGGGCTTTTTCTTTACTGCTTTCTTTTTTTTACCTAAAATGTCTTCTCCTTCGTCGTCCTCATCTTCTTCGTCTGTTGATGAAAGATTAAAATCTATTTTCTTTTTTGCGTCACCAGAAAGACAAGAGCCGTATTGCTTTTTAATGCGTTCTGCTACCTCTATCTCTGTTTTAAACCCTATGGCAATGTCATTAGTGATGTTTGCTGAACCAATAGGGAAAACAGTCATATTTAAAAGCTTGTCTTCTTCAAAAACAGCAACACCAGAAGTTCCAGCTCCAATATTTATTAAGGCCACTCCCAATTCTTTCTGATTAGGAGTTAAGACGGCGTTAGCATCAGCTATTAATCCTGGAATAATATTCTCATATTCTAAATCAACTGCCTCCACAGAATTAAAAATTCCTTCGATATCCGAATTAAAAGAAGATAAAAGCAAAGCATCTAATTCTAATCTTACTCCTTGTAATCCTAATGGATTCCTTATTTCTTTTTCTCCATCTAAAATCCATTCCCGAGGGAATACTTCGAGAATAGTTTTATTACTAGATTGAAGATTAATCATCTTGACTTCATCATTAATTCTTTCGATGTCTTCTAAGGAAACTTTTTGATCAGCTCTTCCGACAGAAACTAAAGCGTGACTTGGAACAAGTTGAAGTTTAGTTCCGTTAATATTTACAAAAACATTGTCTATTCTGCAATTGTGTTTTCTTTCAATTCTTTCGGTAAGTTCTGTTATTCTTTTCGCAACTTCATTTGAATCTTTAATTCTTCCCTTCTGAACTCCAAATGAATCTATTTTGTCGAAGAATAAAATTTCTGGCTCAGATTCAGAATCTTTTTTAATTCCCAGAATTTTTATTGTATTCGTTCCGATATCTAATCCAGTAATTATTTTTTTTCTCGACATGTTGCTTGTTTAGTTAAAATTTTATCTTAGAAAAATATTCTTCTTGTTTTTGAAACATTTTCTCTGCTGCTTTCTTTGTCTTCTCATGATCATATTTGAAAAGATGAAGAATTCCGTGGATCAAAACTAATGTTAACTCTTTTTTAAAATCTTTTCCATTCTTTTCTACCTCTTCGGGACAAATAACTACTTCCGAAATATCTTCACCTATTTCTCCAAATGAAAGAACATCGGTTGACTTGTTAATATTTCTGTATCTCTTATTTAATTTTTTAATTTCCTCTGAATCAATAATAGCAATAGACAATTCAATCTTTTTTTTATTCTTTTCTCCTTTTAAAACCTTATCAGCAACTTTTTTCAAAAAAACTTTGTCTATTTTTCTATAATTCTTCGAAAGATTGTTTATTTCTATCATTTGCTTTTCTTCTATTTTACTAAATTAAGAAAGTTATTGCAAGTTTAACTAAAAAAAGCCTATTTAAAGCCTTTGAAGTACGAAAAAACCGCCATTTAAGCGGTTTGTAATTAATTTCCCAACTCTTCCCTAACAATCTTCGCTACCACATTCCCATCTGCCTTTCCTTTTGTTTGCGGAGAAACTTCTTTCATTACAATTCCAATATCTTTCATTGTTGTTGCTCCTGCTTTCGCAATCGAATCTCTAACAATTTTTCTAATTTCATCTTCTGTCAATTCTTTTGGAAGGTACTTTTTCAAAATTTCTAGTTCATTATTTTCTTTCTCAATCAAATCAGTTCTGCCCCCCTGTTCAAATTGACTAATGCTATCTCTTCTTTTTTTAACTTCAGAGGCAATAACTTCTATCACTTCCTCATCTGTTAATTTAACCTTCTCTTTTATTTGTTCTTCACTTAAGTTTGGTTCAGCTTCTAAAACTTTAACTCTCTTTTCCATTTCTTTGTTAAAGATAGAAGAAGTTACCATTCTCAAAGTAGAGACGGCTAATTCATTTTTTTCTTTTAGCGCAGAAATTAAATCTTTTTTAATTTCTTCAACTATCATATTATTTTTTATTTATAGTTTTGCCTAATTTTTTGGCCTTATCAAACTCCTTCTTTTTTTCTACCTTAACCAAGGCAGCTCTTCTTTCCATGTTCTCGCTTTTATTTCTCTTGGTGAATCTTCTTTTTCTTGCTTCAACCAATACTCCGCTCTTTTGAACGGCTTTTGTAAAGCGATACACTAAAGATTGAGAAGTTTCTCTTAATTGCTTCTGTATCTTCATACTATTTTTCTTTTAATATATTCTTAACTTCTTTAATAATATCTTCTTGTTTTACTTCGACCTGTTTAGCTGTCTGCATGTTCCTTACCAATATCATATTGTTTAAGGCTTCTCTTTGTCCTAAAATTAAAACTACTTTCGAACCCAATCTACTAGCTTTTCCTAATTGAGCTTTAAGCGCATCTTTTCCAAAAGCTTCTCCTACTTTGATTCCTGCTTTTCTCAAGTCTTCTAAAATAGGTAAACTTTTCTTTTTAGCCAAAGGACCGATTTGAGCGAAGAATATTTCGGGAACTGAAGAAAAACTAACTCTCGCTTTATTCTCTTTCATTTCCGCAATAATCCTTTCTACTCCGGCAGCCGCTCCGCAAGCAGGTGTTTCTCCTCCCCCGAGCATCTTTGATAAACTATCATATCTTCCGCCTCCTGCCAAGACTCCCCCCGTATTTTCTCCCGCCTTTGTAGATTCTATCTCGAAAACGGTTCTAGAGTAATAATCAAGTCCACGGACAAGACGACTATCTAAACAGTAAGGAACTTTCAGTTCATCTAAGTATTCTAAGACATCTTTTAGGTGTTTTTTGCAGTCATCACAGAGATAATCAACGCTTTGAGGAGCTGAAGCTAGTGTTTCTTGGCATTTTTCATTCTTACAATCTAAAACTCTAAGCGGATTAACTTTCATTCTTTTTTGACAATCGGAACATAGTCCTGTTTTCTTTTCTCTTAAATATTTAACTAAAGCTTTTCTATATAAAGGACGACAGTTATCATCGCCGATTGAATTAACCTTAACCATTAGTCCTTTCAATCCTAAATCATTAAGAACACTATACATTACTAAAATAGTTTGAACATCAACGATTGGATCTGTCTCGCCAATAATTTCTACTCCAAACTGATTGAATTGTCTATATCTTCCTGCTTGAGGTTTTTCATATCTAAAAAATGGCCCATAATACCAAAGTCTAACTGGCTGAGGCAAAGAAAGAAAACCGTGTTCAATATATGCTCTCATAATCGAAGCTGTTCCTTCTGGTCTCAAAACTAAAGAATCTTTTCCTTTGGTTTTCAAGGTAAACATTTCTTTTTCAACGATATCCGTATTCTCTCCTACACTTTTAATAAATAAATTAGCATCTTCTAAAATAGGAGTGTCTATTTTTTCGAAATCGTAGAAAGCAAAAACTTTCTTCGCTACTTCTTGTATTTTTTCATAATACGCTTGGTCTTGAGGAAGAATATCGTGCATCCCTGTTACTGTTTGAAATTTTGGTTTACTCATATTTTAATATGTTGCTGTTTCTTGACTTAATGTATTAACTAATAACTCATATGGAGAAACTCTTAATAGTACTCTTCCTGTTATATTTTTGAAAGGAAGAACACCCCACACCCTTGAATCAGAAGAATTCCTCCTGTTGTCTCCCATTACAAAATATTCATTTTCTTTTAAGGCTAATGAATCATAATTAGTATCTCTCCATTCTTCTCGAGTCTCAGCGGAAAGATACAAGCTTTCATCAATCTCTTTTATTTCCCCATCGATACCACCAATAAACACTTCTCCATTCTTTATTTCTATTGTTTCTCCCGGTAATCCAATAATTCTCTTAATATATCTATATGAAGGGTCTAGCGGATAATTAAAAACAATAACCTCTCCTCTTTGAGGTTCTCTTAGCCTGTATGACAATTCATCGATAATTAAATAGTCGCCCGAATGATAATTAGGCTCCATTGAGGCTCCCTTTACCATAAAAGGTTGAAATAATAGCATTCTTACGGGAATAACTATTGCTAAAGCAATTAGCAATATCTTTAAAGAGTCTAATAGAAAAATAAAAACTTCTTTTGATTCCATAATAAAGCTATTATAATGGAAAAGTAATTTTTAAGCAAGGTTTACTATTTCCTTAAAAATACATATAATGGGTATATGAAATTAATTATTGGCCTAGGAAACTATGGGCCTGAATACGAAAAAACTAGACACAACTATGGCTTCATGGTTATCGATGAAATTCAAAGAAATAACAATTTTCCTGATTTTAAGTTAGAAAAAGAACACAATGCTTTGATTTCAAAGAAAGGAGAGATTATTTTGGTTAAACCCCAGACATACATGAATCAGTCTGGTAAAGCAGTCAAAAGCCTTGTTTCCTACTATAAAATAGATTTAAAAGATATAATTGTCATTCATGATGATGCAGAAACTGATTTAGGAGAAATAAAGGAAGTAGAAGGCAGAAGCGCTGCTGGACATAATGGAGTTAGATCAATAATAGATGAATTAGGAACTAATGAATTTAAAAGATTAAAGATGGGTATCAATTCTGATGATTCATCATTTAATAATAAATCTCTTGAAGATGTGGTTTTAAAAAATTTCAGCTCTGAAGAAAAACCATTAGTTGAAGAAAGTATTAAAAAAGCTATAGAGATAATATGGAAGGAATAATTTCTTTTGAAGATAAGAAATATCCAAAACAACTAAAGGAAATCAAAAATCCTCCCAAAAATATTTATTACAAGGGAAATATTATCTGGAATCAACCCTGTCTAGCTGTAGTCGGCTCAAGAGACTGTTTAAGTCAAAATAAAAATATCTGTTTGAAGATTATTAAAAATCTGCCAAAAGAATTTGTTATTGTTTCTGGTCTCGCTAGAGGAATTGATACCTTTGCACATTTATCAGCTTTAAAATCTAATAAAGCTACTATCGCCATTCTCCCCTCGGGAATTGAAAAAATCTATCCTAAAGGAAATGAAAATCTTTCTAAGAAAATTATTGAAAGTGACGGTCTTTTAATTTCTGAATATCCAAGTAAAACTAAACCAACTAAATTTTCTTTTATTCAAAGAGATAGACTTACCGCTGGACTATCATTCGCTGTTTTAGTAATCGAAGCACAAATAAAGTCAGGCACTATGCATACAGTAAAGTTTGCTCAAGAACAAGGAAAAACAATTTATGCTGTTCCTGGTTCTGAAGGAACAGATTATTTAATTTTAAACGGAGCAATTCCAGTTTTGTCCGCCAATGATATTTGCCTTTAAATTTTAAAAATGATATGAAAAATACATGAAGTCATTAATAATCGTTGAAAGTCCAACTAAAGCTAATACTATAAAGAAATTCTTAGGCGCCGATACAAGCGTTCTTTCTTCATATGGACATATTAGGGATTTACCGAAAAGCACCTTGGGTGTTGATGTAGAAAAAGACTTTGAAGTTAAATATGTTATTCCAACTAAAGCTAGAAAAAATGTTAATCTTCTTAAAAAAGAAGTAGAAAAAGCTGATACTGTATATGTGGCTACTGATCCTGACCGAGAAGGAGAAGCTATTGCTTGGCATCTAATTGAAGTTTTAAAACTAAACAAAGACAAATATAAGAGAATATCTTTTCACGAAATTACTAAACCAGCCATTGAAGAAGCTCTAAAAAATCCAACTGAATTAAATCTTGATTTGGCTGATGCACAACAAGCAAGAAGAGTTTTGGATAGAATTGTAGGATACAAACTATCTCCCTTTCTTTGGAAAAAAGTAATGAGGGGTCTATCAGCTGGAAGAGTTCAATCGGTTGCAGTTAGATTAATAGTTGATAGAGAAAATGAAATTAAAAACTTTAAACCAGAAGAATATTGGAGTATAACCGCATTATTAGAAAAAGATTCAAAAGAACAATTTGAAGCTATTTTAAGTAAAAAAGATGGAAAAACGATTTCCAAAATGGGAATTAAAACCAAAGATCAAGGAGAAGATATTAAAAAAGAATTAGAAGGGGCTAAATATTCAATTGCTTCAATTGAAAGAAAAGAAACAAAAAGGAGTCCTCTTCCCCCATTCACCACTTCTTCATTACAACAAGAAGGTTCAAAGAAATTAAGATACCCAGCTAAAATGACAATGAGTATTGCTCAAGCCCTGTATGAGAAAGGTCTAATTACTTATCACAGAACAGATTCTTTAAATCTTTCCGAGCAAGCACTACAATCAGCTCAAAGCTTTATTAACAACAAGTTCGGAAAAAACTATCATCAATTAAGAAGATTTAAAGCTAAGGGAAGAGCGCAAGAAGCTCATGAGGCTATTAGGCCAACAAATACTGAGAATGAACCTGATAATTTAAAGATTGAGGATAAATACAAAAAACTATACAAATTAATTTGGAATAGATTTGTTGCTTCCCAAATGACTGAAGCTATTTTTGATTCAATTAAGATTGAAGTCAAAACAGATAACAACTACACATTACAAAGCAATGGATCAACTTTAAAATTCGATGGATTCTTAAAAGTCTATCCCATGAAGTTCGAAGAAAAAACTCTTCCTAATTTAACAGAAGATGAAAAGGTTGATTTGGTTATCATAAAACCAGAACAGCACTTTACTCAACCACCAGCCAGATATACTGAAGCTAGCTTAATTAAAGAACTAGAGGAAAACGAAATTGGAAGACCATCAACCTATGCTCCTATTATCTCGACCATTCAAGCTAGAAACTATGTTGAAAAAAACAAAGAAAGGAGATTTGAACCTACAGAAATAGGAACAACGGTTAATCAAATTCTAGTTGAACATTTTCCTCAAATAGTAGACATTAAGTTTACTGCTAATATGGAAAAAGAATTAGATGAAATTGCTGAAGGAAATGAAAACTGGAAAACTATTTTAAAAGATTTCTACACTCCTTTCAATGAAAACCTTGAAAATAAATACAATGAAGTAGAAAAGAAAAAAGAAGAGCCAATTCTTACCGATGAAGTTTGTCCTAAGTGTGGTAAACCACTAGCTATCAAAACAGGGAGATTTGGAAAGTTCCTAGCCTGTACTGGATTCCCCGAATGCAAACACACTAAAAACATTGAAGACAAAACAAAAAAGACTGGCATCATCTGTCCCGAATGTAACCAAGGAGAAATAACACAAAAGAAAACAAAGAAAGGTAAAATCTTCTATGGCTGTCCCAACTGGCCTGATTGCAACTTTGCTCTCTGGGATAAACCAACTGGAGAAAAATGTCCTAAGTGTGGAGCTTTAATGGTAGAAAAAGGAAAGAAGATAAAGTGTTCAAACAAAAACTGCAAGTAATATAACTTGCAGTTTTTTTATCAACAATGATTATCCTCTAAATCTTTTCAGCCAATCATTAACCTCGTCTTCTGATTTAAAATTAACAACAACCTGAATACTATTTTTCTTTTTTTCAATTTTAATATTCTCCAAGTTTAACATTTGTCTAACTTTCTTTTCTAAGAATTCGTTAATCATTGATGGAACTTGTTTAACAAAACTTCTCTTTGCTCCAGCGCCAGCATTTCTTTCTTTTACTCTTCTTTCTGTTTCTCTAACAGAATATCCATTAGTTATTATTTCTTCTAATAACTCTTTAATTAATTTAACATCTTTACATCCTAGTAACGCTCTCGCATGTCCTTCTGAAATACTTCCCTCTTTTAAGGCTTTTTTAACCTCTACTGGTAGGGCTAATATTCTTAAACTATTAGCAATTGCTTCTCTGCTTGTTCCAGCAATTCTAGCAATTTCTTTTTCCAAAAGACCAAATTCCTCCCTTAATCTATCAAAAGCTTCAGCTTTATCAATTGGATTTAAATTCCTTCTTTGTACGTTTTCAATTAAAGCTATTTCTAATTTTTCTCTATTTGACTGTTCACGAATAATTACCGGAACCTGTTTTAAACCAATCCTTTCTGCTGCCCTCCATCTTCTTTCTCCAGCAACAATCTGATATTCATATGTAATTCCTCTCTCGCTCTTTTTTTCTATCTTATTAACTATAATTGGCTGAAGTATTCCATATTTCTTGATTGATTCTCCTAAAGACTCTAAAGCTTCCTCGTCAAATTCTTTACGAGGCTGATAAGGATTAGGCTTTATTTTTTCTATCTCAATCCAGAAGATAAAATCTTTACGAATTTTATCTTCAGGAACAGATATGTCTTTTTTAGGTATCAATGATTCAATTCCTTTTCCAATCATATTTTAAATTATTAATTTTTTGATATTATCTCACGTGCTAATTCTCTGAAAGCATGAACCGCACGAGAATTGGGAGAGTGTCTCAAAATTGTTTTACCAGTTACAGGAGATTCAGACAAAGAAACTGTTCGCGGAATAACGGTATCAAACACGTAACCAGGAAAACTTCTTCTTAAGTCTTTAGAAATTGCCGCACAAACTCTATTCTTTCTATTATACATTGTCATTACCGAACCCAATACTTTAATATTCATTTCTAAGTTGTCGTTAATCAATTTAATATTCTGCAATAACTGTCCCAATCCTTCCATTGCTAAATATTCACATTGAACGGGAATTAAAACTTCATCAGCAGCAATTAGAGCATTTAAAGTTAATAATCCTAAACTAGGAGGACAATCTATTAAAACAAAATCGTATTGATCTTTAACTATGTCCAATGCTTCCTTTAATTTAAATTCCCTATTTTCCATATTAACCAATTCTATATTCGCTCCAGCTAAATTGTGCGAAGTTGGCATAATATCAAAAGCTAAAAAAGGAGTTTTCTTGATAATATCTTTAGGAGAAACTTGTCCCAACAATGCTTCATATAAAGATATATTCAAGTCTCTAGGTTTTATTCCTAGAGAAAAAGTAGCATTGGCCTGGGGATCAATATCAACAAGAAGAACCTTCTTTCCAAAGGCAGTTAAAAATACGGGCAAATTAACAGCGATTGCTGTTTTCCCAACTCCACCCTTTTGATTAGCGATAGCAATTACTCGACTCATTAATATAATTTTAACACAAGGCTTTTAAATTTACAAACAAGATTTTTTATGGTAAATAAAGATATATGCCGAAGTGGCGGAACTGGCAGACGCGTAGCACTCAAAATGCTATGGGGGCAACCCCGTGAGAGTTCAAGTCTCTCCTTCGGCACATTTGTGCTTTTTTTTATTTGCCGAAGTGGCGGAACTGGCAGACGCGTAGCGTTCAGAACGCTATAGATTTATTCTGTGTGGGTTCAAGTCCCACCTTCGGCACTACTTGTCTTTTTCAATTTTCTCACCAGGTAGGGTTGATTTATTAGCTCCGATTTTTCTACCGGGATAAATTATCGTATTAATTCCCGTTTTAACATTGTCCCCTATAATTGTTCCAAATTTATTTCTTTTAGTATCAATCAATTCGCCTTTTAATTCTGTCTTTACTGTTTCGTGATTGTGTTTCAAATTAGCAACAATTGTTCCGGCTCCAAAATTACAATTTTCTCCAATAATTGAATCTCCAATATATGATAGGTGACTAGCAAAAGTTCCTTTTCCAATTAAAGAATTTTTAACTTCGACTCCTTGTCCTATTCTACAGTTGTCCTCAATAACAGACCCCGAACGAATAAAACAATTAGGTCCAATTATGCAATTCTTACCAATATATACTGGCCCTTCAATATATGCTCCACTTTTTACAATTGTTCCTTCTTTAATAATAACTTTTCCCTTTAAAACTGCTCCCTTTTCTATTTTCCCTTTTCTTTCTTTCTTTTGTTTCTCAAATAAATAAGGGACTACATCAAAAATATCCCAAGGATATGAAGCTGGCATCCAAAAAGAAGCCTCACAGATATGAAGCTTTTTTTCATGAATAAACTTTTTAATATAATCAGTAAACTCGTATTCACCACGAGCTGATTTTTGAATCTCATAATCAAATATTGTTTTGGGCAAACAATACAAAGCTGCGTTAACTAATTTAGAAACTGGTTGAGATGGTTTTTCAATAATATTCTTAGCATACCCTTCTTCTTCATCAATCACTCCAAAACAGGAAGGATTCTCATGTTCTTTAACTAAAATAGATGGACATTTGTTAATTGCTTTTTTAATATCTTCCTTTGAATAAAAATCATCTCCATTCAAGAGTAAAAACTTATCCTTTAAATGAGAAAGGGCCAATTTAGCAGAAGAACCTGTTCCTTCAATTTTATCATCTTCGATATAGGTCATCTTTATGCTGCCGTATTTTTTTCCAAGCTTCTCTATTATCATTTCTTTCTTGTATCCGACGATAATAATAACCTCACTAACTAATCCATCTAATTCATCTAAATTATATTCCAAAATACTCTTTCCAAAAACTGAAAAGAGTGGCTTTGGTCTACTCTCTGAAAGAGGAGCAAATCTTGTTCCTTTCCCGGCTGCTAAAATTATTGCTTGCATATCTTTAATAATAATTCTGCTATCTTGTTTGAATCGTGAACAATTTCACCCCCCCTGGATAATAAATCTAATCCGATATATTTATCACTCTTGGGCAAATTATCAAATTTAACCATTTCAAGAAATTGAGGATGTGTTTTCGAATATTCGTCGATTCTTTCTCTATTAGGGATGTTTGTATTAAAGATAACATAATCGAGCTCGCACTTCAAACAATTTTCTACCTCCCAAACAAAATCATTAACAGTAAAATTATTTGATTCTCCGTTCTTAGTCATTAGATTACAGATATATACCTTCTTCGCCTTACTCATCTTTATAGCTTCTGAGGTCCCATCAACCAATAAAACCTGCATTAAAGAAGAATAGATGTCTCCTGGACCAATAATAACCATGTCTGCATTCTTAATCCTCTTTACTGTTTGTGGACAAACTTTAGTTTCAGGCCTTAAAAATAGTTTCTTAATTTTCAATTTAGGATCATGTTTAGGAACATCAATATTTGACTCTCCAACAATTTCTTCACCATTTTCTAAGACAGCGACTAAATCAGCCTTGTGTGTTGTCGATGGAAGTATTTTGTGATTTTGAATAAGCATTGAATTTATCTTTTCAAAAAGAGATCTATATCCACCTTTTTCCAAGGTCATAGCAACGAAAGCAATGTTCCACAAATTATGTTCATGCAAATCACCATCTTTAAATCTGTAATCTAATAAAGATTTATCTTCTTCTGATAAATCACATAATTCTAGAAACGCTCGTCTGATATCTCCAGGAGAAATAACATCGTAGTCTTTTCTTAATCTTCCTGAAGATCCTCCGGAATCTAAAACTGCCGAAACGACAGTTAGGTTAACATTTTTATTTTTTAATTCAGAGAGAACAACTTTGGGCATGGCGTTGCCCCCTCCGATGCAAACAATATTCTTTTTTACAAATGGGTTTGTAAACATTTTTCTATTTCTGGTTTTTTATCTTTTACGAGATGTTTAGTCGCTTCTTCTTCGAAACAAGCTCTATCCTTTTTAAATAAAATTCCTAATGGTATCTTACCTTCTCCATTATAGTTCCATTCCTTAATCAAGGTCAAAGCCTTTTCTCTTGAATCTAATTCCTCATTAACTGTTTCGTAAACCTTCTCATTATAGAATTGAATATTATTAAAGAAAGTAACGCATGGTTGCATAACTTCAATAAAAGAAAAACCTTTGTGATTAACTGCTTTAACAATCAAATCTTTTAAATGCTCTATTTTTGCTGAATAACCTCGAGCAATAAAAGAAGAATTAGCCGCCAGCATTAATTCTAATGGATTAATAGGCTCTTCAATAGATCCTTCAGGAGTAGATTTTCCTTTTAATCCTTTGGGAGAAACAGCTGTAAATTGCCCAGTAGTCAAAGCAAACAATCTATTGTTGTGCATAATCACATTAATATCTGAATTTCTCTTAGCTGCATGAATTAAATGAGAGATTCCTTCGTCTAATGCGGCTCCATCTCCTAAAAAGACTAATATCTTTAGCTCTGGATTAGCTAATTTAATTCCCATAGCTGTTACGATAGATCTACCGTGTAAAGAATAAAAACTATTTAAATTTAGATAGTCTGCTATTTTTGAATTGCATCCGATATCAGAAACAATAACAATATTTTCTTTGGGAGTTCCCTTTGAAATCAATTCGTTGACTGCCAATTTTACCGCTTGAAGAATTCCAAAATTTCCACAACCAGGACACCACGTATTAATACATTTTGTTTCTAAATTTTCCATATTAAATATTCTTTAATTTTCTTTCTAATTCTTCTACAGTAAACGGCCTCATATCATATTTGAGGATTTTCTTGTCGACTTTAATCCCATTGCAATTAAGAAGTTTTTCCATTTGTCCCGAAGCACTACACTCAACTAATATTAATTTATCAACTCCTTTGAGTGCTTTTTCAAATTGCTTCTTTGGAAATGGCTGAAGGATAAGTGGTTGAATAAATTTCAATCCCAGCTTTTCAGCAACCTCTAAAGCAGACCCCTTAGTTGAACCCCAAGAAACAATAGCTTTTTTAGATTTTTTATTTCCGTAAACTTTAACCGCTTCTAATAAATCAACTTCTGCTCTCATTTCTTCAAACTTCCTCAATCTTTTTTCTTGCATTAATATAATTGTTTCGCTATCTTCAACTGATATTCCTTTTTCATCATGCTCATAACTGGTTCCCTTAACTACTGCTTTATCTCCCGGGAAAGCCATTGGAGAAATTCCGCTCTTTGAATTGGCATATCTCTTATACTCTCCTTTTCCGCTCCATAAAACGGGTTTTTCTTTTTTGATTGTCTTTAGAATTTTTTCATCAAATTCAAAAGTACTTTCTGATAATTCTTTATCAACTAACAAAATAGCTGGAGTTTGATATTTCCAAGCTAGATTCAATAATTTGCCAGACCAATAACAACACTCATTGGCATCGCTAGGAGCAACAATAAATCTTACAAAATCACCATGTCCTGAATTAAGAGTAAAAAGTAAATCTGCCTGACTGCCGTAAGTTGGAACTCCGGTAGCTGGTCCCGATCTTTGACTACTAATAATCAAAACTGGAGTTTCTGCCATTGCGGCCAAACTTATTCCCTCTGTCATTAAAGCAAATCCTCCTCCCGATGTTCCAACCATTGAACGCTTTCCAGCATAAGCTGAGCCAACAGCTGAATTAATTACTGCTATCTCATTTTCCAATTGAGAAACAATAATATTAAAATCTTTTTCATGTTCAGCTAAATAATGAAGAATACTGGTAGCTGGAGTCATTGGATAAGCATAATAAATATCTAATCCAGCTTTAACTGCTCCTAAAGCTATTGCTTCGTTTCCAGTCAAAAGCGGATCAGGGTCAGCCTTTATCTTTTCAAGTGTTAAAACTGTCTTGATTTCTTCGTAAGCTTTTTTAGCAATCTCTAAATTCTTTTCAATTCCTTTTGTTAATTCTTTTCTCAAAGCATCTTCCAATACTTTCCATTCTATTCCCATTGCTTTACTAAATCCGGCAATTAAAGCAGTGTTACTCATAATAGGAAGACCTCCCAATTCTTTAGTGATGGTATCAGAAGCTATTCCTACTCCTTTTTCTCTTTTAACTTTGTCTTTATTAAAAACAATACAACCTTTTTCTTCTAATGACTTTTCGTGTCTAGTAATTGTATTAGCATCTAGAGCTAATAAAAAATCAGCCTTTTCATGGGTAGAAAAACGCTGACTATCTGAAATTCTAACTACTGAAAAATTATGTCCTCCTTTAATCAAGGATTGATAATCTTCAGAAATAAAAACATTATAGCCAAGATTATTAAAAAGTTTAGCAATTATTAATCCTGCCTTTCTTGAGCCTTGTCCGGCGGCTCCCCCGATGATGATTGAGTAGTCTTTTTTATTTTTCATAATAGGCGTATTTTATCACAATAGAAACAAAAGAAAAATTAATTATCCACAGTTATAGGGATATTTTTATTCAACAGTAACACTCTTAGCTAAGTTTTTTGGCTTATCAATATCTCTATCTAATGAGTCGGCAAAATAGTAAGCAAATAAATGAAGAGGAATAACTGACAGTATTGGTGTCAACATTTCTAACGTTTTGGGAATGTAGATAACATCATCAGCAATCTTTTCGATTTCTTCATTTCCAACAGTTGCAATAGCAATAATCTTTCCTTTTCTAGCTTTAATTTCTTCAATATTAGAAATCATCTTTTCGTAAACTGAATCGGTTGGACAAATAGCAATTGTTGGACAATTCTCATCAATCAAAGCTAATGGGCCATGCTTCAATTCTCCACCAGCCAATCCTTCAGCGTGAACATATGAAACTTCCTTTAATTTAAGAGCTCCCTCTAAAGCAATTGGATAATTATACTTTCTTCCAATAAACCAAAAGTCTCTACAATTTTTGTATTTTTCAGCAATTTTTTTAATTTCATTCTTTTGTTTTAAAATCTCTCTAGCCAGTTCGGGAATTTTCATTAATTCAGAAATAATTCTTTTTCCTGTTACAATCGACATGTCTCTCTGTCTTCCTAAATATATCGTGATTAAAGATAAAATTGTTAGTTGACCAAGAAAAGCTTTAGTAGAAGCAACAGCTATTTCTGGACCAGAACGAGTATATACTCCCGCATCTGTCTCTCTTGATTGAGAAGAACCAACAACATTAGTTACTCCTAAAGTTAAAACTCCCTTAGCTTTCATTTCTCGCAAAGCGGCTAAAGTATCAGCTGTCTCTCCAGATTGAGAAACAAAAATAGCAGCTGTAGATTTGTTTACGATTGGCTTCCTATATCTAAACTCAGAACCAATATCGGTTAAAGTTGGAATATTTGCATATTCTTCAAGCATATATTCTCCAATCTTAGCAGCGTAATGTGCAGTACCACATCCAATTAAAGTAATGTTATCTATTTTTCTTAATTGATCTTGAACTGATTCTAATCCTCCCAATTTAACTAAACCTTCATCTTCCAATAATCTTCCTCGCATCGCATCCTCGATTACGCTTGGCTCTTCCATGATTTCTTTTAGCATAAAATGCTCGTAACCACCCTTTTCTGCTTGCTCAATGTCCCAATCAATTGTTTCAATATTTTTCTGAGCTTCTTTCTCTTCTTTTAAAATACAAAAGCCATCTTTCTTTAAGATTGCTATTTCCCCATCATCTAAATTAATAATCTGTCTAGTTCTGGTGATTATTGCTGAAGGGTCAGAAGCAACCAAAAATTCATCGACTCCGACTCCAATAATTAAAGGAGAAGACATTCTTGCGGCTACAATCTTTTCTGGATCTTTTGTTGAGATAACAGCCAAGCCATATGTTCCCCTTATATCTCTCAAGGCTTTTCCTACTGCTCCTTCTAGATTATTAACGTAATACTTTTCTATTAAATGAGCTATTACTTCGGTGTCAGTTTCTGATTCAAAAATATGCCCTTCTTTAATTAGTTTAGCTTTTAATTCTTTGTAGTTTTCAACGATTCCATTATGAACTACAAAAATTTCTTTCTTACAGTCACAGTGAGGATGGGCATTTTCTTGAGTTACTAATCCGGTAGTTGCCCAGCGACTATGTCCTATTCCAATTTGTCCAACAAAATCTTTTCCTAAAAATTCTTTTTCAGTATTATCTATTTTACCAACCCTCTTAAATAGAGAAGCTTTTCCATCATTCAAAAAACAAAAACCATAGCTATCATAGCCTCTATATTCCATTCTCTTTAATCCAGACAAAAGAATCGGAGATGCTTCTTTTGTTCCGATGTATCCAATTATGCCACACATATGTTTATCAATTTATTTTCTACAAAAAAGACTTCCTTAATTTCTTTTCCTTCAATCCATTTTTTAAGCCTCTCGTTACTTAAAACAATTTTTTGAACTTCTTCTTTTGGAGTATCAATTTCAATCTCAATTCTTTCCCTTACTTTTCCATCAACCTGAACAATCATCATAACTTTTTCTTCTTTAATCAAACTTAAGTCTTCTTCTGGCCATTTTTCTAAAAGAATGCTGTTTTTATTTCCCAAAACACTCCATAACTCTTCACACAAATGCGGAGTAAAAGGAGATAATAATTTTAAAACTCTTTCAATTTCATCTTTGCCAAATTCATCTTTCTTTTCAGAAATAGAATTAAAGAACTCCATGAAGAAAGCAATCGGAGTATTAAACTTCATTTTTGACAAATCATCGCTAACTTTCTTATTCAACTTATGAACCATAGCAATAACTTCAGTAGAGCTTGTTTTATTATCTTTACATGAAACAATAATATCCCAAGCTTTACTTAAGAATCTATTAACCCCCTTAACTCCCTGTTCATTCCATTGTATTGCTTGATCAAATGGACCCATAAACATCTCATAAGCCCTTAATGTGTCTGCTCCAAATTCATCGACAATAACATCAGGAGAAATAACATTGCCCTTTGATTTGCTCATTTTTTGCCCATCAGGAGCAAGAATTAATCCAATATTCCTTAGCTTGTAAAAAGGTTCTTTAGTTGAAACAACACCGATGTCGTACATAAACTTGTGCCAGAAACGAGAATATAATAAATGCAAAACCGCATGTTCTGCTCCTCCGACATACAAATCAACTGGCATCCATTTCTTTTCTATTTCTTTATTAAAAATTTCTTCTTTGTTTTTATTATCTAAAAATCTTAAATAATACCAGCAAGAACCAGCCCACTGAGGCATGGTATTGGTTTCTCTTTTTGCATCGCCCCCACACTTAGGACATTTGACATTTACCCAATCAGAGATTGCTGCTAAAGGAGATTCTCCTGTTCCTGTCGGCTGATACTTTTCAACGTAAGGAAGTTTTAATGGTAGTTCATTTTCTGGAACTGTAACCATTCCGCATTTAGAACAATGAATAATTGGAATCGGCTCTCCCCAATATCTTTGTCTTGAAAAAACCCAATCTCTTAATTTATAATTTACTTTCTTTTCTGCTTTTCCTTGTTTCTTTAAATATTCTCCAATTTTCTCTCTTCCTTCTTCTGAAGTTAAATTATCAAAATCAAATGAATTGAATAATACTCCGTCTTCGATAAAAACCTCTCCTTCTTTTTTATTCTCTCCTTTAATGACTTCTATTATTTCTAATTCGTATTTATTGGCAAAATCAAAATCTCTTTCATCGTGGGCGGGAACGGCCATCACTGCCCCTGTTCCATAATTAAATAAAACATAGTCAGCGACATAAGCTTTAATCTCTTTTCCATTAATTGGATTAATAACCTTAACTCCTTTTAATTCAACTCCTGTTTTATCCTTAACTTCACTTATCCTTTCCCTCTCGCTTTTATTCTTTGCTTTATTAATATATTCTAAAACCTCTTCTTTGTTCTCAATTTGAAGCTCATTAACTAGTGGATGTTCTGGAGCTAAAACTAGATAGGTACAACCAAATAGAGTATCTATTCTAGTTGTAAAAACAGAAACTTCTTTTGTATCATTAATTGAAAATTTAATTTCCCAACCTTCACTTCTTCCAATCCAATTCTTTTGCATTTCCTTTATCTTTTCTGGCCAGTCAATATCATTCAATCCTTCTAATAATTTATCAGCATAAGCAGTTATTTTTAAAACCCACTGTTCGATATCTTTCTTGGTAGTCTCAGTTCCACATCTTTCACATTTTCCATCAACAACTTCTTCATTGGCTAATCCAGTCTTACAGGATGGACACCAATTAATGGGAAGCAATTTCTTGTAAGCTAATCCATTTTCATATAACTTCAAAAATATCCATTGAGTCCACTTATAATATTCTGGATCAGTTGTATTAATCTCTCGAGACCAATCATAACTCAATCCAATCATTTTCATCTGCCTCTTAATATTACTGACATTCTTTTCAGTAATTATCTCTGGATGAACCCCTGTTTTAATTGCATAATTTTCTGCGGGTAATCCAAAAGCATCCCAACCCATGGGGTGTAAAACATTAAAACCTTGAGCTCTTTTTACTCTGGCAATAATATCGGTTGCAACATATCCCTTAGGATGACCAACATGAAGTCCTTCTCCAGAAGGATAAGGAAACATGTCTAAAACATAAAATTTAGGATTTTTTGAATCCTCTTTAGTCAGATAAGAATTATTCTTTTCCCAATAATCCTGCCATTTTTTTTCAACTTCCTTGTGATTATATTCCATACTACATTAATAATAGAGCTCCTATCATTCCCATCACCATCGAAATCGTTATAGTGACATACCACCAAGTATCAATATTTAATTTGACTCCTCCGAGTATATCCTCAATTATTGCTTTAAAATACAAAAAAAAGTAAAAAAAGGCGTAACCGACAACGACACCAAAAAGAATGGCTCTAATAAAATTTATTAATTCTTGGCTGATATATTGCATAATTGTATATATCTAAAGAATACCACAAAACAAAAGGCCTGTTAAGGCCTTAAATACCAAACAAATTCTTAGTATTTTTATAGGTTATTTCTTCTATTTCTTTAATTGGAACCCCTTTTATTCTAGAAATTTCTTCGATAACATATTTTAAGGAAAGAGGATTGTTTCTTTCTTCAAACATGGGCGGAGAAAGATATGGACAATCGGTTTCTAACAGTATCCTATCTAAAGGAATATTCCTTATTGCTTCTTCAGAATCAATCTTAAAAATTATTCCATTAATTCCGAAATACAGTCCTAGAGAAAGAAACCTTTCAACTTCTTCTTTTGTTCCCGTAAAACAATGCAAAACTCCCTTAATCTTTCTTTTAGATAAAATACTATATAAATCATCAAAAGCAGAACGGCAATGGATTATAACTGGTAAACCTAATTCTTCTGCTAAATCAAGCTGTTTTTCAAATATTCTTTTTTGTTCTTCTTTGAATAATTCTTTCTTTGCTGTCCCCTTTGGCTTATGTAAATAATCAAGACCGCACTCTCCTATTGCGACGACACTTTTAGATCTTGTTAATTCTTTGTATTTATCATAATCAAAATCTTTTTCTAAAGCTCCTTCTGTTTGTTTCAAATCTTCCATGCTTTTCAAGAATTCTGAATCAATATTTGAAGGATGTAATCCAATTGAAGTAAAAACATTTTCTCTAGCTATCTCTATGCATTTTTTTGAACTATTAAAATTAGTGCCAACATTAATTAGGCCTATTCCTTGAGCAAGGCATTTTTTAATTAAATCTTCCCTATCTTCATCAAATTCAAAAAAATTAAGATGAGCGTGAGTATCAAATATCATTTGTTTGCAATATTATTAATTCTTGATAAATATTCATTTTCACTTATATTTCCATTAATAAATAAATGATTTGTTCCAGCATAATATCTTTCTTTAATTTGAGAAGTCGACATGATTGAATCATAAATTCTTACGTTGTCTATTAATGAATTAGAAGCATAGCCAATATACATATTTCCTGTTGGAATAATAGGAGTTACTCCAACCGAAGATGACCAATAAGTATCTTCTTTTCCGTCAATATATATTTTTGCATTTAGAATATCGTTTATTCCACTGCCTGGAACGGCGAAATACCAATGGTGCCATTTCCCATCAGCACAATTAAACGTTCCGTACCTATAATTTGAATTATTAAGATATATTAAGGGCCGCGTTGTAGCGCTATGAATAATATTAATTCTAGGATAAGCGGAAACGGTTGACCCTAGACCTATTAAACTTCTAGTAACTCCCCCACCGTTTGAATCTATTTTTACCCATGCCTCAACGCTATAATCATCACTTATATTCACATTTGAAGCACTGACATAGTCTTCCGATGAGTCAAATTGAAGACAATTATCATAAACACAATCTGTTGTTTTCCAAACAGGAAGATGTGATGCTCCAACTAAAGTTCCTGTCACATTCTTCCATGAATCAATTGTCGTCGTTCCACTTCCTTCATTAAATTTCCACTCAGAAACGAAATTTATCATTAATGAATTTCTTAATGAGTTAGAAAAGACTTGAGCTTTAGCAATGGTTGCTTTTTCTGTTGTTCCATTCATTGCGACGACAATCAAGCCAGACAGAATACCGATAATAGCAATAACCACTAATAGTTCAATTAAAGTAAAAGCAAATTGTTTTTTGCTCATATTCTTGGAAAAAGAGCCTCTCCTTTATTAACAATAAAGACTCCATTTTCTTCTTTTAACTGTTCTTTCATTTTCTCTACAGTTGAAGGCAAGAAAGGTTCTATTAATTTAGAGATATTATTCAATGAATAGATAAGATTGGAAAAAACTTCTTTTTGCTTTTCTATGTCTGTAATCTCCCATGGTTTTTCTTCATCAATATATTTATCGCAAAAAGAAACTAATTCCCAAATATCTGACAAGGTTTCATTAAACTGAATAAATCTTTCGTTTGCTTTACCTTCTACTTCCTTATTCTTTTCAACAAAAAGATTACTAGGTTTAATTTCAAATCCATTATTTAATTCTGCTTTTGTGACCATAGCTAAAGTTCTAGAAAATAGGTTTCCTAAACCACTAGCTAAATCTGAGTTATATCTCTTCTCAAATTTCTCATATGTGAAATCTCCATCTCCTAGTGCTGGAATCTCTCTTAGTAAAAAGTATCGAACCCCATCGGTTCCATACTTAGAAACCAATTCTTTTGGATCAATTACATTACCAATACTTTTACTCATCTTCTGATTATCAACAGTTAAGTATCCATGAACAAACAATACTTTGGGTAGGGTAATTCCAGCTGACAAAAGCATGGCTAACCAATAAACAGAATGGAATCTGATAATTCCCTTTCCTATTACGTGCGTTTTAAATTCATTGTTCTGCCAAAATTCATTAAACTTACTTTCATCGTTACTTCCGTATCCAAGAGCATTAATATAATTTGAAAGAGCATCAAACCAAACCCACATCTTCTGTGTTGAATCACCCGGAACATCTATTCCCCAACCTTTCGCTCTTTCACTGGTTCGAGAGATGCAAAAATCTTGAAGACCTGAGTTGATAAAACTTAGCACTTCATTCTTTCTTACTTCGGGAATAATCTTGACCTTATCTGTCTCAATTAATTCTTTTATTTTTTCTTGATAATTAGAAAGCTTAAAGAAGTAATTTTCCTCTTCAATCAATTCTGGCTTAACTTTGTGTTCAGGACACAATCCATCAATAAGATCTTCTTCTTTGTAGAATTCTTCACAACCGACACAGTACAATCCAGAATACTTCTTTTTATAAATATCTTTTTCACAAACTTTCCATAGCTTTTGAGCTCCATTAAAATGCCTTTCTTCAGTGGTACGGATAAAATCATCAAGAGATATGTTTAACAACTCTTTTAAATCGAAAAACTTCTTGAAATTATCTGTAACAAATTCCATAACTGGAATTCCTGCTTTTTCGGCGCTTCTAACATTTTTTAAACTATTCTCATCACTACCAGACAAAAAGAAAACTTCATCGCCAAGTAATCGATGATGTCTCGCTAGCACGTCTGCTTGGACAAATTCTAAGGTGTGTCCTAGATGAGGAGCAGCATTAACGTATGGTATAGAGGTTGAAATAAAAATCTTTTTCATAATTAATCTTGTTCTTTTCTGTGATTAAAATAATCCTTTAAACCTTCAAATACTATTCCTGCTGCGGGTATTGCCAATACGGCCCCAATAATTCCCCCCAAAGCCCCTCCAATTAAAAGAGAAATTAAAACTAATACTGAGGGCAATCCAGACATTTTTTTAGCAAACACTGGCATTAAAATATTACTTTCAATTTGTTGAATGAGGAAAAGGAAAACTGTTGCAATAATTGCAGTGGGTAGAGAAATAGAAAAAGCAAGTGCAATTATAACCAATCCTGAAATTATTGGACCAACCATTGGAATTATATTGAATATTCCAGAAAAAATAGCTAAAGCTATTGCAAATTTAATGTTTAAAAATACGCATAGAAGGAAGGTCATTATCGCTACGCAGACACAACATATTAACCTGCTTCCGAACCAAGCTGCCACATGATGACGACTTCTTTCCCATCTTTCTAGAACTTGCTCTTCAAAACCCTTGGGAGAAACTAGCCTTAAACCCTTCATAATATCTTTCTCTTCTATCGACATAAAAATAGATAAAACAAAAATGGTTATTCCAGCAAAAATACTACCGAATAAAGAAACAAAAATATTGAATATATTAGAAGATATATTAATTAAGCTTTGATTTAAGCCAGAATCAAGAGAATAAATTCCCTCAAAAGAATCCAATCCTATTTCATTCAAGAATCCTGGAACCATATTAAAATACTGAGAAAATAATGAACTAAAATATTGTGTCTCCTCTACTAATGGAGGAACAACAATAAACGCTAGTAATCCGCAAACCAAAAGAGCGGAAAAATATACTAATACAGCACCAAAAGCTCTATTAATCTTCTTTTTTTCAAGAAAATCAACCAAAGGATCAAAAAGAATCGAAATGAACAAAGCAATAAATGCCCAAATAATAATGTCTTTCAGAAGAAAAATAAGCCCAAAAAGAATAATAGCCACCGACACTTTAAATATGGCTCTCCATGTAATGTCTATCATTTCAATGTCTTTTTTCATATTATTAAAATTTTAATAATTTTTTAAACTCTTCTTCTTTTTTCTTATATGGTCCTATAATTGCTAAATTTAATTTTTCTTCTTTGAAAATATCTCTTGCTACCATCATTATATCATTTTGAGTAATCTTTTCTATCTTCTTAAATACTTCTTCCATGGTTAATATTTTGTTTTCCATTAATTCTTGAGAACCGTAAAAAGAAGCTTGAGCATCAGATGACTCCATTCTTAAAACCATTTTCCCTTTTAAATAATCTTTGGCCTTTCTTAATTCTGATTCAGAAACTTTTGTTTTGGTTAATTTTTTGTATTCTTTAAGAATCGTTGTAATAACTTCAAATATCTTTTTATTATCGATTCCAGCAAGAGTAACTAATGACCCTGTATCACTATCAGAATTATTATATGTTCTTATGTAATATGCTGCCCCCATTTTCTCTCTTATCTCGATAAACATTCTAGAGCTCATCATTCCTCCAAGGATTATAGCTATTAAGTCCAATGTATATCTTTGTGGATGTAAAATATTATACCCCCTAACTCCAATCGCCAAATTAGTCTGACTTATGTCTTTATAATGAATTAAAACTTGAGGATCATTTTGTTTTTCAACAACTTCCGCCCTTGCTTTAGGTTTAGTATTTTTAACACCATTAAAACGACTTTTAATTTTATCAATCACCTCTTTCTCTTTTATCTTTCCTGCAACACAGATAATCGTATTGGAAGAAACATATTGAGATTCAATATACTTTTTAATGTCGCTTCTTTCAATTCCCGAAACACTTTTTTTAGTTCCAGCAATATCCCATCCAGCTGGCTGGTCACCATACAAAACAGTCTTCCAAACTTCATCTATGTACATCATGGGATTATCAGTGTACATGTTAATTTCTTCAATAATAACCCCCCTTTCTTTGGTAACCTCCTTATCAGGAATTTTTGAATTTAAAAATATATCTGAAACCCAATCTAATGCTACATCAAAATGAATAGCATCAACTTTAGCATAATATCCCGTATATTCTTCTCCCGTAAAGGCATTATAATCTCCTCCAATTCTATCTAAAACCTCAGCAACGTCTTTCGGTGTCTTTCTCTTCTCTGTCCCCTTGAAAAGCATATGCTCTAAATAATGAGATATTCCAGAAATATCTCTCTCTTCATACTTTGAACCTGTTTTTACCAAAATTAAAACAGTTGAAGCCATAGCTTCTTTCTGTGGAACAGTTATTACTCTTAATCCATTTTTAAGCGTTGTCTTCTTGTACATCTTCTTTTTCTTTTTTTAATTGTTTTTTTAATTCAACCATCTTAACTTCTCTATTTACCGTTAACTCAAAAAACTTTTCTAATTCATTAACTCTATTAGCCATTTCTTTTTGAGATTTTTCTAATTCACTTCTTGAGTCATGCATTTTTTCTGAAGCTTCGTTTAAGCTTCGAGACAAATTAACAATCTCTTTATCCATGCTTCCAGTAATAAAGATTGCTCTCTCTTCAACCATTGGTAAATCTACCGCAAATGCTTCTAACTCTTTTAATGAATTACTTAAATAAACGAACAAAACCCTATCAATGATAAAGGTCATGCTTAAACTAATAAAACAAATAATTGCCACATTAAGACTAATAGGATAAACAGAAATTAAAACTGTTAAAACAGTAAATAATGGCAATAAAAACAAGAAATAAAACTTATTTCCAATTCCAAAAAACTTTGTCTGATCAGGCCTATCTTCTCTTTCTATTAACATCCTTCTACATTCTTTTATTACCGGAGACATGAATTGTTGGCAGAAAAAAGCAGCAAAAGCACAAGAAAAAAACAAAGCCATTAGTCCTCCACAAAAAATTATGAATAGTTCCTGATTTGAAGACGAATTAATCCATTCTGTTAAAATAACTAAAACCATAACTGATAAACCGCTTGCTAAAACATTGATTGCGCTTGTTTTGCTAATAAAAATAAGGGCATTAAAAGTATCTTTAATTTCTTCAGTAGATAAACCAGGAATTATTCCCTTAAAAGTTACATTTTTATTTATCAGCCTAATATTTTCTTCTGCTAAAAATTTAGGTCCGCCGTATCTTAAAATTGCCAAAAAAGAAAATAACATTGTATAGATAGGAGCCATAATTAAAAAAGACCGCTCCGCTGCCGGACTTTTAAAATTAACAATAGTAATAATTAGAACGTAAGCAAAAGCACTACAAAGAATAGCCCATCCTAAAATAGGAATTAAAAGCTTAAAAGTATAAGGAACTCTAATCTTCATATATTTCCTTTTTTAATATAGAAATTAAATCGTCTATTTTTATTCTTTTCTGTTCCATTGTATCTCTATATCTTACAGTAACAGCACTATCTTCTAATGTTTCAAAATCAATAGTAATAGCATAAGGAGTTCCAATCTCATCATGTCTTCTATATCTCCTACCAATAGCACCAACTTCATCATACTGACAATTGAAACACCCTTTTAATAGATTATAAACTTCTCTTGCTTTAGCGGTAATGTTTTCTTTATTTTTAACCAAAGGTAAAACAGCAACTTTAATTGGAGCAATCTTTTTATTAAGCTTTAATAAGAATTCTGTTTCCTTAACAGATTCGGTTGTAGTTGTTCTACCACCTTCAATTTCAGTATAAGCATCACATAGACAAGCTAAGAAAACTCTTTCTACTCCAGAAGAAGGTTCAATAACGTAAGGAATAAATCTTTCCTTGGTTGCTTCTTCGTAATAAGTTAAATCTTGGCCAGAACATTTCTGATGTTGAGTTAAATCATAGTTTCCACGACTAGCAATTCCTTCAATCTCAGACCAACCCATAGGAAAGTTATATTCTATATCAACGCAACCGATAGCATAATGAGCTAGTTCTTCTTTTTCGTGATATCTTATCCTCAAGTTTTCTTTTTTAATTCCTAAATCATTAACATACCAATTCATTCTTTCTTCAACAATTTGTTTGAATACTTCATTCTCTGTTCCTGGTTTAACAAAATATTCCATTTCCATTTGTTCAAACTCACGAAGCCTGAAGATAAAGTTACCAGGAGTTATTTCATTTCTAAAAGCCTTACCAATTTGAGCGATACCGAATGGTAATTTAACTCTCTGCGTATCAACAATATTTTTGTAATTAACAAAAATACCTTGAGCAGTTTCGGGACGAAGATAGGCAATTGAAGCACTATCTTCAACTGGTCCGATAAAAGTCCTAAACATTAAATTAAAATTCCTCGCCTCAGTTAACTCCCCTCCACACTCAGGACATTTAGTCTTGTCATCTAAATGATCTGTTCTGAATCTCTTGTGACATGCTTTGCATTCTGATAAAGGATCAGAAAAGTTTTCAGTGTGGCCAGATGCTTTCCAAATATTCGGATTCATCACAATCGAACTATCTAATCCGACAATATCATCTCTTTTTCTTGTCATAGCATTCCACCATGAATCTTTAATATTTCTTTTTAATTCCACTCCTAAAGGTCCGAAGTCGTAAAAACCACCCAATCCACCGTAAATATCTGATGATTGGAAGACAAAACCTCTTCTTTTAGTAAATGAGACTATTTTTTCAAAACTGTTTTCCATATATGTATATACTATCAAAAAAGCTGAAATAAGCCAAATTTTTATGGCTTTTTAAAGTTCTAGTAAAATTATTCGCATTGAGCATATTCTGCACTACACTTTCCATCGTCTCCAATATTTCCAGCATTATCAACACACCATGTCCCTATTTTTTTATCTAAAAATTCTGTTTTACAACAAAATTCTTTCCCATCTTTGCTTATAAAAATATGAGCAATTCCACCCATTGATTCGGTATCTTTAAAAATTCTTAACACATCTCTATTATTATTAAATCCAACAAAATCACCATTTTCAACTTCGTATATCTTTGCCCAATTCTTTAATTGATTCATATTCATCTTTACTCTCATTACTTTTGCATTCTCTTGAGTTCTATATGATAAATACAAAGGTAAAGACATTGAAGAAAAGAAAACAACTAAAACCGCTAGGGCTCTTAAAAACTTCTTAGTCTTTTCCGATTCTCCAAAGTTCATCGACTCATTTGTCCGTAAAGAGTTTCTGTTTTTGTTGTTAGTATTGTATTGGTCCATTGATCTGTTCCCGAAAGTTGAGCTGAGCCAAGAATAATGATTACTTCGTCAGCTAATTCGGGTTGTAATGAAATTTGGAATGCACAAATCTTTGCGTCTTTTATTACTCCTGATCCAGCAGGAAGACTGCCGATATTACAAACAACCTCGCTTGTATTGCTATCGTAGGTTATTTCCATTCCCTCTGGATATGTTTTTCCAAGGAAAGTAATACTTTCTGGTAAAACAGTAACCATCTTAGCATTCTCAATATCGTTGTAATTATTAATTGCTTTCCATTCAACAGTCAAAGTAGTCTTTTGACCTGTTTCTAATGGATAGGGTCCTGAATTTTCAAAATATGTATTATCAGAATAAAACTTCTGTTGAGCTGAAATAACAGAATTAATCTTAGTTAAAAAATCTTGTCTTGTTTCTCCTAGTGTTACTTTGTTTTTCAAAATAGGATTCTTGTCATTCAACGTTTTCATTGCCCACTGTGGCTTAACATTAATCCAGAATTCAACTTTACCAGCTTGACCCACATCTAAAAATTTTAATTCAGGAATATTGCTTGCATCCCAAATAATTGAATTATCACCAGTTTGATATTTTCCGTCAGTAGTTTTAATCGAACTTAAATCAAATTGTTCTCCCTCAAGTCTAGTGATAAAAACTAAATCTTGCATAGCATTATCTCCTACGTTCCTAAAAGTAACTTCATAATGTAATTGATCGCCAGGAGAAGCTACATAGTTTTCACTATTATTTACCTTCTGAGTGATATATAGAGCTGGAGCAACTATCTCTACTCCCCTAATTACTTCTTTTAAAAGAATGAAATTGCCATCTTGCCAGACTCCAATTCGAGCTTTGAAAACTTTCTGTTCCATTGATTGTCCATTCAAAATTCCAGATATTTCTATCTTTCCTGCTCCGCCTTCATTTAGTATCGGAATATCCCACTGAGTATTATCCATTCCTTTGGGTTGCGAATAAAGAAATTGAAAATCACTAGGAAATTGAACATAGCAAGTTAAGTCTTCTAAAGGATAGCCAACTTTTGAAGAATAATTAACCCTAAAGGTTAAAGCTTTTCCTGTTGAAGCTTTTGATGCAATATCAATAGCTAAGTTTAAAGGTATCTCTCCTAGCATTGTTGTTAAAGTTGTTGAAACCTCGCTTCTTGTTTTTAAATCTTTGGGTTGAAAAGAAACACTAACCTTAGCAATTCTAGTATCATTTTCTTTTCCTAATAATCGAGCACTGAACTTAAATGATCTTTCTTCTCCTGGATAAATATCACCTCCTAAATCATTAGAGTTCATTATTTTAACCTTGCTTTCTTCTTCACCAATAATTGCTCCTTCGGGATAAGTGAAAATCATTTCTGGATTCTCAAATCTAATACTGCCATTGTTTTTCATTTTAACAACATACTCAACATCCTCTCCGATAGTTGTTTTTTCTGGTCCTAATATTTCTAATTTCAACGCTTCTTTAGAAAAAGACATGCTCTGCCAAGAAGAATAGGCTGCTAATCCCAAAAGAATAAAAACCATTGAAATTGTAGTAAAAATTAATCTTTTTTTCATTTTTTAGTTTGTTATGTCTTTTATTCTATTAAGCATATCATTTCTAGCTGTTTTCCAGCTTCCCTCTTCTTTGTTTACTTCTTTGCTTATTGCTCTAGTTATTTTATCTAACTCAGCTTTAGTATAGTGCTCGTATTGTCCTTTAGAAAAATGCTTTTCAGCTAATTCCTTCATCTTTTCTTGATACATACGTGATTTTCCTCCCCACATATTCTTGTAAGCATCAGGTTGAGAAATCTTCCAAAGTATCTCTCTTTTAGTAACCTCTCTTCTTCCTCTAAAAAATGATGGCTTTCCTGCTGGCTCTTCTTTTTTAGGTTCTGGTCTTGCAAACTTCCTTGCTGTTTCAGGTCCCTTACTTTCATTTCTCATCAAAGGATTATCAATATTATTCTCCTCTTTTAAAAAAGGATTCTTTTTTGTCTCATCGTTTATAAAAGGATTGGGTTCATCAGTATTACTTTGTGTTGGAGAGTTATCTTCCATGTTATTGGTTTAATACTTCTTCTAATGACTTTCCTGCTAATTGAGAAACACGATCAGATTTATTCTTTAATGTAGCAGCAATTCTTCTAATCTCATCTTTACTAAATGTTTCTCCGCTATTCTTATACCCAAGAGCCTCTTCTACAATTTTTGTTATTTGACTTCTATTTGAAGCATACTCTCCTGAATTGTATACATTACCATATACATCCTTGTGTCCTGCGCGACCAATAAGGTCTTTTTTAGAAAGTGTTTTGCCTCCTTCAAAGATTGATTTTGGCTTTTCTTCTACTGGCTTTACTTCTTTAGGTTCTTCTTCCTGCCCATCATCTTTCTTTTTTAGTGGTTGTCCTAAAAGAAAATCTCTAAAAGAAACCATATTATATCTTTTTAATATTTAATAATACTTTTTCTTCTCCTATTTCTACTTCTTTCATTCCTTCTTCAGTTGAAGAAATGAATTCTTTAGCTAAAACTTCTCTTAAGATGTTATCCTTGTTTCTTTCTAATATTCTATCAAAAAATTGAGATTGTTGGAAGTAAATATTGATTGTATCTTCAGGAACAAATTTCAAATCCTTTCTCATTTGTTGAATTTGTCTGATTATTTCTCTTACTTCTCCTTCTTCTTTTAATTCAGGAGTTAAATTAGTATCTAATTCAACTGCTTCATCAATACTATTATCAAAGATGATTTCTTTCACATTTACTTCGTCTTTAATCAAATCTAATATTTCTTTTCTATCTTTTAACTTGGTCTCAAATTCTTTAACTTTTAAAGATGTTAAAGGCTGTCTGACTTTAATTCCTACTTTTGATCTTAAAGCTAATGCTAAATTAACAATATCTCTCGCTTCAGTCATTTCGCTTTCTAATTCTTCATCGATTAATTTAGTCTCTACTTCTGGGTAATCACATAAATGGACACTCTCTTTTCCTTCTTTATTCATTTTTAAATAGATTTGTTCTGAAATGAAAGGTGTAAAAGGAGCCATTAGTTTAGATAATTTAAATAAAGCGTAATTTAATGTGTTGGTAGCTTCTTCTTTTTCCTTTTCTGTTTCTGGTTTCTGGAATCTTCTACGTGATCTTCTAATATACCAATTAGATAAATCATCGATGTAATCATTAAATAATCTAGTCGCTTTAGTTAATTCATACTTATCCATCCATTTAATCACCTCTCTGTTTAATGTTTCTGTTTTAGAAATAATCCATTTATCTAATAGATTGTCAGTTTTTAATTCTTTAACCTCTCCTTTGTAAGTTTCAAAGAAAACAAAACAGTTTTCTAAAGCTGAGATAATCTTTCTCCAGTATTCTTTAACTTTATCCTTTGAAAATCTGTAATCTTCTCCAATAGAAGTTGAAGCCAAAAGGAAATATCTTAAGGAGTCTGCTCCATATGTATCAAACATTTCGGCTGGGTCGGGATAATTCTTTAACTTCTTACTTAATTTTCTTCCTCTTTCATCTAGTACTAAACCATTAACAATAACGTTCTTAAAAGCAGGGTGATCAATACCTAATCCAATATCATCAATGGTTAGTGCTGTTGCTAAAACATGAAGAGTGTAAAACCAACCTCTAGTTTGGTCTAATCCTTCAGCGATAAAATCAGCGGGATATGTTTTCTCAACTAATTCTTTATTCTCAAAGGGATAATGCCATTGAGCATATGGCATACTTCCTGATTCAAACCAACAATCAAATACTTCGGGAGTTCTTTCCATTTCTTTACCACAAGAACACTTTAATTTAACTTCATCGATAAAGGGACGATGAAGATCTTTTAAATCGTATTCTTTAATTGCTAATTGTTTTATTTCTTCAATTGAACCAATACAAACTCTTTTTTTACAATCTGGACATTCCCAAATTGGAATTGGAGCACCCCAGAATCTACTTCTAGAAATATCCCAATCTCTAGCTCCTTCTAGCCATTTACCAAATCTTCCCTCTTTAACATTATCAGGAACCCAATGAATTTGTTCGTTATTCTTCAATAACCTTTCTTTTAATTTAGTAACCATGACATACCAGCTTTCAATGGCGTAATACAATAAAGGAGTATCGCATCTCCAACAATGTGGATATTCGTGAACCACTAATTCTTCTTTAAAAAGAACCTCTCTTTCTTTTAAGTTTTCTATAATCTTAGGGTCAGCTTCTTTTACCGGTAATCCTTCAAAATCAGCTACTTCTTTTTTAAACTTACCTTGAATATCAACTGTGTGGAAAAATGGTAATTCATATGTCTTACCCATATTGAAATCATCTTCACCATACATGGGATTCAGATGAACAATTCCTGTTCCATCTTCATTAGAAACAAAATCACCATTTAATACTTGGTAAGCATTCTTAATATTATCTACTTTTTCTTTTTTTAGATAATTAAATAAAGATTCGTATTTGATTCCTACTAATTCACTTCCTTTAAATTTCCTAATTGTTTTGTATTCTTCTTCAATGATAAATAGTCTATCAGTCGCTAAAACATATTCCTGGTTACTAGCTGTTTTAATAAAGCTATATTCTAAATCTTTATTAATAGCTAAAGCAACGTTTCCAGGTAAAGTCCAAGGAGTAGTAGTCCAGACTAATAGATAAGCATCTTCAAATTCTTTGTTATCAATTATCTTAAATTTAACATATATTGATTTATCTCTAGTTTCTTTGTATCCCTGATTAACTTCAAAGTTAGAAAGAGTAGTTCCACAACGAGGACAATAAGGAGAAACACGGTAATTTCTGTTTACTAATTCTTTGTTCCATAGTTGTTTTAAAACCCACCAAACTGATTCAATGTAGTTATTTTCGAGAGTTGAATAAGCAGTATCGTAATCAGCCCATCTGCCTACCCTTTGCAAGGTTTTTTGAAAATCATCAACACAAGAAAAAACAGAATTTCTGCAAGCATCATTGAATTTCTGAATTCCCATTTCTTCAATCTGTTTCTTGTTTTTAATTCCTAATTCTTTTTCAATTAAGTTTTCAACTGGTAAACCATGACAGTCCCAACCAACTCTTCTGGGAACCTGATATCCTCTCATCGTCCAATATCTCAAAACAGCATCCTTAATAGTAGTTGCTAAAATATGGCCATAGTGAGGTTTTCCAGTCGCAAAAGGAGGACCATCGTAAAAACTAAAATATGGAGAACCTTTTCTATTCTCAATTGATTTATGAAAGATATCGTTATCTTCCCAGAATTTTAATATTTCTTCTTCTTTATTCATGTATTTTTTTAATCTCTCCTGTCTTAGGTAATATTTCTTTTCTTTTTTCTAATAGAGTCTGATTGTCTAATCCTTTAATGTATCCTTCGAGAAGCCATATCGGATCACCATGGGAAACGATAAGGATATTTTTGTCTTGAAATTCTTCTTCAATTTCATTAAAAAGCTTGATTATCCTTTCTTTACATTGATTCCAGGATTCTCCATTGGGAATAGCTATATCAAAGGCTTTGATTCGGTCATTGTTATAGAAATTCCAATACTCTTCCTTAGTTTTACCCCCAAAAGCTCCCCAATTCAAGTCCCTAAGCCTGGTATCGTATATGATCTTCTCTTTATCATAATCAATGATTTCAGCGACAATCTTAGCTGTTTCTCGACAACGTAAAATATCAGACGAAAAAAGGCAATCAATTTTGTCTTGTTTTAATGTTTCTCCTGCTTTTTTAGCTTCCTCTTTTCCTTGTTCAGTTAAACAATATGGAGGATTGCCATCAGGCCATATATATATTATATCTTTATGCTCGGCCTGATGAATATTCTGGCCGTGTCTTAAGAAAAAATACCTGTTTTTGAGGTTAGGTTTCATACGTTAAAAATAGCAGATTTTGAGAGAGAGAGCAATAAAATTTATATAACCTAATGGCTCGCGAAAAACTTTAGAATTATAATTCAATAAAATTAATTTTAGTAAATTTTAATCAATTAATTCTCCCCTCCAATAATTAAATTCTTTTTTTTGATTGCTATAATTTCCATCGTTCCAGTCTTTTAAACCATTAATTTCTTCACAGATTCTTTTTATCATTTGTTTTTGATATATATTAATATCTTCTTTCTCTTTTAAAATTAGTTCTGCTGAAATTGGTATAAATTCTATTTGTTCACATTTTTTAAAAGTATCTTTCGCAAACTTTAAAGTTCTAGGCATATGATAGAGATTTGTAATAATTCCTATTTTTTTATGTTTAAATTCAATCTTATGATCTATTAATAATTTATAAATGGCTCTTAAATTACTATGAGTGTCTGCTTCGGAAATAACTTTTACGATTTTTTCTTTTTCTACACCCCTCTTTTCCAAAAATTTAAACATGTAATCAACTTTTAAATATTTTTCTTTTTCTTTTTCTTTTTCGATGCCACCTCCCACAACTATTATTCTTTTTATATTTTTCTTCAGTGCTATCTTAATCGCAGCTTCTTGTCTATCTGGTCCACCCAAATATTTACAATCTTTATCGCATTTTTCAAATCTCTCACCAGCACACAGTAAAATTACATCTCTTAAGTCGTCGAAATTATTATTTCCATTAATACAATCATAAATTCCTTCAAAATATTCATTAAATACTGTTTTGTATTGTTTAAAATTTTCCACAAAATCTTTTTCTCTCATATTTTTAACAATCAAAATGCCTCAAATTAATTTATCTAACACCCTTACCACAACGCCCTGTATTTTAATCTCTTCGTCGCTTGTAAATCTTAAAAATTTATGTTCAGAATTACTAGAACATGGCTTTAAAATTACGACACCGCTATCACGATGTAATTCTTTTATTGTGGCATCGTCACCAATAAGTGCCACAACATTACTACCATCTTTAGGATGATAATCTTTTTTACATAAAACTAAATCTCCATCATTAATTCCTGCTTTATTCATAGAATCACCAAGTGCTCTTAAAATAAAATATTTAACTCCTTTTGATATTAGTTTGTTTTTAACTGGAATCATTTCTTGAATAGTCGAATCAGCAAACATTAAATCACCACAACCAACAGAATTAAATAGTGGGATACTGGTCATTTCCTCAATAGTTGATAAATTTGAAAAATCACAACGTTTATCTTTTCTCTGTGAAAATTCCATTCTGCTTTTGAAATACTTTTCTGTTTCTTTATCAACAAAATAGACATAACACCCTTTCATTCCTCTAGTAAGTAAAACTCTATAAATATTCTTAAGAAGATTTTCTAACTTTTCTCCAGAACGCTTAACAACGCTGTCTGCTGATTTTTCTCTTAATCCAATCCACGTTTGATTGTCAAAATTATAGACAAGATCTGGGCCAAATATGACTCCTACATAATCAAATTCAAATCCCTGTATGGTATATATACTACCCACCTGATTTACTCCATTTGGATCATATGGCCAAAGAGGTGCTGGCGGAATTCCTGGAGCAAGTCTAAATCCTGGTCTTCCCTCCCATGGCATTTCAAAGTCTCCAATCTTAACATCATTTACCAATGTTCCGTCTTGATTTGGCTTACTCCATGGCCAACAATATCCAGCCACAAGTCGAGCAGATTCATTTTTTTCACTATTCTTTTGTTTTATTTTTTCATATAATTCATAAGGAGAATCCACAATTTTAAAATCGAATTCTTCGCTTTGATCCCAGATAACATTCGCAGTTCTTTTTATTCCCAACGTATTATTCACCCAATTTATAAAAGCATCTGAACCGCTACATCTAAATTGTGCCTCTAATTCATATTCATAAACATCACATCCCATTTTGATTGCAGTATCTTTAATAAATTCAGCTGACCCAATTTCATTCGGACGAACATTTTGCTTATCATCAATAAAAAATACTCCAATTCTTGCTGCTTTTATAAGCTCTTCTATTTGAGGAATATCGGATCGCACATCTCTTCTAGTAAAACGACTATTACTTGTCTCTCTAATACGATGAGCTTCGTCTGCAATAAGAACATCTAAAACATCTTCATTTGAATTTATATAACTATTAAAATATTTAAATTGAACTGCTCCACGAACACCAATTTTTTTCCTAAGAGTTTCTGTAAAAGCCTTAGACCCGGTAGAGTAATTAGTGTCGTATCCAGCACGCAGTAAATCTGCCATAAGATTAATAGCAATTACTGATTTACCTGTCCCTGGACCACCACTAACCACTACTACTGATTTTTTATTATTTTCAATTCCTTTTTTAACAAGAGAAAGAACCTTATCGTAAACAATTAATTGTTCATCAAGTAAAATATACTCGCTCTTTTCTTTTATTATTTTACTAACGTGATCCATTAATTTTTTACTTGTTTTGTATTCTGTTTTTTCAACGCGTTCAAGTATTGGAAGACCACCGCCAGAAGAAAGCTTTTTTTTAAGATAATCGCTAAAACTATCTACATCGTCAGCTCCAAAAATTGGACTATTTTTAATCTTTTCTGTAAATTTAGACGATAATAACTCATCGTTTTCTAAAAATGAATAGTTATGAAGATAAGAAACTGAATCTAATTTAATTGACTTTTCACCATCAAATGCTGGATGAAAATCTTGTAAATACATTTTGTATTGACCAACTTGAATAGAAGGATGAAGAACCTCTCTTTTGGCTCCACCGACCCATGTTATTACTTCATTTTCTCCATCAGAAAAGTCACACTCTTCCCATTGTTTAAGCTCAATAATAACAGCTCGATCATTGCCTAAATAATCTTGACCAGTAACCATACAGTCAAGACGTTTCGATGTTTGAGGAAGTTGATATTCAAGAATTATCCCATGATCATTTAATCCAGAAAAGTTAAAAACCTGAGATATTGCACGCAAAGAATTCCTCCATGATTGAACTTCATTTGGAGAAGGATAATAACGAAAATAATTAAAAAAAGATTCTTTTAGCTTATCTCCTATTTGGTTATGAATAGAATCGTCAACGAATTGAATAACTGACCCTGAATAAAGTCTCATTTTTAGAGTTTATTATATTTAGTGTGCTTACCCTTAGCTTTTTCTACTGGATATTTTTCTTCATTCTTTTTTATTTTCTCTTCTAAAGCATCAAGAATGTTTATATCTAAGTCGTGGCTCATCAAAAGAACCCAATATAAAACATCTGCCAACTCATCTCCTATGTGTTCTTTGTCTGTTTTTATATATTCTTCTATTTCTTCTTTGTTTTTCCATTGAAAATGTTCCATTACTTCTCCAGCTTCTAAAACTAGAGATAATGAAACATCTTTAGGATTATGAAATTGTTTCCAATCTCTAGCATCTCTGAAAGCAATTATTCTGTTTGTTAAATTTTTAATATTTTTCATGTCTTTACATCTGCTCTGGAGCAGATATTCCCATTAGTTCTAATGTATTCTTCAAAGCAATCTTGGTCGCATAAACTAAACCCAATCTCGCCTCTTTTAATTTCTCATCTTCAACTAAAACATGACAATCGTTATAAAACTTGTGGAATGCTGTCGCTAAATCAATCGCATACTGAGGAATCCTGTGAACTTGATAATCGAGAGAAGTATCTTCTATTATTTCTGATAATTTCAATATTTCTTTCATTAACTCAATTTCACTCGGATGAGTAAGTAAAGTTACATTATTAATTTTCTTAACAGAAGAAACTCCAGCACTCCTCAAAATACTAGTAATACGAGCATGAGCATATTGAACGTAATAAACAGGATTCTTTTCTGATTGCTCACGAGCTAAATCCATATCAAAATTTAAATGAGTATTGTTTGATTTCTGTAAAAAGAAAAACTTAATTACGTCAGCTGGTAATTCAGATAATAAATCATCCATTAAGACAACTGTTCCCATTCTCTTCGACATCTTCACTGGCTTACCATCTTTCATGACGGTAACGAATTGTAATAAAACAACTTCTAATTGTCCTTTGTGCCCTATTGCTTCTACTCCCGCCATTAAACCAGGAACATCACCAAAATGATCTGCTCCCCAAATATTAATTACTTTATTAAATTTATTCTTCTCAAATTTGTTTTTGTGATAAGCAATATCTCCAGCTAAATAAGTATTGTTTCCATCAGTCTTTACTATTACCCTATCTCTCTCATCTCCAAACATAGTTGATTTAAACCACAAAGCTCCTTCTGATTCATATGTGAATCCTTTCTTCTTTAAAAACTCAATTACTTTTTTAACCTCTCCTTTATCATGCAAAGAAGATTCAGAAAACCATTCATCAAATTTAATATTTAAATTAGCAACTGTTTTCTTAATGCTCTCTAAAATAATTGAAGCAGCTTTCACTCCAACTTTGTAAGGATCTTTTTCTTTAATTAGCAAAGCTAATTCATCAATATATTCTCCTGAATATTTTGCTTCATCATCTTTTAAAACTGAATGACCTAAAGATAATATCTGCTGGCCATAGTCATTAACGTAATAAGCTTTCTCAACTTTAGCTCCAGTCTTTGATAGAACATTAGCTAAGACATCTCCAAATGGACCACCTCTTCCATTTCCCACAGTTAGAGGACCAGTTGGATTAGCTGAAATAAACTCAACCTGTATCTTATCTTTAGAAATATTTAAATCTCCGAACTTCTTTCCCTTTTTCAAAACTTCTTGAATTTCATTTAAGACAAATTCTTTAGAAACAAAGAAATTAATAAACCCAGGATTAACTACTTCTATCTTCTCAAAGTATTTACTATCAATCTTCTCTTTTATCGCTCCAGCTATTTCCGCAGGATTCTTTCCTTCTTTTTTAGCTATTTCCATTGCTACACTAACTGAATAGTCCCCAAAAGAAGCTTCTTTCGGTTTTAAAACTTTGACCACGAAATCATCTCCATACCCTAGAGATTTCAATGATTTAGATACATTATTCTTGATTTCTTCACGTATATTCATAGATAATCTAATTATAGCTGAAAAATGCAACTAAACAAGTAAAAGAAAAACCCTGTTATTAAACAGCGGTTTTCTCTTGTTCTTCTTGTATTTTGATAATTGCTTTGCGAGGACACAGCTTTTCTCCTCCGCATTTCTCTAATTCTTTACAATCCTTTATCTTCGCCTTCCCATTACTCATTATTGTTATTCCTTCAGGACAGAAGACTGTACATCCTGCGCAACCAAGACACTTTATTTCATCAATTTTGTATAAAATCATTTCTTTAATTAAAATTACAAAGGCATGCTGCCATGTTTTCTTGTTATCAATCCCTCTCTTTTCGTTGCTAGGGATTCTAGTGATCTAATTAAAACACTTCTTGTTTCTCTTGGATCAATAATCATATCTATTTGACCCAGCTTAGCGGCACAAAAAGGATCAAGGAAACCATCTTTAATTTCTTGTATCTTTTCTTTTTCTAACTTTGCTGGATTCTTGCTTTCTAATAATTGCTTTTTAAAAATAATCTTTACTGCCTGCTCTGCTCCCATGACTGCGATTTGAGCGCAGGGCCAAGCAATAACACAATCATATCCTAAATCACGAGAAGCTAAAGCAATATATGCTCCGCCAAAAGCTTTCCTTAAAATCAAACTAATCTTAGGAACTGTTGCTTCAGCATAGGCATATAATACTTTTGCTCCATGACGAATGATTCCTTGATATTCTTGATTAGTTCCAGGAAGATATCCAGGAGTATCAACTAAATTAATTAAAGGAATATTAAAAGCATCACAAAAACGAACAAATCTAGCAATCTTATCTGAAGAATCAATATCTAATACTCCGGCCATTGATTTAGGCTGATTGCCAACTATTCCTACAACGCTTCCATTTAATCTAGCAAAGCCAACTACCACATTAATAGCAAACTTGGCATGGACTTCAAAAAAAGTATCATCATCAAAAACTTCTTTAATGATTGCTTTGATGTCATATCCCTTTTCTTGTTCCTCTGGAATTATTTCTAATATATTATCATTTTTAACTTCTTCAGAAGATTCCTGATTAACAATCGAATCTTCTGTATTGTTCTGAGGAATGTAAGAAAAAAGATTCTTAACTCCATTAAAACAATCTTGTTCGTTTTCATATACAAAATGAGCGCAACCACTCTTAGTTGAATGTACCGTTGCTCCTCCTAATCCTTCGAATGTTACATCTTCCCCAGTAACTCTTTTTATTACTTCTGGACCGGTAATATACATTTGAGAGATTCCCTCGGTCATGAAGATAAAGTCGGATAATCCAGGAGCATAGCAAGCGCCTCCCGCTGAAGGTCCAACCATGATGCTGATCTGAGGAACAACTCCCGAAGCTTTGACCATGCTTCTAAAAATGCTGGCATAGCCATCTAGACTAGAAACTCCTTCTTGAATTCTAGCTCCCCCCGAATCAATAATTCCAATAACAGGACAACCTGTTTTTCTTCCCAGCTCAATTATCTTAGTAATCTTTTTTCCATGCATCTCTCCTAATGATCCTCCCATCTTAGAAAAGTCCTGACTATAGAGATAAACAGTTCGGCCATTGATTTTACCAAACCCAGTGATTACCGAATCTCCTAAAAACCTCTTCTTATCTAAATCTAAGCTAGAAAACCGACTCTCAATAAAAGCATCTAATTCAGTAAAACTATTTTCATCTAAAATAAGACTGATTCTTTCTCTTGCTCCCAGCTTCCCCTTCTGATGTTGTTTTTCTATTAAATTAGAATCATCTATATTCGATAAAGTATTATTTAATTTTTCTATTTCTTTTTTAAATTTCATAATATTTATTCGCTAATTGTTTTGAATTGATTCTTCAATTCATTAATTATTTTTTCTAATAATTCTCTATTATCTACTTCACGCCCTAATTCAATCTTTAGAGAAGTAGCAATATCTTTTAATTCTAAAGGAAAGCTTTCGGTATTAGTATTGATTCCTATTCCTATCACTGAAAGTTTTACGTCACTGCCAATAACATTCTCAGTTAAAATTCCGCAAACCTTTTTTCCATTTAATAAAACATCGTTCGGTAATTTAATTAAAGGTTCGACATTGAAAAACTCTTTAATTGTTTTAGCGACAATGAAAGCAGCTAAAATAGTTATTATCTGCAAATCATCAATATTCCCGTGAGGAAGAATGATGGAAAAATACAATCCGCCTAAAGGAGAATACCAAGATTCTCCTTTTCGGCCATACCCATTTTCTTGGACATCAGAAACAACAACTGTCCAAGGAGCAACCCCGAGACTACTCATTTCTTTGGCTTTCTGGTTAGTTGAAGAAATTGATTTGAAATTTTCTATTTGCATATTATTCTAAAATAATTAAGCCTTCTCCTTCTTTAACTTGTTGATTTTCTTTAACTAATATCTTTTTAATTTTACAATCATTCTCAGCTACTATTTCATTCTCCATCTTCATGGCTGATAAAGTTAAAAACTTCTTTCCCGTTCCAACACTTTCTCCTTCCTTAACAAAAACATTAGTTACGACTCCTGATAAAGAAGAAATTACTTCTTTGTTCAAAGAATCTTTTTTAGCAGATTGCGTTGTTATCAATCCTTCTTTATTCTTTCCAAAAACAAACTCCTTTTCTCCAACCTTAACCTTTACTGCTCCGCCGTTTTCTTTTAATTCAATATGATGCTCTTTGTTTTTGATCTTTATCTTAAAATCCATATATTAATCAATCATCTTTAATCTTTCTGGGCTAAGCCATTTAGAAACATATGTACGAGAAAATCCATTAACCTTTTTAATCTTTTCGTAAACATGGAAAACGATATTGGCTAATTCTTCTTCATTCATTTCTCCCCCTATCTTCTTCTCTATTTTCTTTAAATATGGTTTTAACATTAAATCTTTTACTATTCCGCTTTTCTCTATAAAATTAGTATTATAATTTCCTTTCTTGAAATCCTTGTCTTCTAATAATAATTTAAAGAAAGGAATAGTCGTATCAACTCCTTGAATAATAATTTCGTCTAATGCTCTCTTTAGCTTATTTATTGCTTCTTTTCTTGTTTTGCCTGTTGCTACAACCTTAGCTAATAAAGAATCGAAATAAGGATATATTTCCTGCCCATGATGCAAGAAGCTATGCAAGAAGACTCCTTGTCCTCCTGAAGGAAAATACTTTTCAATTGTTCCTGGTGTTGGCTGGAAATCTCTTTGCGGATCTTCAGCATTTATTCTTGCTTCAATAGCATAGCCATTGAAATGAATATCTTTTTGTGCAAAAGATAATAATTCTCCTTGAGCAATTCTTATCTGCTGCTCAACAATATCTATTCCAGTAATAGCTTCGGTAATTGGATGTTCAACTTGAATTCTCGGATTAACTTCCATGAAATAAAAATTCTTATTGTTATCAACTAAAAATTCAACTGTAGCTGCTCCCTTGTATTTTAACTCCTTTATTATCTTTACTGCCCAATAACCCATTTCTTCTCTAGTTTTAGAATCGATAAAAGAAGAAGGTGCTTCTTCTAGAAGCTTTTGGAATCTTCTTTGAATCGTGCATTCTCTCTCTCCTAAATGGACAGCATTCTTGCCATCTCCTAATATCTGGAATTCAATATGCCTTACTTCAGGAAGATATTTTTCTAAAAAGAAATCTGCATCAGCAAAAGCTGTAGCCATCTGTCTTTGAACAGCTAATGAAATAGCAAACAATTCTCCTAAGTTTATCTTATTTTCAATAATCCTTATTCCCATTCCTCCGCCTCCTTTCTGAGCTTTTAAAATAAAGGGTGGCTTAATTTTATTAGCCCACATAGCTAAATCTTTTTTATTCATGATTGGCTTATCACTAGCTGGCAAAGTTGGTATTCCAACTTTCTTAGCAATTTTCTTAGCTTCAATCTTATCTTCAAATTTACTCAAAAGATTATAACTTGGACCAATGAATTTAATCTTGTTTCTTTCGCAAAGCTGAGCGAACCTCCAGTTCTCAGCTAAAAATCCATAGCCGGGATGAATAGCATCAACTTTTGCTTTCTTAGCGATTTCTACAATCTTTCTCATATTAAGGTATCCCTTAACGCCTAATTCTTCTAAAAAGTAATATTCATCGGCTAAGGTAGTTTCTAAGAAATTCTTTTCTTCTCCTGGATTAGGACAAAGAACGACGGTTTTAATTCCCATCTCTTTGCAGGTCCTTATTATCCGCAAGGCAATTTCTCCCCTATTGGCAATTAGAATTTTTTTAATTTTCTTAATCTTCATAGGTTAGTTTTTTAATTTCTTCCATTACTTTTTCTGTAATCTTAATACAAAGATTTTCATATTCTTTTGAATCACGATCCATTCCTTTTGAAGTCTCAAACTCTTCTTTAAAGAAAAGCGGCTTACCGATATTTAATCTAATATTCTTTTTGACTTTTGGTTTTTCTCCTGGAGGAAATAATTCAAAAGCTCCTTTAATTCCCATTGGAAGAATTGGTACTCCAGTTTCAAGAAAAAACTTAGCTACTCCCCATTTTCCTTTTCCTACTTCTCCAGTCCTAGTTCTTGTTCCTTCAGGATAAATAACTAAAGAATATCCATTCTTTAAGAAATTAACAGCTGATAAAAAAGCTTGTTTTTTTGATTCATCATCTTTTCTATTTACTGGAATAACTTCTCCTAAAGAATAGATAAAATCTCTTAAACCGCTCCATCCTTTATTTTCTCTATCTACTTGTCCAATATGAGTATATTTTCTAGGAACACAAATATATCCACAAAGAAGAATATCTAAATAGCTCTGATGATTAGAAGCTAAAATCACATTTCTTTTTGGAAAATTATCCTTTCCCTTAACCTCTTTAATGAATAAAAATCCAACTAAAGGAGCTAAAGTAATTTTTAATATTGTTGAAAGAATTTTATTCATAGAAATGTTCGCTTTCTTTTATTGAATTCTTAGCATCGTTAATAATCTCATCAATAATCTCTTTACAGCTTTTAATCTCGTCTATTCCTCCAGCACAAATACCACATAACAAAGGAGTTAAATCAATATTGGCCGAACCTTTATTTCCAGCAAATCTTTCTGAATTCAATTCTTCAGGAAAAGGACTCTTTTCTTCCATTTTCTTAATTGTTTCTGAAAGCTTGTTTTTGATTGCACGAATCGGATGGCCAGTAAATCTAGCTACTACAGTAATATCTTCATCAGTCGCATTAACAATAGCTTGCTTGTAATTCTCGTGAATCTGGCATTCTGTTGAGGCCATAAACCTAGTTCCAATCTGCACTCCGTCAGCACCTAGTATTACAGCAGAAGCAAAAGTTGCTCCATTAAATATTCCTCCCGCCGCAATTAAAGGAATATTCTTAATAGTTTTTCTAGTCTGAGGAACTAAACAAAAAGTTGAATTCTCTCCAATGTGTCCTCCTGATTCCATTCCTTCCACTACCACTCCATCAATTCCATTCTGTTCCATTTTGGCCGCCAATCTAACTGAAGGAACAACAGCAATAACTTTTATTCCTGATTGTTTTAAATAAGGAAGAATGGGTAAAGGATTTCCTCCACCAGTTAAAACAACCGGAACTTTTTCTTTAATAATCACCTTAACTAAATCAGCGATATTAGGATTCTGCATTAATAAATTTACTCCGAATGGTTTATCAGTCATTTCTTTGGTCATTTTAATTTCTTCCTCTAGCCAACTTGGAGAAGCAAAGCCAGAACCTATCACTCCCAATCCTCCAGCACTAGAAACAGCGGCAACTAAAGTATGTTCTGAAACTCCCGCCATTCCTCCTTGAATAATCGGATACTGAATATTTAATAATTTTGTTAATTTATTATTTTCAAACATATTATATTGTCTTAATTAAGGGATCTCTAGCTAATATTTGTTCTGCTTCATCCACTAATTCTTTTATTAAGTCTTTTACTTTAACAATCTTATCAATTCTCCAAGCATTCGCTCCGGCAAAAACTAATCCATTTTCTAAATCTCCTTTTCTAGCATTTTCTAAAGCTTTCAAAATGCAATAACTTTTATCGCAAACTGGACCAATACATCCTTCACATTCAGCAAGATTAACTTTTGGTGCTTCTCCTTTTAAAAGTTTTTCTACAAAAGGAGTTCTAATCGCCCTACCTGGTAATCCAACTGGCGAATGAATAATTACAATATCTTCTTCTTTAGCTTTTAAATATGTTTCTTTAAACTTTAAATCAGCATCACATTCTTCGGTTGCCACAAAACGAGTAGCCATCTGCACTCCTGATGCTCCAGCGCGAAGCATATCAACAATATCTTTTCCATTAAAAACTCCTCCGGCGGCAATAACTGGAATCTTAACTTCTTTAACTACTTCTCTAACAATATCTATTGCGTGTCTAAAGGGATGCCCTTCGGGAAATCCCAAATGCCCTCCCGCATCACTTCCTTCAATAATAACAGCTGAAGCTCCAGAATCTTCAGCTCTCTTTGCCACCTTAGCTGAAGAAGCAATGGCAAAAACTGGAACATTGCCTTCTTTGGCAATATCAAAAACATCCTTTCTAAAACCAGCCCCCTGAATAATCAAATCTATTTTTTCTTCTACTGCCGCCTTAACTAATTCTTTAAATCTTCCTACGACTCCCATAATATTTATTCCAATTGCTCCATTGTTTCCAGAAATCTCTCTTGCCTTTCTTATTTCACTTTTAACTTCTTCTGTATCTTTCATTCCTGAAACAGCAATAATTCCTACTCCACCCTCTTTGGCAACATTGCCGGCTAAGTTATGTAAAGAAACTCGAACCGCCATTCCTCCTTGAATAATTGGTAATTTAGCAAAAACATTTCCTATTTTTAAATTCGGTAGTTTAAAAAACTTAACTGTTCCATCTTTATTTTCTTTATTAGCCGATGACTTCTTTTCTTCCATTTCTGTTTTATCCATCACCGCAACACTGAATCTTACTTCGCACTTACGACTATCATCAACAAAAGCTTCACCTAAAAAGTTAACAATCTTATCATTGTAAATTCCTAAAAGTTTAACTTTGTATTTAATTTTATCTCCTGGCCAGATTGGTTCGTAAAACAAAGCACTTCTAACTTGATAAGCTAAAAGATGTTTTTTCTTGTGGTCACGCCCAATCTTTTCTCTTAATAATAAAGTTCCAGTTTGAGCAATTCCCTCAACTACTAATACTCCAGGCATAATCGGAAAATCAACAAAGTGTCCTTTAAAGTATTCATCAGTAAAATTGGTTTGCTTAAAACCAATAATCGTATCCCCTTCAATTGATTCAATTTCATCAACCCACAAGAAAGGGTCTTGATATGGGATTATTTCTTTAATTTGTTCTTTTGAATAAAGCATAATTATAATGATAAGCCACCATCAATATTTATTACTTCTCCAGTTATAAAGCTGGCTTCAGGAGAAGCTAAAAAAGCAACCGTTGCAGCAACTTCTTCTGGTTTTCCAAATCTTCCCAATGAAGTCAGTCTTTTAACTGCAACTTTTAATTCTTCAGGAATAGCTTCAGCCATTTTAGTTTCAATGAATCCAGGAGCAATAGCATTGACCCTGACATTAAATCTTCCTACTTCTTTAGAAACTGACTTAGTAAAGCCAATTATTCCTGCTTTTGAGGCGGAATAATTAGCTTGTCCAAAATTACCTCTTTGTCCAACAATAGAAGAAACATTAACAATGTTTCCCTGACTAGGAATAAGAAGTGTTAAAGCAGCTTTAGAACAATTAAAGACTCCTGTTAAATTAATATCAATTACTCTTTGCCATTCTTCAACTGTCATTTTAGCTAAAGTCCTATCCTTAGTTATTCCTGCATTATTAACTAAAACATTTAGCCCACCTAATTCTTTAGAAACATCAGCCATCATTTTTTCAACTTGATCCATTTTAGAAACATCTGCTAAAAAATATTTACCGCCAGTTTCTTCAGTCACCTTTTTCAAGTTTTCTTCTTGAGAAGGAATATCATTTAAAGCAACCTTAGCTCCCAATGAAGCAAACTTTAGAGCTATCACTCTGCCTATTCCTTGAGAGGCTCCCGTTATTAAAACAACTTTGTCTTTAAACATATTTTTAATTTAATTATTAATACACTTTACTTCTTTAATATCTCTTCCTGTTATTTCAATATTTTGAATATCAACTTCTTTCAAAATTTCAGGTAATTTATCTACCATCATTATTTCATTAAAAACCCTATCTAAATTAAGGAAGCTCTTGCTTCCTAAAATCAAACCAGGATAAACAATGGTCTTGTTCTGCTTCTGAACAAAGTCAGCTTCTCCTAAAGTAACAATATTTGTTAAATTATTTTTTAATTCATTTACAATATCTTCTTCTGATTGTAAGTATTTTAATGAAGCAAAGTTTTCTTTCTTTAGTGTTCTATAAATATTTTCAGAGGCACTAGCTTTACAAGCTTTCATCATTGATAAATTCAAAACAATATCGGCATTTAAGATATCCTCTGCTATTTCTAAATTACCCTTTTTAACAAAATTCGATTTAGATAAATCCAATGGCATTATTTTGTTTTTCAAACAAATATCAAGAAGACCTGACTTTTGAGCCATGCCTTCGATTGGAGCTTCATCAAAACTTTGAGTTGCTATTTTAATATTCTCTAACTTAATATTTTTTTCAAAAAGGAACTTTAATACTGCATCAAGAAATTCAGGAGAAGTATTATCTCTAAAATAAGCATGATTAGGAGAAAATAAAGTCGGTAAGATAACAATCTTTAAATTTTCATTTAAAGACAAATTTAATAAACTGAATATCTTTTCAATTGAATCAATAATATCGTATTTAGTTCTCCAAACAGCAACCGAATTATCGGAACCTGTTGTAAAATTAATTTCTTCTCCAATAGCATATTCTTTCACTGATTTGTTAGCCCACTTATTTCCCAATTCATCTTCCAAGACTAAAGCAAAATATGGAACTTCGGGATGAGGAACCGATGAAATACTAACCTTAGAAATTCCAACTACTTTAGCTTTTAATGTTTTCACTTTTTCTAATCGAGAAAAACACTCGGGACAAATCTCTACTGGTTGCTGCCAAACCTTTTTACATTTTGAACATTGATAAAAAACCATATTATATTTTTTTAAATATATGAACTGTAACACTTCCTCCTGCCCCTCCAATATTATGTGTTAAACCAATCTTCGGATTTGAAACTTGGCGTTCTCCACATTTACCTCTTAATTGATTAACTATTTCAAAAACCTGAGCTAAACCAGTAGCTGAAATAGGATGACCTTTAGCTTTCAATCCACCGGAAGTATTAACCGGCATCTCCCCTTTAAGATTTATTTTTCCTGATCTGATTAATTCTCCCCCTTTTCCTTCTTCAGCAAACCCTAAATCTTCGTAAGAAATTAATTCAACTGAAGTGAAGGCATCGTGAACTTCAGCAACATTAACATCTTTTGGAGTAATTCCTGCTTGAGTATATGCTGCCTTAGCTGCTAATTTAGTAGCTTTAAAATGAGTAATATCATCTCTTTCAAAAGTTAAAATGTAATCAGTTACAAAACCAGAACCAATAACTTCGATGTCTGATGGTTCAATTGAAACAACTGCAGCCGCTCCTCCATTAATTGAAAGCGAACAATCCATTAAACGAAGAGGAGAAGAAACAACTGGAGAATTCTTTACTTTTTCTAAATCCATTGGTCGATTATAAAAATAAGCATTGGGATTCAAAGCCGCATTAGTATGATTCTTAAAAGCAATCAAAGATAAATCATCCATACTGCCTCCGTATTTTTTCACATACTGCTGCCAGATTAAAGCATTTTGAACTGGAAAAAGCATTCCTTCTGTTTGTTCCATCACTCTTTCAGCTGCTGATAAAATATAATCAACGACAATTTCACTTTTATTATCAACTAATTTTTCTCCAGCTAAAACTAGAATATTTTTAAAACCTTCTAAATGTAGAGCTGTCCACAAAGCCACTCCTCCTCCCCCACAAACTGAAGGAACTTCAATGATTGGAACATTTGTTTTAAATAAACCCGAAAGAAAAGACACTTTATGGGTCTGATGTTCTCCTCCTGCCGCACTCGACATTCCAGTAAAAACAATTGCGTCAATCTGAGATATTCCTAATTTTGCATCTTTCAAAGCATCAACTGCTGCTTCGTAAGCAAATTGCCACCAATACTTCTGAGAATAATCAAACTTAGTCATTCCTACTCCTTTGATATACATATTTTGTTTCATAAATAAAAAACAATCTCTTACGGATTACTAATTAATCCTACCTTTCGTTTATAGACAGAGCAAAAGAATTATCCCCAGTTTTAAATTAGAAAATAAAATCGGTAATTAGCAAGCCTTATTTAATATCAAAAAAACACCGTATAAATGGTGTCTACAGTGATACTTTGAACCCTATATCTTCCCTGGCGCTCTAATTCCCATTAAATCTAAAGTATTCTTAAGAACAATTTTTGTCATTATAATTAGATTCAATTGAGCTTCTTTAACTTTTTTGTCTTTAGTTGAGACATAGCACCTGGTATAAAACTTATAGAAAGAATTAACTAGATCAATTGCATATTGAGAAATTCTCTCAACTTCGTAATCTTGAACGGTGTCTTCAATAATTTCTGGAAATCTTAATATCTGCTTCATTAGATCAATTTCTTTTTTACTATTTAAAAACTCGACATTCTTAATTTCTCTAATGCCTAATATATTTTTAAAACCATTAAGGATCCTTGATATTTTTGCATAAGCATTCTGGATATAAAAAACTGGATTCTTTTCAGAAATATCTTTAGCTAAATCCAAATCAAAGTTTAAATAAGTGTCAGCTGATTCTCTTAAAAAGAAAAAGCGAATAACATCAACGGGCAATTCATCTAATAAATCGTCTAAGACAATGAACTCTCCTCCCTTCTTTGACATTCGAACAGTTTTTCCTCCTTCAACCAAAACAACAAATTGTAAAAGAACAATCTGCAATTTATTCATATGTAGCATCGCGTCAACTCCGGATAGTAATCCTGGGAAATCATATAAATAATCAATCCCTCTGATATCAATAACTTTATCAAACTTCTTTTTCTCAAACTTATATTTATGATAAGCAATATCATCTAATAAAGATTTCTTTTCGCCATCACTTTTAATAACCATTCTATCTCTTTCATCTCCCAAAGCTGTCGACATAAACCACTCAGCTCCCTCTTGTTCATAAATTAATCCTTCTTCTTTTAAAAGATTGAATATTTTATCAGCCTCTTTATTTTTAGATAAAATACTTTCTAGTGTCCATTCATCGAATCTAATCTTTAAATTTCTAACTGTTTTTTTAATTATTTTTTGCAGAATAATCTTAGCTGCTTTTTTACCAACAATAGAAGGATCTTTGCCTTTTATACTTTTATGTAATTTATCAATATACTCTCCATTGTATTCAGCTTCATCATCTTTTAAAACTGAATGGCCAAGAATTGAAATCAATTTTCCTTGATCCTTAACATAATATGATTTTTTAACATTGAACCCATACCTTTTAAAAACATTAGCTAAAACATCGCCAAAAATACCTTCTCTTCCTTGACCTACGGTCAAAGGAGCGATTGGACTAGCAGAGATAAATTCAATTTGTATTTTTTCTTTCTTTTTAGAAAACTGCCCAAACCTATTTCCTCTTTTTAAGGCTTCTTTAACCTCTTTTAAAAAGTAATCTTTTGAGATAAAAAAACTAATAAGCCCTGGATTTATTATTTCAATCTTCTCAAAATACTTACCGCTAATATTGTCTTTTATCTTCTCAGCTACTTCCATCGGGTCTTTTCCTTCTTTTTTAGCTATTTCTATAGCAATATTAACAAAATAGTCTCCAGAAGAAGATTTTTGAGTTTTTAATACTTTAACTGAAAAATCCCCTTTATAATCAAGGATTTCGATTGATTTTAAAACACTATTCTTGATTTCCTCCCTTATATTCATACGTATACTTTATCAGATATCTGTGGATTAGTAACTCTTGACATTTATTATATTATATTGTATAGTAATAATAGTGAGAAACATGACGTTAACAATTGCAGTAGTGTTGGTAATTGCAGCAATAGCAATGATTTACCTTCTTATAAGGGGGTACGTTAGAATGATGAAATCCTCATACAACTATCGAAAAGATAGTAATGGATCAAAGTCTTTCCTTGCTGGCTGCTTCTGTATGTGTATCGTGGCACTATTATGTAACGCAGGAATACCATATCTCTGTCTTACATTAAATCTGCCCTGAGAACAAAGAGGTTATGTCTTCACAAAAGTGATACTAACCTCTCTTTTTTTTATCACCTTTCAATATCTATAAAAATCAAGTAATATAAAGATATGAGTATAGCCCAAAACAAAAAAGCATATTTTGACTATGAAGTCCTCGAAAAGTTCGAGGCCGGCTTAGTATTGAATGGGCAAGAAGTTAAGAGCTTGAGAACGAGAAGCACTAGTCTATCTGGCACCTATATCCTCGTTAAACGCGATAAAACTGGTTTAGCCGAGGCTTTCTGGATTGGAGGAAATATTCCTCCTTATCAACCGGAAAACGCCGATAAAGGCTACGACCCAAGAAGGGATAGAAAGCTACTTTTAAACAAGGAAGAAATTGAATATTTGCTTCAAAAATCAACAGAAAAGGGCTTGACTTTAGTGCCTATTTCGGTTTATACTAAGAAACACAAAATAAAACTTGAATTTGGCCTAGCCAAAGGCAAGAAGAAGTTTGATAAAAGAGAATCTATCAAGAAAAGAGAAATTGATAGAAAGATAAGAAATGAGTTAAAAGTAAGGGGGTGAATTCGCTTCGACAGATGTTTGAAAATAATATGCAAGCCGAGTATTCTCAAATCTCGTAAAACTTAGAGAACTCAAATCAAGTGCCAACTTATTTGAACAACCCGCATTAGCATACGCTTAGTGCGTGTCCTCCTGCCGATTCTCGCTGGGCAGTAAAGGGCATTAAAATCGCGAGGCCGGTAATACATTCCTAATCCAAGATGTATTACTTAAAAAACAAGGATTCGAGTCTAAAGCATTCTTTCCAGTCTTAAGCTTTATTCTTGTAAAATAGATTGGAATACGCTTGTAGAGTTATTATCGGATAATATTTGGACGCGAGCTCATTACTCGCCACCTCCACAATTAATGAATAAACCATTATACAACAATCAAATAAGAGCAAATGAAGTGAGGCTAGTCGCAGAAGACGGCCAACAATTGGGCGTTTTTACTTTGCCTCAGGCATTAGAAACTGCTCGAGAAAAAGGCATTGATCTCATTATGGTTACGGATAAGGTTAGCCCCCCTATCTGTAAACTAGGAGATTACGGCAAATATCTCTATTCACTCCAAAAGAAAGAAAGAAAGAATCTTGCCGGAAGCAAACAATCAGAAACAAAGAATATTAGATTGACTTTCAACATTTCAGATAATGATATCGCAACCAGAGTCAATGCTGCTGAAAAATTCCTAAACAAGGGAGATAAAATAAATATCGAACTACGTTTAAGAGGAAGAGAAAAATCATTAGCCGACTTCGGAATTCAAAGAGTGAATAAATTTATAGAAATATTAAAAACTAAATTAGAAATAAAGATTGATAGAGAGTTAAAAAAAGAACCGAAAGGATTATCAATGATTATTTCAAAAAAATAACATGAAAGCAAAAACAAGAAAATCTTTAGTCAAAAGATTTAAAGTAACAAAATCAGGAAAGGTCATGAGGAGAGCCGTTGGACAAGACCACCTTTTATCAAAGAAGTCTTCTCAAAAGAAAAGATCTTTGAAGAAAATGGTAGAAATGTCTCCATCAGAAGCTAAGATTATTAGAAAAATATTAGGAAAATAAACATATGGTAAGAGTAAAGAGAGGTGTTGCCGCCCACAAAAGAAGAAAGAAAGTTATCAAAGCGGCTAAAGGTTATAAATGGACCAGAAGTACCAAATTCATCGCTGCTAAGCAAGCCTTAATGAAAGCATGGTCATATGCTTACAGAGATAGAAAGGTAAAGAAGAGAGACAAGAGATCATTATGGATTGTTAAAATGAATGCTGCATTAAGAGAAAACGGAATGACTTATAGTAAATTCATTCCAGCTCTAAAGAAATGTAACATTGAATTAGATAGAAAGATATTGTCTCAATTAGCCGAAGAAAATCCAGAAATCTTTATAAAGGTTTTGGAGAAGGTAAAAGTTTCAAAATAAAATCATCGGGGATCTTCTTAGCATATTGAAAACCATATGCAGTCCCACAATCAATCATCTCTTTCTGAGATGATTTTTTGTATTTACGAACTAACACGGTTGGACCAGAAAAATTATAAGGTTCTAATACTACATCTCCCCTTTTTCTTAGACCAGTCAACTTAGCACATTCTTCAGCGTCTCGAGCAACAATGATTAATAAATCTTTATTCCAAAAAATTCGACCAAACTTAATTATTTCTGCATCGTTCCCAGTAAACTTAGGAACTCTTTTAAATAGTTCAGATAATCTTTGAGAATAATTAGGATCAGTTAAAATACAGCCTCCAGCTGGACTAGGATATTCTTTTATTTTAAACTTCTTAGCTAATTCAATTTGTTTTCCTCTCCCCCTTCCTGAAATATCATAAAAATTATCTCTTTTAATTATTCCTAGTTTTTCAGGAATCGTCGCTGGCAAAACTTTAACTGATAAAGGACGCACAATTAATCCTTTTAATCCTGATTCTTTTTCAATTAGATTAAGAGAATTAATATTCTGAGACATTGGTCTTTGTCCTAATACTTCACCCGTGGCTATGAAATCATAGCCTTCTTTTTTCATAATCTTGCCAGCAGTTTTAATCATTAATAAGTGGCAATCAATACAAGGATTAATTCCAGACCCTCTTCCATGCTTAGGAGATTTAATTATTTTTAAGTGTTCTTTACTAAAGTCTTCAACTCTTAATTTTAGTCCAATCTGCTTACAAGCTTTCTCGGCTGGAATACAAGAAAAAAAGAAACTCTCAAAACAGAGAGGAATTACTTCTAGCCCTTCTTCTTTTAATATCTTGGCCGAGAGCATTGAATCAAGGCCTCCCGACATTAAAACCAAACATTTACTTTTAAGTTTTTTCATTACTTTTATCTTAGACCTAAATCATTTAAAGATAAAGCATTAAGAACGTCTTTCTTTTCTAACCATCCTCTTCTAGCCTGATAAACTCCAAATTGCATATCCGCTAATTCTTTCTTATTATGAGCATCGCTTCCAATTGTTAATTTAATTCCCATCTCCTTTGCTAGTTTAGCTGTTTGATATCCTAAGTCTGAACGGTATGAATTCATTTCCAAAGCAACATTATTTTTTTTGGCTGCTTTTAAAACCTCTTGAATATCTACTTCATATTCACCCCTCTTCCCTAAAATCATTCCTGTTGGATGATTTAATATTTTAACTAAAGGATTCTCAAGTGCTTTAATTATCCTTTTAGTCATTTCTCTTTTTCCCATCTTAAAATTAGAATGAATACTAACAGAAACATAATCTAAGGTTTCTAATGTTTTATCATTAATATCTAAACTACCATCTTTCAAAATGTCTACTTCTGAACCTTGTAATATTTTAAAATCAATTCCTTTATCAATAAAAGATTTATTTAATAAATCAATTTCTTTTCTTTGTTCAAGAATTCTTTTTTCATCAAGGCCATTTTCAATCTTTAATGACTGTGTATGATCAGCAATTCCTATGTATTCATATCCCAAACTAATCGCCCTCTCTGCTATTTCTTTGATTGAATGTTCTCCCCCATCCCAAGAAGTGTGACAATGAAAATCTCCCTTTATATCTTTTAATTCAACTAAAATTGGAAGTTTCTTTTGAATGGCTAATTCTATTTCTCCTTGATTTTCTCTCATTTCGGGAGGAATCCAATTCATTCCTAACTTTTCATATATCTCCTCTTCTGTTTCTCCCTTTATCTTTCTTTCGTTTCTAAATAATCCGTATTCATTCAGCTTATATCCTTGCTTTATAGCAATACGACGCAAAGCAATGTTATGGTCTTTAGAGCCAGTAAAGTATTGTATTGCCGCCCCAAATGAGCCTTCGCTTACTAATCTTAAATCCATACTCAATCCATTTTTAGTTCTAATAGAAGATTTAGTTTCTCCTTTTCCTACAATTTTAATAACCTCATCCATCGAGACAAAGGTATTCATTATTTTCTCTACTAGATATTTATCAGTTGTATCTTTAATAGCTATTAAGAAATCTACATCGCCAATGGTTTCTTTTCTTCTTCGTGTTGAACCAGCAACTGACAAATTAACAACTCCTTTAATCTTCTTAAACTTTTCTAAAATACGTTCTACCTCGGGAATAATTTCTCGCAAAAGAAATCTACCTCTTCCCTGTCTTAAGAATTGAATTGATTCTAGAATGTTTTGTTCCATCTTTTCTCCAAAGCCAAACAAAGGAGCAATCTTGTGATCATCTAGTGCTTTTTCTAAATCTTTTAAATTTCTAACTCCTAATTCTTTCCAAAGTTTTTTTATTCTCTTTACACCCAATCCCTCAACTTTAGTTAATTCCTCTAAATCAATTGGAGATGATTTCTTTATTTCCTTAAGATATTTAACTTTGCCTGTTTTTAAGAATTCTTCAATTTTTTCAGCAATACTTTTTCCTACCCCTGAAATCTTTTCTAATCCTTTGATTCCTTCTTTCTTGTATAAATCTAAAATATCCTCTTCCATATTATCAATCGCAATTGCTGCTTGTTGATAGGCTTGAGGTTTAAAGGGAATTTCTTGCAATTCAAGGAATTCTCCTATTTCAAATAAAATTTGAGCCACCTCTTGGTTTTTCATTGCTTGGTTCTAAAAATATCTTTTAAGTTAGAATGGAACCTTCTATTAAAAACACCTTCAATATCTTTCCTTAAAAAAAGAAGTACTATTATGCTTAAAAATCCTAAAATTCCAGCGATAAAGAAAGTAAAAGAATATCCCATCTTTGTAACTAATAATCCACTCAAAACTCCTGCCGCTGCTGTTCCGAGACTTATCGTTGTATCATCTAACGCCCATTCACTAGCTTCTTTACCTTTATCAATATTTCTTGTGAATATGGCTCTCCATCCAGACAAAGCCATCGCTATTCCAATTCCATAGAAAGCTTGAAGTAAATATATATGCCAAGGATAAGTGGCAAAGATATATCCAAATAAGACTAAAGAAGCGATAAAATTACCAACTACCAAGAAAAGATAATCATCCTTTTCTCCCGCATACTTATCCAATAATCTTCCCGAAGGAAGAACTAGTAAAGATCTAAAAATCCAATAAATAGCAGTAGCTGTACCAACAACCAAAGCTGTTCCTCCTTGAATTTTCTCAACAATAAAAATAGCAAAAATTGGACTCACCAATCCCCACCCTGTCCAAAAAGATATATCTGCTAATATTAAACACCTAACTATTTTACTTACTTTTGTCATAATTAAAAATCTTACTCTCTGCTAATTTAAACCCAGTTCTTAAAAGAAACATCATACCAACGCTAGAAACAATTATTTCGGCTGCTCTTAAAATTAATGTAAAAACTGTTGCTGTTGAACCTAATAATCCTAAAGAAGTAAAAGCGTAATATTGAATTGCTTCGTGTGAACCAAGCGAAGTTGGAATCGGAATCATTGATGATAAATATGAAAATCCTAAAATTGATAAAGATGGGAAAAATCCTAGTGTATTACCTAGAAACATTATTAATATCCAGATTCTCGCTTGCATTACAATCGCTCTCAATATTGAAAGCGCTACCCCCTTATTAAAGCTATTACCCCATCGAAAATATTTAAAAACATCATTCTCAACAGAAATAAAACCATTATCATCACTCACCTCCTTTTTCCAAAATCTTTTTACAATATCACGAATAATACTTTTTTTTCCTATTGCTTTAATATAAAAATAAGAAATAATAGAAACAAAGAATGTTAAAGATACTCCAAATATTATTGTTAATTCTTTAGGAGGAAGATAAACATTGTACAAGAAAAATGCTAATCCTAAAAAGATAATTAAAATATTGGCTGTCCACTCAAGTATTCTTTCGATAATTACAGAAGCAAATGTTTTCTTCCAAGAAATATCTTTTTCTTTAGTTAAGCCGTAAACCCTAAAAGCTTCACCGCCCCAAATTAGAATCGGCATAAGATACATCATAGAATAGCCTCCCAGATATATCTTGAAAAGATTAAAAAAAGATACATTTATTCCTGAATCTTTTAATATTTCTTGCCATCTCCAATTACCGATAACCGCAATTAAAAAAGAAAACAATATAATTACTAGGCCCTGCCAACCAGTAAAAACAGCAAAGGCTCTTCCTATTTCTTCCCAACCAATAACTTTTCCCAGCTGAACAAAAATAATCAATCCTAAAATCAAGGAAAATCCAAACAGCAATTTTTGTTTAGTTGAAAAACTCATACCCTTATTCTAATATAAAAAAACCGGCCTTACAAGCCGATTTTAGAACTCTTTATTAACAAAAGATGTGATATCGTCTTTAACTTGCTGCCAATAATAATCGTGTCCACTATCGTGCATCGCTTGAGTTAAAGAGATATGGTTACCTGAAATATTGTTATACATCCAGACAAAAGGTGTTTTAATTAAAGAAATGATAATTTGACCCAATTTTCCATTAGCTAGAATATCGGCTTGATTATTTAGAGAAATGATATTTTCACTTTTAGTATTTTTTTTCCAAAAAGGAGCACCCAATTCAATAGCCCAAACATTATCCTCTTTGTCTTTTAATTCCTCCATAGCCGCATCAATAAAAGACGCTCCATTCGATAATCCCGCTATAATTACTTTATCATTAGGATTCTTTTCTAAAAATTCATCTATTCTATCAGAAAAAACCTTAGAACTGTCTGGAAAATTAAACAAGGCTTCTTTTAATGAGGCTATTTTAGCAAAAAAGTTTTCTTGAGTTCTGTAATATTGAACAATAGAAACCTTATAATTTTTACTTTCAATAAGCTCCTTTGTTTCATTGATAATAGGATTGAAATCTAGGGCTTGATCAAAGGGAACCGTTCCCCACCCTCCAGAATTAAAAACAATAACTACGTCGCTGTTTTCTCCAGCCATCATCAATTCTTTCTTAAAAGTATTCCCATTGTTTTTCAAAAAAACCAAATCAAACCACAAAATAGATAATAGACTAATTATAACAAAAACACTTATTAATATTTTTGTTTTCTTATTCATATTAAGATTCTTCGTATTGTATCTTTAATATTTTGTATTTATTGTCTCCATTAAAAGAAATGGACTCACCAACCCTTTTACCAATAAAAGACATACCTAATGGTGATTCGTCACTTATTAATCCTTTAAAAGGATCTGCTTCAAGAGTTCCAACAATTTTATATTCTTCGTGATCAGATGAACCATTTTTTAAAACAACTTTAGCCCCTAAAGAAACTTTATCTTGCTCTGATTTTCCTGGTTTTTTAATAATCTTATAATTCTTTAAAATATTATCTAATTCTTCAATCCTCTTCTCAAGCTCTTCTAAATTTTCCTTAAAAAATGAATAATCAGGATTCAAAGCATCGCCTTCAAGCATTGAAGGAGCCGATTCTAAAATCTCGTTCCGTTGTATAGACTTTAAATCTTCGTATTCCTTCTTTAGTTTTTCTAATCCTTCTTTTGTTAAGTAAAATGTTTTTATCATATTTTTGTTTTATAAGCAAAACCTCTCCGTTTTAGGGAGAGGATTTTATCTTATAATCTTATATTAATTATGTTTTAATCTCCCCTCCCTTTATTTTTTGTTGCAATCATAGCCAAAAACCATACCCCATGTTTGGTGCAGATATTTACAATCGTATATAACTGTTTTATAGTATTTGTTTCCATGTTTACGATTAAATTATACTCCCTACCAAATACTTGTCAAGATTGTGATTGTAAAATATGATATATCTATGCAGATAAACAAACGCATCATCTATCTTTTTTCTCTTTTTTGCTTGTTTTTAATTGTTTTTTCAATTAATTCTATTTTCTTGTCTTCTAGTAAAGAAGTTGAAGCTAAATTGTTTACTATTGAAAAAGGCCAAACAGTTAAAGAGATAGCTTTAAATTTAAAAACAGAAAAATTAATTAAAGATCAGTACGCTTTTATCATTTACGCAGCTATTTCTGGTAAATACACTAAAATACAAGCTGGAGAATATCTTATTTCTTCACAGATGAGCACAGCAAAAATAATAAATCTTTTTACTAGTGGAGAAACAAATAAAGAGAAATTGACTATTATTGAAGGTTGGGATTTAAGAGATATTGCTAAATATCTTGAAGAAAAAAGTATAACTACAGAAGAAGAATTCTACGCAATCACAGGAAAACCAACGGGAGAAAATGAATCAGTTAGTACAGAAAATTTTAATTTTCTTTCTGATAAACCAGAAAATTTAAGCCTTGAAGGATATCTTTTTCCTGACACTTACTATATTAATAAGACAGACGGTATAGATATTATTATTAATAAAATGCTAAAGAATTTTGATGAAAAAATATCTTCAGACTTAAAAGATGAAATTAAAAGACAGAAAAAAACAATATTTGAAATAGTTACTATGGCTTCAATGATAGAAAAAGAAGTTAAAACCATGGAAGACAAAAAGATTGTCTCGGGAATTCTTTGGAAAAGAATGGATAGTGGAATGAGGTTGCAAGTTGACGCCACCGTTCTTTATGCCCAAGGAGATGAAAATTCAAAAGTATATATAAAAGACACTCAAATTAATTCTCCATATAATACATACAGAAATGATGGGCTTCCTTTGGGACCAATCAGTAATCCAGGCATAGATAGTGTTATTGCTGCTGTCTATCCGACCAAAACAGCTTATTATTATTATCTCTCTGCTAATGACGGAACAACGATTTGGTCTAAGACTTTAGAAGAACACAATAGAAATAAAGCAAAATATTTGAAATAAAAAACCGGGGTAACCCCGGTCTTTAATTATTGGTTTTTACCAATCTTTTCAAATGCCCTTAGAATCTCTAAAGGTATTGCAAAGATAATTGTATTAGACTGATCTGAACTAACATCATTAATTGATTGTAATGTTCTTAAGTGCAACGCTCCATTAGAACTAGCAAGAATATTAGCCGCCTTAGCCATATTATCAGCTGCAGCAACTTCACCCTCAGCTTTAATAATAACAGCCCTCTTTTCTCTTTCTGCTTCAGCCTGTTTTCCAATAACTCTTTTCATCTCTTCAGGTAAAGTAATATCTTTCAATTCAACATTTTCAACTTTAACTCCCCAATTATCAGCTGACTCACCAATAATGTCTTTAATGTTTTTTGAAACAGTAGCTCTTTGAGATAAAAGTTCATCTAGTTCAACCTGACCAACAGCATTACGCATTGTTGTTTGAGCTAATTGAGAAACCGCGTAATAAAAATCTTCAACTTCTAATATCGCTTTTTCGGCTGAACTTATTTTATAATAAATAACTGCATTTACCTTAACTGAAATATTATCTTTAGTTATAGCTTCTTGATCAGGAACATTTACTGCTTTAACCCTCATATCTACCTTTTTGTAGAACTGAATAATAGGAAGAACGATGTTCCATCCTGGCTTCATTGTTCCAGTAAACTTTCCCAAGGTAAATATGATTCCATTTTCATATTGATTAATTTGCCTAATTGAGATCAAAATAATCGCTACAATCATGGCTATTATAATAAAGAAATCCATATATTTATTTAATTATTATTATACTAAAAGACTAACACCTATTAAGTTCTAAAACAAGGTCTTCTGTCTTATCGCTTCTCGCTTCTCAACCTCAGAGAATATCTTCACTTTTCCATATTCCCCATCGAATCCAGGCTGTATATTAACTTTCCCCTCTCTAGCTCTTTTGATTCCTTCAGTAATATTACTAGAAACAACTTCTTTAATTTCTTCAAAAGAAACTTCTAATAAAATATTAAACTCTGATTTAAAAGATGAAATCAATTTCTGATACTCACTATCAACTCCTTTTGTTCCTGGACCAATTCCTAAAGCTTCTCCGATAATTTCTTTTAATGGAACTATACTTCTAAAAGGAATGGCATTATCAGGAATAAATCCCTCTGACTTGTCAGCTAGTTTTTCGATTCTATTCATCACTCCAACGGTTAAGGGCTTTCCGCAAACAGGACAAGTCTCGTTGTATCTCAATGAATCTTTGGAATCCATATAGATATTACAAGCTCGATGGCCGTCTCCATAGTATTTACCTTCTTGAGGATAAAATTCTATTGTTCCCAAAAAGCCTTTTTTATTTTTAATCGCGTTAATAATAGAATAATAATCTAAGTCAGTATCAAAAATATTTGCTTCTCGGCCAATTTTTTCTGGACTATGAGCATCGCTATTAGAAAGAAGAGTAATATTCCTTAAATCAGGTATTCTCCAAAGCATTGAAGGATCAGCTGATAACCCTGTTTCAACTGCATAAATTGAAGATGATAATTCCTCAAAACACTCTTCCATTGAATCGAATCCTGATTTAGAACCAAATAATCCAAACCAGGGGGTCATACAATGAGCTGGAATAACCATACAATCAGAAGAAATATTTAAAACAATTTTAGCTAGTTCCTTGGCATCAAGACCTAATATTGGTCTGCCATCAGATTTTAAATTTCCTATTTTAGATAATTCTTCATTTATTTTTTCTGCAATTTCTATTGAGGGAGATAAAACGATAAGATGAATTTTTCTTGTCTTTCCTTTTTTAGAATAAATACAACTAATTTCTGTGGTTAATAAAAATCTATTATTAGAATCCTTGTATTGAAATAAACCGGGTTCAGCCGGCTTTAATTCTTCTTTAATATTTTTAATCCATTGCGGATGAGTAAAATCTCCCGTGGCAATAACTTTAACTCCTTTGATTTCCGCCCACTTAGAAATGTTTTCCAAGTCTGTTTGTCCGCTTGTTGCTCTTGAGTACTTTGAGTGAATATGGAAATCGGCTATAAACTTCATATTTTAAAAACTTTGTATCCTTCCCTAGCTCTATCTTTTATTTTTATTCCAACTTCTTTTCCTTTTTTAGCTTTCTTTAATTTTTCTCCCTTAAATTCCATTGAAGCAATCTTCTGTTTAAAATCAGTATTTTCACCTCCAACAATTCTAATCGTATCTCCAACCGAAAGATTATCACTTAGCTTAATCGCCACCACTTTAATTTTGTCAAAGTAATGAGTAATTTTACCAATCTTCTTTTCTTTTTTAATAATCTTTTTAACAGTCTTTTTTATTGGTTTTTTAACAACTTTCTTTTTAGTTGTTTTCTTTTTTATTGCCATACTATTTATCAAGTATTTTTAAATTATCACCCTTTTGATGATTTATTTCTTTGATTACTTTTTTAACTAAAGACTTAGGATCTCTGTCATAAATAACTTGTCTAGATATTTTACAATAACTCTCCGCAAGACCTCTAATTTTGTCCGCCATTCCCCCTGTTCCCTCAAGCACACCAATAATTTTCTTAGTTTCAACTGCAGTTGTAAACTCATGCAAAGTCCCTATTCTTCCACAAGCAATAATTACAGCATCAGCCGATTTAGTCATAATGATATCCCGCCCAGCATAATCGGCTCCAGTATATATCATGATATTAAAGGGTTCTAATGGAAGCTTGTATACTTTTAAGTGTTCTTTTTCAGAAGCAGCTGGAGAGAAGCCGATATTAAATCCGCCTTCTTCGTTGCAACCTACGGCTGAAAAATATGGGACACCAGTTGTTGCTCCGCTAACTAAAGTATGTTGTTGCCTAGCAATTTCTCTTCCAATTTCTTTTGATATCTCTTCTATTTTTTCACAACAATGACCAATCTCAGCAGCACCAGAAACAACTATATTATACTTAACTTCAACTTCTTTTTTTATTTTTGCCATGTTATATATTATTCTTTAATTTTTTGTCCGACAATATAGAAATTAGAATAAGGTTTTTCTCCAACTAATATTTCTCCCTTATCGATTATTTTAAATCCAACTTCCTTTATTAATTGTATCAATTCTTCTAAATTAAAACAATGGAAATATGTATCACGACTTCCATACCAGGGAAGAAAAACATCTCCCTTATCTAATTTAAACCAATCAAGAAAATTTCTTTTCTTAATTTTATCTTTCAAATTCCAAACTGTTAAAACTATGCAACCATCATCTTTTAAAACTCTTCTAATTTCTTTTAGAAAATCTAAACGTAATTCATGAGAAGGAATATGATGAAGAACGGCAATACTATAGACCTTATCAAAAGAATCGCTTAAAATAGAATCGATAGAAGAAACTTCAAATTTCCCTTCTGGGTAATTATTCTTAGCTATCTCAATTAATTTAGAAGAAACATCTATTCCTAAATAATCAACATTTTTATTTTTAAAGGCTGGATAAAAGCGCCCATTACCACAACCCAGATCTAAAATCCTATCATTTTGCGAAAGATATTTATCAAAAAGAAAATTAAACTCTTTCCATTCCTTTTCTCTTACTCTTGAATATTTATCAGCAATACTGTTATAATCCAAAACAGTCTTATCTAATATTTTTTTTGCATATTTACTATTCATGAAAACAAACGAATTAATAATTAAAGAATTAATGAAATTAAGAGCTAAAACCCAGAAAGATTTGTCGTCGGCAAAAAGGAAAATCTCTAAAGAATACAAGGCTTTGTGTCCTTCTAACATCTCTTTATTACAATCCTACCATAGTTTAGTTCTAAAAAAAAGAATTAAAAAAAGTGAAAAATTAGAGAGATTATTAAAAACCAGACCAGTTAGATCCCTATCAGGAATAGTCAATGTTTCAGTCTTAACTAAACCATATGAATGTCCTGGAAAGTGCCTCTATTGCCCATCTGAAACTGATATTCCTAAAAGCTATCTCTCTGGTGAGCCAGCCGTTGAAAGAGCTAAAAAACTGAATTTTGATCCATATTTACAGACTCAAAAAAGAATAGAAGTTTTAGATATGTCTGGACATACAACTGATAAGATTGAATTAAGAATGATTGGAGGAACCTGGTCCTTCTATGATTTAAAATACAAAATATGGTTTGTTAAAAAATGCTTTGAAGCAGCTAACAATCAAAAAGATAAGAAAGAAAATTTAAAAACATTAAAGATTGATAATCTATGGAAAGAACTAGAATCAGCTCAAAAGAAAAATGAAAAAGCTAAGCATAGAATTATCGGAATGTCTTTTGAAACCAGGCCTGACTATATTAATTCAAAAGAAGTAATCGAAATGAGAAAACTAGGAGCAACTAAGATTGAATTAGGAGTTCAATCAATCTATGATGATGTTTTAAAATTTAATAAAAGAGGCCACGAAATTAAAGAAACAGTAAAAGCAACGGGACTATTAAAAAACGCTGGATTTAAGGTGGCCTACCAAATGATGCTTAATTTACCCAAATCAAATCTTCAAAAAGATATTGAAATGTTTAAAGAATTATTTAGCAATCAAAACTTTAAACCAGATTCACTTAAAATATATCCCTGTGCTTTAGTTAAAGAGGCTCCATTATACAAGCTATATCTTAAGAAAAAATACAAGCCATACAAAGAAAGAGAATTAATTGAAACTATTAAATCAATTAAAAAACTAATTCCTAGATATGTGAGAATAGAAAGAATTATTAGAGATATCCCCTCTCCCTTAATCGTTGAAGGAGGAGCGAAGATATCAAACTTAAGACAAATAATTGATATTGAGGCAAAAAAAGAAAATTGGCAGTGCCAGTGTATTAGATGTAGAGAAATAAAAGATATAAAAAGTAACGACAAAATATACTTAATGAGAGAAGATTATGCAGCTTCCAATGGAAAAGAAATATTCTTAAGCTTTGAAGATAAAGATAGAAAAAACATTTATTCTCTTTTAAGATTAAGAATAAATTCAAACAATGAAAATGTTCTTCCTGTTTTGAAGGACTCAGCAATCATTAGAGAGGTTCACGTCTATGGCCAAGCCGCATCAATATCAAAACAAAATTCTCTGATTCAACATAAAGGATTGGGGCAACAAATGGTAAAAGAAGCTGAAAAAATAACTAAAAAAGAATTTAAATTAGATAAAATAGCTATAATCTCTGGCGTAGGAGTAAGAAATTACTATAAAGAAAAATTAGGATACAAACTCAAGGATGGATATATGGTTAAATCTTTAAAAATTAAAATTTAATAAATATTTTCTTAATTTTGTTCAATAAGTGGAACAAACTTAAAAAGTTTTTATATAAAAAAACGACTTAAATATTAAATAAAATATTAAAGTCGTATACATGCCCCCTTCGAGAATTGAACTCGAATCTTTACATTTACAAAAAAAATACACTAGGAACTTGACCGTCCGGAACTGCATGGTCCTCACGAACCACGACGCCTAGCAAATCTTTTTTTGTAAACCCTCTTTTGAGGCGAACACCGTCGGTTGCTCTAACCATCTAAGCTAAGGGAGCAATTATCTGTTCGTGATAATAGCAAATCTTTATTTTTTGTCAAGCCAAACAAAACAGACAAAAAATAACTCCATCAGAGCTTGAATGATAAAATTTGAATCACAATTAAAATCTTTTAAATCTCGTTAATCCACTAGAACAAATAATCTCAATTCCCTTCTTTTCTAGTTCATCTAAAAATAAATTCATCCCTAAAGAATCTGAAGAAATATGGCCAGCAATAACAACATTAATACAGGCACTTTCCGCTTCTTTTCTATGTTCTTCTGAAGCATGCATAGCTAAAGTAGTTCCTATTCCTGCTTGAGACATTTTTTCAAATAATTTAGGAGAACCTTCTGTTCCTCCAGTAATTTCTGTTACTGCAATTTTCCCGCATCTACCGTCTGGTTTCCCAGTTATGGCCTTGGGTCCAACCCCAATTTTAATTGCTTCCTTGTATTCAGGAATTTCTTTTAAGATGCTAATCAAATCTTCTACTCTTTCTGGGTTTTCTTTTTCTACTAAATTGTTTAAAAATCTAGCAACAAGATTATCAGCAGGAGTATGAACGTTCATAAGATTAATACCTAAAATACGTGCAGCATCAACTGATTTTTGATGATTAGAAGCACCAACTCCTCTTGCCACCTCACTTATTCTTGGCAAATTAAGACCCTCAGCAACATTAATTGGTACACCATAATGATTATATACATCAGCTTGCATTTCCATAATATCCGCTAGATTAGCTAATCCTCTTCCAATTGGATGGTGTCCTATAACCAAATCAATATCTCCTAATTGTTTAGCTAATAATAATTCAGAAGTATCAATATCAATTCCTACTAAAATCTTTTTAATTTCTTTATCTTCAGCGATATTATAAATCCTACTATCTAGATAGGGATTAGTTAATGCCTCTTCATCAAATTCTTCTTTAGCTTTAGAAGACAAAGATTCGTATTTCTTCTTTTTTCTATCTAAAACCTTAACTACTCCATCTTTACCCCTGAAGTCAGACTCAATTCCCATCTGTATCGCTAAGTCAAATATTTCCTGTATTTTCATAGTATTTTTTATTCAATCTTGTTATGCATTCAATATACTTCAAATCTAATAAAATTACAAAAAACAGGGCTAAGCCCTGTTTCTTATTTTTCTTTACACTTCCTCAGAAGTAGACTAGTTCGATTATTTCTAGTTTTTAAAAATCCTCTTTCGTTTTCAAAAACTTTCTTTCCTTCTTTCGTTTTCAAGATAATAATTCCACTATCAACAGCGGTAACTAAAGGAGCGTGATTCGATAAAACTGAAATTTGACCCGAGCGAGATTTCACGGTTAATATTTCTACTTCTCCTTCAAATATTTTCTTTTCCGGTGTTAATATTATTACTTTCATGCAATAACTTGATTAATATTTCCCTTCATGAAGAAAGCTTCTTCTGGTTTGTGATCTAATTCTCCAGAAACAATCTTTTCAAATCCTTCGATTGTTTCTTCAATTTTAACATATGTTCCAGGAATACCTGAGAAAACTTCGGCAACAGCAAATGGTTGAGATAAATATTTCTGAATTTTTCTAGCTCTGTTAACCACAATTTTGTCTTCATCGGCTAATTCTTCAATTCCTAAAATAGCAATAATATCTTGTAATTCTTTGTATCTCTGTAGAATCTTTCTAACATCGGTTGCAACTTTGTAATGTCTCTCTCCAACGATTCTTGGATTCAATAATGATGATGTTGATTCCAATGGATCTACTGCTGGGAAGATACCAAGCGAAGCAATAGCACGAGATAATACAAGCGATGAATCAAGATGAGAGAAAGTAGCAACGATAGCTGGATCAGTTAAATCATCAGCGGGAACGTAAATGGCTTGAACCGAAGTAATTGAACCATCTTCAGTTGAAGTAATTCTTTCCTGTAATGATCCTACCTCAGAAGATAGGGTTGGTTGATATCCAGTTTGAGAAGGAATTCTTCCTAATAAAGCTGATACCTCTGAACCGGCTAAAACGAAACGGAAGATGTTATCCATAAACAATAGAACATCTTTCTTTTCTACATCTCTGAAGTGTTCAGCAATAGTTAAAGCAGTAAAAGGAACTCTTAATCTGACTCCAGGAGTCTCATTCATTTGTCCAAATACCAAGCAAGTATTCTTCAAAGTGTTCGCTTCTTTCATTTCTCTAAAAATATCGTTACCTTCTCTAGATCTTTCTCCGATACCAGCAAAGATTGAATATCCATTGTGGAATTTGGCAATATTTGTAATAAGCTCTTGAATCAAAACTGTCTTACCTACTCCGGCACCACCAAACAATCCTACTTTTCCTCCTTTAGGTAATGGACATAACAAATCAATTGCTTTAATTCCTGTTTCCAGTATCTCAACCTCTGATTTTTGATTCTTCAATTCTGGTCCTTTTTTGTGAATAGATTCTTTTTTACTAGCTTTAATTTCTGGACCATTATCGATTGGTTCTCCTAAAACATTTATTAATCTTCCCAAAGCTTCTTTGCCAACTGGAACCTCAATTGGCTTACCCGTATCTGTAACCAAGTCTCCCCTTTTCAAGCCCTCTGTTGGACCCATAGCAAGGCATCTCACCTTACCCTCACCCAACTCTTGCTCTACTTCTAGAACAAGGTTTTTTTCTTTAATTGTAAGCGCAGTGTATAAAACGGGAACTTTTCCTTCTTCGAATTCGACGTCTATCACCGGCCCAATAACTTGTATTATTTTTGCCATATGTTTTTTATTTTTATTCCATTGCCTCCTTGGTCGATGATATCTCACAAACCTCAGAAGTTATTTGTTGCTGTCTTGCTTTATTATATGCCAACCTTAATCCTTCTAATAAATCTCTTGCATTGTCAGAAGCGTTACGCATTGCCATCATTCTAGCTGAATGTTCAGAAGTATTAGCTGAAAGAATAAACTGATAAATTAGATATTCGACAAAGACAGGAATAACTTCATCTAAAATTACTGCTGGAGATGGCTCCAATAAATAGCTAGAACTATGAGTTCCACTTATTTCTTTTTCTTCTTTCTTTAAAAAGTTTTCAATTGTACCATCTTCCATCGGAAATAATTGAGCAATTGAAGGTTTCTGAATAAAAGAAGAATAAAAATGAGTATAGAAAATATATATTTTTTGATATTTATTTTCTAGAAATGATTTAATTAAGAAATCTGATATTTCTTTAGTTTGACCAAGCTCCCAATAATCTCCAACACCAGAAAAACTATACCTAACTCTTTCTGTTTTTAAATAATGCTTAACTGCTTTTTTACCGATAGGCATAATTTCTACTTTTCCTTGTTCTCTTATCTTTGCAATTTCTTTATCGGCAAACTTCAAAACACCAGCATTAAAAGATCCGCAAAATCCTCGATCAGAAGCAACAACACAAACAAGAATATTTTCTACTGGTCTTTCTTCAAAAAAAACTGACTTACGCTCTTTCAAATTCTTTTTCATATTCTTTAAGACTCTGACCATTTCTTCAGCGAAAGGCTTTGATTCAGAAAACCTCTTTTGAGTTTTTTTCATTTTCAAAGCCGAGAAAGTTTCCATAGCGCTAGTTATCTCGGAAATATTCTTGACTGAACCTATTTTAGCTTTTACTTCTTTAAGCTCCATAGTTCTTTTTAACTTTCTTTATTAAATCTAAAAGACTTTCTTTATTCTTATCAGACATTTCTCCTACTTCTTTAATCTCCTTTAATATGTGAGGAGCTTCTAATTCAACAGTCTTCAAAACTTCTTCTTCGAATTCACTAATTTTATCCATTGGAACCTCTTCGATATCGCTATTAACTCCGGTGAAAATAACGATAACTTCTTTTTCAATTGGAAGAGGCTTCAAGTCAAATTGCCTTAAAAGAATTCTCATTCTCTTACCTTTCTCAATTGTCTTTTTAGTTTGAGGATCCAATTCCTCAGTAAATTCTGAAAATCTTTCTAGTTCTTGAAATTGAGCTAAATCAAGCTTCAATCTTCCAGCAACTTTCTTAGTTGCTTTCAATTGAGCAGATGAACCTACTCTCGAAACAGATGTTCCGATATTGATAGCTGGCTTCTGTTCTTTTCTAAATAAAGTTGAATCCAAGAATATTTGACCATCAGTAATAGAAATTACATTGGTAGGAATATATCCAGAAATATCTCCTGCTTGAGTTTCAATGATTGGTAAAGCAGTCAAAGAACCACCCCCCTTTTCATTACTCATCATAGCTGCTCTTTCAAGAAGCCTTGAGTGAAGATAGAAAACATCACCGGGATAAGCTTCTCTGCCTGGTGGACGTCTTAAAATCAAAGAAATTTCTCTCCATGCCCAAGCTTGTCTAGTTAAATCATCATAAACCACTAAAGCATCTTGCTTATTGTCTCTAAAATATTCTCCAATTGTTGCTCCAGTGAATGGAGCTAGATAAATAAAACTAGCTGGGTCATCAGGAAAAGCACAAACAACTGTTGTATACTCCATCGCTCCTTCTTTTTCTAGAGTAGCAATCAATCTTCTTACCTTTGCTTTCTTTTGTCCGCAAGCAACATAGATACAATAGGGTCTGTTCTTTTCATACTTTTGATTAATAATTGCATCAAGCGCAATTGCAGTCTTTCCCAATCCCCTGTCTCCAATAATTAATTCTCTTTGTCCTCTACCAATCGGAATCAAAGCATCAACCATTTTAATTCCGGTATGCAAAGGTTTTGTCACCGGCTGTCTTTCAATAACTGAAGGTCCTTTTCTTTCCAAAGGTAAAAATTCTTTAGCTTTAATTTCACCCTTGCCATCTAATGGCCTTCCTAAAGGATCAACAACACGACCCAAAAGTCCCTCTCCCACCGGCACGGAGAAAACCTTTTTGGTCCTTTTTACTGTTGTTCCTTCTTTGATATTTTTGTCGCTTCCTAAAATTACGGCACCGACTTCGTACTCTTCCAAGTTCAAAACCAATCCCATAACATTAGCCTCATCAAATTCAATCATCTCAAAGTTCTCGACTCCTCTAAGTCCGGAAATCTTAACGACTCCATCCTTAATTTCGACAACTTCACCCACTTCTTCCATTTCTGGAGAAACGTCCAATCCCTCTAATTGTTTTTTAAATTGTTCAATTATATCCATATATTTTGTTTTTTAACTTCAATAAAACATCTTTCATTGAAGCCTTAACTAACACATCTTTTGTTTTCAAACGAAAACCAGCTAAAAGGCTTTCATCTAAAACATCGTCGACTTTTTCAATTCCTTTAACGATATTTTTAATCTTATCCTTAATTTCATCTTTCTCTTTCTCATTAAATTCTTGAGCCAAAAACAATTGTGCTCTCTTTTCTTTCAAATAAATCTTTTGAAGCTTTTTGATGATGGCAGGAATAAAGACAACTTTTTTGTCTAATGCTTTTTCAAGATTAACAAAAATCTTCTTAACATTTTCTGGATGTTCTTCAAGCGAGAGATATAAGGCGCGAGCCCAAGATGAAATTTCTTTCTCTATCTTCATATCTTAAGTTTGCTTAAAAAATCTTCAGCAATTTGTTTTCCTTTCTTCTCATCAATATTTTCCTTTAAAAGCTTTTCGGTTAAATTAAAAGCATTTTCAATTGTACTCTTTCTGGTTGCATCTTTTTCAAGCTCTTTTATAGCTTCTGCTTCTTTATGTGCTTTCGCCAAAACAGCAGATTTTTCTTCTTCTGCTTTTTTGTTCGCCTCTTCTAGTCTTTTTTTAGCTTCCTCGTCAGCTTTAATTAAGATTTTTTTCTTTTCTTCTTCATTGATTCTTTCTAAATCTACTTTCATTTCTCCAATCTTGCCAAGCTCTTTATCGGCTTCAATAGACTTATTAATTCCCTCTTCTATTTTTTCTCTTCTTGTTTTTAGAAGAGAAAGAAAGGGCTTGTAAATCAATGCTTTAAGAACAAAAAATAGAATAGCGAAATTAACTATTTGGCCTACTAATATTTTCCAATCTACTTCTATGCTATTCATGTTTTAAAATTAGACGAATAATATAATCAAAGCTACTACTAATGCGTAAATAGCAATAGCTTCAGCAAAAGCGATGGCTAAAATCATACCTGTTTGAACTTTTGAAGCTGCTTCAGGATTTCTTCCGATAGCTTCAGTTCCCTTTGATCCAATCATACCAATACTCAAACTTGCTCCGATTGCTGCTGACCCAATAGATAGTGCTGCAGCGAATGCATTTAATGTTTCCATATTTTTATATATTAATTATTTTTTATTATTACCCGACCTTTTTTCCAAAAACGGAATTATTACTTTATAAACATCGATAACTGTTAATACTATTCCCACTAAAACCATCAACAAAAGAAACCATGGAAACGTATTCAATCTTTTATCTATCACCACTCCTATTAATATACAAGCTACCAAAGGAAAAGCAATTAGAACTCCTAATTGACTTGCCATTGAAAGCACATATCCAATATTAGTGTTCTTCGGCTGTGGTTGTGACATAGAATACGGTTATTAATGATGAAAATACTAATGCTTGAATAAATCCAACGAAAATTTCTAACCCTAAAAACGGAAGCGGAACTATATAAGGAATCATGAAAGATACAATCATCAATAATATTTCTCCGGCAAATAGATTACCAAACAACCTAATACCCAATGACATTGTTCTTGTAATTTCTCCTAATACTTCAAGAATTCCAACAAAAGCCATAATCGGACTTTCTAATTTAATATACTTTTTAAGATATTCCACCCCTCCCAACTTCTTAATTGCCGTAAAATGAATAAACATCATTGAAAAAATAGCTAAAGCTAGGGTAAAATGAAGGTCAGAACTAGGTGACCTTAAAAAAGGAAAAACCCCCAATCCGGGGATTACTTCTAATAAATTATTTAATAAAATGAAGACGAATAATGTTGCTGCCAAAGGAAAAATCTCTTCCGTTTTTTTACTGTCTCCTGTCATTCCATCAAAAATAGAAAAAACTGTTTCTAGAATAAATTCAAAAAAGTTCTGCATTTTCCCGGGAACAATCTCTCTTTTCCTAAACGCAAAAAGAAAAAAAGTAATCATAAATATTGTTATAAATATACTTATAACAAAAGTATTGGTAAAGTTTATTCCCAAAAAGCTAAAAACTGGCTCCCCTGTTAAAGCTATATGTATATTCATAAGACATTTCTATTCTACCTAAAAAGAGCTTTGTGTCAAGAAACAGGTTATTTCTTAATATTGATAAATTCCTCCCTAACTATTCTTCTATCATCCCAAGATTCTTTCCTTCCCCCCTCCCAACAAATCCAAGGCTCACATCCTTTTCCCGTAATAACAATAACATCACCCTCTTTAGCCAATGATATTGCTTTATTTATTGCTTCTCTTCTATTAAAAATCTTAATTAATTTCTCTTTATTTTTAACTCCTACACTAACTTGATCAATAATATCTTCTGGTTTTTCATCATATGGGTCTTCATTGGTAATAATAACAATATCACCGTATTGATTGGCTAGACCACCCAAAACAGGCCTTTTCCACTTATCCCTTCCTCCTCCGCAAGAACCTAGGACACAAATAAGCTTTCCATTCTTTGGTTTTACAAATTGATAAACTTTTTCTAGGGCCTCAGGAACGAAAGCATAATCAACAAAAATTTCGAAAGGACTAGCTATTACCTTTTCCATTCTTCCGGCAATTTGGCTAACTGATTCAATTCCTTTCTTGCAATTTTCAACATTAATTCCTTCTGAAACAGCAACCGTAATCGCCGCTAAGGCATTGTAAATATTAAAGTCACACAAAATCTTTAAATTAAAATTAATTCCATCTACGCTAAAAGTTGAACCATTAGAGGTGGCAACAATGCTCTCTCCCCTAATATTTGCTGACTCATTTTTAATTCCATAGGTTATAATTTTATCAGCTTTGAATTTTAAAAAATAAGGAGAGTGTTTATCATCAATATTAATAATATGAGTTCCTTTAACATCATTAAATAATTTGCCTTTAGCTTTCTTGTAATTATCAAATCCGCCATGAGACTCAATGTGCTCTGGATTTAAATTAGTAATTACAGCTGTTTTAAAATCTATAAACTTGTGACGATTCTGTGCTATTCCCTCTGACGTTGTTTCAATAAAAGCATAAGCACATTTAGCCTTAACCGCATCACTCAAAAATTTATTAATCACAAATCTTCCAGGCATTGTCATCTTTAATTTATTCTCCTCTTCTTTCTCCCCTATCTTAAACATGATGGAAGTCAAAGCTGCCACTTTAAACCCATTAGTTTCTAAAATCTTAGAAGCAATATTTAAAGTAGTTGATTTACCATTAGTTCCTGTAATTCCTATTACTTTTATTTTTCGTGAAGGAAAACCATAAATTAGAGCTGACAAAAAAGCTATCCCTAAATGATAGAAATTAATTAAACTCTTGGGAAGTAATTTTCTAATAATTGTCTTAACGCTCATTTTCCTAATAACTTCAAAGCTTCTTTTAATCTTTCTTTTACTCCTTTAACCTCTTCAGAAATTTGACTAATAGCGTCAGCTACGTCTTGTTTATTAAAACCTAGCTCTGTTAAAGCATCAAAGACTTCATCTTTAGTAATTTTCTTGGGGGTGACTTTTTTAACTTCTTTTATCTTTCCTGTTATTTCTAAAAGTATCTTCTGTAGTCTTTTTACTCCAACTCCTTTAACATCTTCGGGTAATTCTCCTTTTTCTAATGATTCCTTCAATTTTTCAAGAGAACCAGCTACAGCCAAACCCATAGCTGTTTTAGGTCCAACCCCAGAGACACCCTTTAATATTTTGAATAATTCAAGCTTTTCGGGAGTCAAAAAACCATATAATTCAAGCACTTTTTCTCCCACAAAAAGAAAAGTAAAAACGCTCCTTTCCTCGCCAATATTAAGCTCTCTTAAGTCTGAAGGGGCCAAATATACCTCAAAACCTATCCCTGATTTATCAAGAATAACCTTTTTATCGTCTTTATGTATGATTTTACCGAAAATATGACTTATCATTGAATTCAGTATATCAAACTTGCAATATTTAAACAATTAGTGTATATATATCGTATATGCCAGTTACAAAAACAACCAAAAGACGCCCTGCCCAGATTGAAAGACGCAGAGTCGTTAATTCAAAGAGAATTTTAGAAATGAGAAAGCTTATCAAAGAAGCTAATACTTTGTTAGCTGCAAATGATGGAGTTGGAGCCGAAAAGCTACTTCCTAAGATTTACAAAGCACTTGATAAGGCAGCTAAAAGAGGTGTGATAAAGAAAAACACTGCTTCGAGAAAGAAATCAAGAATGATGAAAAAGATAAGCAAATCTACTAAAAAATAAAAGAACCGGGGAAACCCGGTTTTCTCTTACAAGATATTCTTAATTTCTATTAAAGACTTAATTTGTTTCCAAGAACAACTAAGCAGTTTTTCGTTTTGATCACCTATTGCAATTCCATGCTTAGTCATTTCAAAAACTCCGATATCATTGTCTCCATCTCCCACAAAAATAATATCTTCAATTGTAACTTTTTCTTTATCTGCTAATTCTTTCAATTTTTCTTTTTTATATCCTTTTCCTTTAACACAATCACTAGTAATCTTTTCTAGCTCTCCTGAATCATTAAATATTAAATGACTACCAGCATAGAAACCATCTAATAATAATTTCCTAGCCATGCCCTCAAGATAAGCATCAATCGAACAAGAAATAAGATATATTTTATATCCTTTTTCTTTTAAATAATTTATTACCTCTTCGGCTCCATCTTTAAGAAAATTGTTCTCGCCCCAACAATTACAAATAAAATCTTTATTCGCTCTTCCGGTTCTTTTTAAAACTTTAACTAATAAATCCCAAGCATCATCTAATAATGTTTTGCCAGAATAATATCCATTGAATATTTCTTCTATTTCTTTTTCAATTATTTTATCTCCATTAGTAAAAATTCCCCATGAATTTTCTTCTACTAATGTTCCATTAACATCAAAACAAATAATTTTACTCATATTTCTGAAATTAAAACATCTAATGCAATGCTTTGATCAATTTTCCCAACTTTTATCTCCGAATCTAGTTGAGTTATTCTTGCGTATATTTTCTTCAACTCTTCTAAGTTAAAATTATTGGCTTGATAGGTTGTCTTTCTAAAAACAAAAGGATGCATTCCCAATTGCCCAGGACCACCACCTTTAATTGAAATAATGTTTCTAATTTGAGAAGCAATCATTGCTAAGATAAATATTGCTGACTCCCCTTTCTCAATATGATTCTTAATTAAGTCCATTGCTTTTCTTTTATTCTTAACAGCAATAGCATCAACAGTATCAAAAATATTAGTTTCATGGCTGGGATGGACTAATAATTCTACGCTTTTCTCTGAAATGTTTTTAGAATAATTAACTAATTTTAAAATTTCATTTTCCATTCTCCATAAGTCAGAACCAACATATTCAATTAATTTTTCTAGCGCTGTTTCATTTATATCCCCCCCTTTTTCTTCAATTTCTTTCTTGACCCAATTTTTCAATTTTACTCCAGTTAACAATTCAAATTCTTGAATTTTTCCTTTCTTTTCTATCAGTTTTAATAATTTATCTGCCTTTAATATTTTTGATTGTTCAACTAAAAGCAAAATATTATCTGAGGGAATAAAAATATCTCCTTTTTCTAATAAATCTTCTTTTAGTTTTGAGTTAGATAAAGGATCTAAAACTACTACCAATTTCTTTTCTTTAAACATAGAGATGCCCAACATTTCATTTCTTAAATCGTCAAAAGAAACATTCTTTCCCTCAAGATACCTCAAATTAAGTCCACTTTTGTGTTTTTGTTTGTGTTCTTCCATTATCTCCCCAAGTTTCTTTTTCTGCCTATATGTATCTTCTCCGTATAATAGTATAATCATCTTTTTATTTGACATTTAGAACAAAAGAATGTTCCTCTTCCCCCTTGTGTTATTCTTTTTATCATTCCCTTACATCTTGGACAAGGTTTGCCATCTTTTTGATAAACCTTATTCATATTTTGAGCTCCTCCTTTTTCTCCATATAGTGTTCTAAAATCGGAAAAGCTATCGCCCCTTAATTCAATGGCACGCTCTAATATATCTCTCATGGCTGCGTATATATTCTTCAAGTCTCCATCTTTTAAATTCTTGATTTCTTCTTCGGGATGGATTTTAGCTTTAAAAAGAATTTCTGAAGCATAGATATTACCAATGCCAGAAATAAAGTTTTGATCCATTAAAACCTGCTTAATCTTTCCCTTCTTTTTCTCAAACAATTTTTTAAATTCTAATAAGGTGAAATCTTTTTCTAATGGTTCTGGTCCTAACTTAAGAAATTCTTTCGATGCTTCTAATTCTTCTTTCCTCCATAATTCAACTTTGGCAAATTTTCTGGCATCAGATAAAGCTAATTGTCTTTTGTCGTTTAATAAAAACACAACGTGAATGTATTTATTAATTGGATCGCTTAATAGCGGCCCTTCTTTTTCTGAAATCCAGATCCCCTTTTCTAATTTCCATTTTCCAAAAAGTAAATGTCCTGCAATTTTCTGATGAATTAAAAGAATATGATTATCAGATAAATCTATTAAAATATTCTTAGCCTTTCTTCTAACACCGATTATTTCCTTACCTATTATTTTTTTCTTAAAATTTTCAAAGGTATCTTTCTTAATCATTCCTTTTGCATCGGTCCAAATATCAATAAAGGTCCCGTGAAGGACCTCTTTTCTTAAATCTCTGACAATTGTTTCTACTTCTGGAAGTTCGGGCATTATCCTAAAATACTTTTTAATTTATTAACTATTTCTTGAGGAGTAAAATGAGCTTTAACTAAGAAGTCTTTTGCTCCCAAGGCTAATCCTTTCTCAATATCTTCTCCTTGTCCTAAATTAGAAAGAATAACAACTGGAATGTTAGCAATTTCTTGGTCTTGCTTGGCTTTCTCTAAAACTTCGAATCCATTAATTCCCGGTAAAATTAAATCCAACAAAACTACATCTGGTTTTGTCTCTTTAATCATAATAAATCCTGATTCTCCATCAGCGGCGGAAACAACCTCGTACCCCAAATTAATGAGTTTTTTGCTCATTAATTCTCTTAAAAACTTATCATCTTCAATTAATAGTATTTTCTTAAACATATTTTATATATTTACATTTTAGACTTATTATGTTTATTGGTCAATACTTTGATTTGGAATTGGGATAGAGAAAACAAAAGTGGTTCCTTTCCCTTCTTCTGAATCAAACCAAATCTTGCCATTATGAGCATCCACAATATTCTTTGTTGTATATAGTCCCAAACCAGAACCTTCGGTCTCCATTCGAATAACATTATCTCCCCTAAAAAATTTGGTAAAGATTCTTTCTTTTTGAACTTCTGGAATACCAACTCCTGTATCTTTAATTTTAAAAACAATATCGTTTTTGTCTTTTTCTAAAGAAATATTAATTTCCCCTCCTTCGGGAGTATATTTAACAGCATTTTCTAAAAGATTTTGAACAACTAGTTCCATCTTTTCTTTATCAATATTAACCTGGGGCAATATTTGCTTAGGTCTATCAAAGCTTATCTTCATCTTTTTCATCTTCAATAATTCTTGCGAACTATCAACAACAATAGAAACAATTTCTTCTAAGCTGGCCATTTCTTGTTTGTATAAAAATCTACCTTCTTCAATTTTTGATACATTTAAAAGATCATTAATCAAACTAATCATTCTTTCATTACTGACATATGTTTTCTCTAATAATTCTTTTTGTTCTGAAGTAATATCTCCTGTTTCTCCATCTATCACCATTCGAAGCGTCCATTTAATCGCTGATAAAGGTGTTCTTAATTGATGAGCAGCAATAGAAACAAACTCTGTTTTCATTCTTTCAATTAATTTATCTCTTGTTACGTCATGAAGAATAATCAAAACCCCCCCTTCTTCTTGTCCTTCTTCTAAAAAAACTGTATAGACTTCGATATCCATTCTTTGACCAATCGAAATCTCTTTCTTAGTAACCTTATTAATTCTTCCTTTTTTGGAATCTATTAATAATTCTTTAAATTCTTTAAGCTCTTCGTTGTCAAATAAATCGACAATATTTTTCCCTATAATTTCTTCTTTCTTTTTTTTAAAGAAATCTAATACTAAAGGACTAATAATCTCAACTTCATTTTTATTGTTTAAAAGAAAAATTCCGTCAGTAAGATTTTCAATTATTGCCATAGTCTTATTCCTCTCTCTGACTGCCTCCCTTCTAGCTTCTTCAGTATCTTCTAGAATATTTAAAAGAGCCGCCCTCACTCTTCTGAGTTCGTCTTCTTTAGTTTCTGTAAAATTTAACATTTTCTCTGGCATTAAGCTTTATTTTACCACAACTTCAAATTTTGACCAACAGTTTTTTCTTCTTCTGTAGATATATTTTTAATTAAACTATTAAACCCAAAATCTTTGAGCATGGAAACAATTTCTTTTTCGTCATATCCTCCCCATTCACAATCTTTCATATTAACTTCAATCGGTACATCTTTTTTTATTTCTGACAATTCTCTACTTAAAAAAGCTTTTTCTTTTTCTGAAACAAGTTTTTCCTTAACACCCTTAGGTATTTCTTCTTTCTCTATATTATTATACATGTTTTCAATGCTTCCGAATTCTTTGATAAGCTTCAATGCAGTCTTTTCTCCTATTCCTTTTACTCCAGGAATATTATCGGAAACATCCCCTCTTAGTCCTTTATAATCAACCAATTGTTCTGGAGTTAAACCTTCAAACTTCTCACTTATCATTTTTTTATCATATATTAATCCGTTCTTAACTCCCTTATTTAAAAAATAGACGAAAGTATTTTCGTTGATTAATTGAAGGTTATCTAGATCTCCCGAAACAACAATATTTTTAACTCCATCCTCTTTTCCTTTAGTTAAAGAATTGGTCAATGTCCCAATCAAATCATCTCCTTCATATCCAGCCATCTCAAAAATAGGAACATTAAAAGCTTTTAAAACTTTTTTAACCATGGGAATTTGATTATACAATTCATCAGGAGCCTTTTTTCTCTGAGCTTTGTATTCTTCAAAAACCTTCTTTCTAAAAGTTGGCTCAGGCAAATCAAAACAAGCTACAAAATATTTGGGCTTTAACTCTTTAAGTAACTTGAACAAAACCAAAAGAAAACCATATACAGCATTCACCACTTCTCCATTTTTATTTTTCAAAGGAGGCAAAGCATGAAATGCTCGATGAATCACTGAATTGCTATCGATAATGACAAAATTTTCTTTATTTTCCATAGTTAATTATTATTTCTCTTTTATCTCCATCAAGAATTTTAAACTTAATTAAAATCATATCTTTAGGAAGAATGCTTTTTATTTTCTCTGGCCACTCAATGCAAACAATATTTTTAGGATTATTAATTATTTCTTCAAAACCAAGATTTTCCATTTCCTTAGCTTTCTCTATGCGATAACAATCAAGATGATAAAAATTCTTAAAATCACCCTTAATATTAAACCTATTCATAATAACGAATGTTGGGCTAATTATCTTTTCTTTAATTCCCAACCCTTCAGCAAAACCTTGCAAAAATGTTGTTTTGCCAGCTCCCAAATCTCCCTTCAATCCAAAAACGATAGCTCTTGAACCTTTCTTTATTTCCTCTGCTAGGTCCCTTCCTATCTCTTGGGTTTCTAGGTAATTTTCTGTTAAATATTCCATATATTCATTGATTATACTATTAAAAATGGAAAAAGAAAACTGATTGACTTTTACCCCTAAATACAGTAAGGTTAAGGCAAGAACATGGAAGAAATATTGAAGATAAAAAACAGCATAGAAAGTGGTAAAAATATAGGTATTTTAACCAAAATCAATGCAAACGACGATGCCATAGGAGCTACTTTGGCTCTTTTTTTTGCCCTAAGAAAAACTAACAAAAAAATCTTCTTTCCTTTAGATGAAATACCAGATAAAATTTATGATATTTTAAAGGAAAAAGAGCAGAAGAAATTTCATATTTCTTTCAAAGAAGACGTCTCAGAAGTATATTATGAAAAAAATAGCAAAGGAATTGAATTATACCTTACTCCTAAGGAAGGAGATATAAACAACGAAAGCTATTCCTGTAGGATAATCTCGGGAACAGAGTCATTATTGTCTAATTCTAATTATGACATTTTGATAACTGTGGGTATTCAGGAATTCCAAGAAGTTGAACAATTATGCTCCAATAATCTTGATCAGTTATATGGTTGTACAGTTATTAATATTGATAGCGACTTAAGCAATCAAAACTATGGAGAAATAAATTTAGTTGAAGATGGACAATCGCTATCTCAAGCTGTTTCTTGTCTAATTAAAAATTTAGGTCAAGAATATATGAACAGTGAATCAGCAAGTTTTCTTCTTCATGGGTTGACCATCAACCCAAAAAACGTCTACAATAAGAAAAACATCCCGACTATCAAGTGGCTATTTAAAAAAGGAGGTAATTTAAATTATATCTCTGAAAACGAACCGAAAATAAAAATTCTTGAATTGGCTCTAAAAAATCTAACTACTTCTGAAGATGAAAACATTTACATTTCAACGTTATCAGAAAAAAACATGATTGATAATAATGCTACTTCAAAAGATTTGTCTTTCGTAATAGAAAAGATAAAGAATTTCTTTAGAATACCTTCTTTTCTTCTTTTATGGGAAAGCCGAACCTCTCCCCTCTCTGTTAAGGGAATATTTTATTCAGACAATAAATTAGAAGTAACAAAAATAGTAAAAAATTTCAAAGGAGTCTCAAAAAATAACGGAGCAATGTTTCTAACCGAAGAAGCATCAATAAATTTAGCAAAAGATAAAATACTTTCTTGCTTAAAATAAATAATATGGAACCAATAACAGAAAAAATAGAAATAGAAAGCGATTTAGAGGCTGAATTTGAAAAAGATATTTCAAGTATTCCTACGCTAAAAAGTAAAATTGAATCTGTGGCATCAAAAGATGTTTCCATTCTTCTTAAAATTTTAATGTCTGGAGCAATTATTCTCGATAGCTCAGATATGCATATTGAAGCAATTGAAAGTGGCTCGATCTTGAGAGTTAGAATCGATGGAGTATTACAAGAAGTTATTTCTTTTGATGTTCAGAAACACCAAAGGATTGTTTCTAGAATTAAACTTCTTTCAGGATTAAAATTAAATATTGAAGATAAACCGCAAGACGGAAGATTTTCTATTATTGTAAACAAAGGAGAAATTTCTGAAGAAGTAGAAGTCAGAGTTTCCACCTTACCTACCGAGCACGGAGAAACTATTGTAATGAGAGTTTTAAATCCTAAAAACTTAATTAGCTTAGAAGAATTAGGATTGAGAAAAGATATTTACCAAATATTTACCGAACAAGCAAAAAAACCCAACGGAATGATTATTGTTACTGGTCCTACTGGTTCTGGTAAAACAACCACTCTTTATGCCTTTTTAAAAAAAATAAGTAACTCAGAAATCAAAGTCGTGACCATTGAAGACCCAATTGAGTATCATTTAGTTGGAGTTTCTCAAACCCAAGTTAACCCTAAAAAAGGATATGACTTTGCAGCTGGATTGAAATCCATTGTCAGACAAGATCCGGATGCCATCCTAGTTGGAGAAATTAGAGACTTAGAAACTGCTTCGATAGCATTACAAGCCGCTTTGACTGGTCATTTAGTTTTATCCACCCTTCATACCAATGATGCTGCTGGAACTATTGCTAGATTACAAGCTTTAGGAGAAAAAGCAGTTAATATTGCTCCTGCAATCAATATTGCTATTGCTCAAAGACTAGTAAGAAAAATTTGTCCCAAATGTGGAGGATTAGAAACAATTTCACCTGAATTATTTGAAGAAATAAAAAAAGACCTTGAGAGCATGCCTCAAGGAGCTGATATGCCAGAACTAAAATCCGACATAAAGATAGCAAAAATAAAAGGTTGTGAATATTGTAACTTTACTGGATACAAAGGAAGAATAGGAATCTTTGAAGCTCTACAAATTGACGATGAAATTCAAGACTTTGTCTTAACTTCTCCCTCAACCTCAGCTCTAGAAAAATTAGCCATTAAAAAAGGGATGACAACAATGAAACAAGATGGACTAATAAAAATTCTAAAAGGGATGACAACGATAGACGAAGTCAAAAGAGTTGTTGGGTAATAAAAAAACGATTCCTGAACTGGGGGTCCTTGTTAGCATTGGGCTAAGCTAAAGAAATTTCCTGAGGAGAAACCCAGTCGAAACCAAGTTATCCATTAACTAAAGAAATTCCCTTTCCCCCCAGTTCAATAATCGTTTATTTTGGGAGCCTTAATAACATAACACTTATCAAAATGTCTGTCAAGAGCTTTTCCCCACAACTTAATCCTGACGAAGAAGTCATTGAAAACACCTTGAGACCAAAAAAATGGGCTGATTATATTGGGCAAGAAAGAATTAAAAAGAATGTTAAGGTCATGATTGATGCAGCAAAGAAAAGAAATGAATCTCCAGACCACATTTTATTTTACGGCCCCGCTGGATTAGGCAAAACTACACTCGCTCATTTAGTTGCAAAAGAATCTAATGCTAATATTCGTGTTACCTCTGGTCCAGTTATTGAAAAAGCTGGCGATCTTATCGCCCTCTTAACTAGTTTGAGTGATGGAGATTTTCTTTTTATAGATGAAATACATCGCTTGAATCATTTTGTTGAAGAATATCTTTATTCAGCTATGGAAGACTTTAAACTTAATTTAATTTTAGGAAAAGGACCAATGGCAAAAAATATCGATATTGATCTCCCCCGCTTTACCCTAATTGGAGCAACAACTAGGCTAGATTTAATTTCTTCCCCACTAAGAAGTAGATTCGGAGCAATACTTCAATTAAATTTTTACGAACTAAATGAAATTGAAGAGATAATTAAAAGATCTTCTGATATATTAAGTGTGGAAATAGAAGTAGATGCAATTAAAGAAATATCTAAAAGATCTCGTTGCACTCCAAGAATCGCTAATAAGTTTTTAAAAAGAGTAAGAGACTTCGCAGAAATAGAAGGACAAGGAAAAATAACTAGAGACATCGCTGATAAAGCTTTAGACTTTTTAGAAATTGATGAAATGGGCCTTGAACCGGGAGATAGAAAAATCCTTGAAGCTATTATTAAAAAATTCAACGGCGGACCAGCTGGGTTACAAGCTCTTTCTGCTGCCACATCAGAAGAAAAGAATTCTATTTTAGATATTTACGAACCATATCTAATTCAATCGGGACTGATAAAAAGAACTTCTCAAGGAAGGCTAGCCACAAGACTAGCATATGAACATTTAAATCTCCCTATTCCTAAAGCTCAAGAAAAATTACTCTAATAAACCCTCACGAAAGTGGGGTTTTTCTTTGGTTGAACTTTTTTACCTTTTGGGCTAAGATGCAGATATATAGTAAAGAAATAAATATATGAGCGGTCATTCTCATTTTCATAATATTAAAATCAAAAAAGGAGCTGAAGACGCTAAAAGAAGTAAGATATTTTCTAAGCTTTCTAAAGAAATCTCTGTTGCAGCTAAAGATGGCGGCTCAGATACAACTTTCAATGCCAAACTAAGATCAGTCGTAGAAAAAGCTAAGGCAATGAATATGCCGGCTGACAGTATTGATAAGGCTGTTAAAAAAGGTTCGGGAGAACTAGAAGGTTTTACATATGAAGAATTTTTGTTAGAAGCCTATGGTCCCGGAGGCTCTGCGGTAATGATTGAAGGAATTACTGATAATAAAAATAGATCTTTAGGAGAAATAAAATTGATTATCAATCAAAAAGGAGGAAAGACTGTAAATGAAGGAGGAATCAAGTGGATGTTTGAAAAAAAAGGAGTTATTTCTATTAATGCAGAAAATAAAAATAAAGAAGATTTAGAATTAATAGGCATTGAGGCGGGAGCTGAAGATATTGAATGGCAAGAAGATACTCTTTATCTATATGTTAAATCTGAAGATTTAGAAAAAACAAAAAAATCATTAGAAGAAAAAGGATTAAAAATAGAATCAGCTGTCTTAGAATGGGTTCCGAATGAGAACATGACTGTCGATGACAACACTAGGGAAAAATTTGAGAAATTCTTTGAAGCTTTAGACGAACACGACGACGTACAAAACATATATACTAATATATGATAATCTTGGGTATTGACCCGGGCACGGCTACTACCGGCTTCGGCGTAATCGAATACAAAAAGAAAAACAAAAAACAAATTGTTTGTCTTGATTATGGAATAATCCAAACCTCACCTAAACAAACTGTTGGAGAAAGATTAATCCAGATTAATTTTGATTTGAATGAAATTATCAAAAAACACAAACCAGAGATGGCAGCAGTAGAAAGCCTTTTCTTTTTTAAAAATCTTAAAACTGCTATGCCAGTAAGCCAAGCCAGAGGAGTTATTATTTATACACTTTCAAAAAAGAATATTCCCTTTCTTGAAATTACTCCCATGCAAGCTAAAACCTCTGTTACTGGATATGGCAAGGCAACAAAAAATCAAGTTCAAAAAATGGTCCAGACTTTATTGTGTTTAGAAGAGTTACCTAAGCCTGACGACGCAGCTGACGCATTAGCTATAGCCATCTGCTGTGCTGATAAATGTAAATTTAATTAAACTATCTTTCTAAAGTTTCTTTTTCCTACTTGAATAATTATTCCTTTTTCTATCTGCATTTCTAATTGCCAATCTTTAATTTCTTCAATGTTTTCTCCTTTTATTGCTCTCACTCCTCCCTGCTCTATTAATCTTTTGGCTTCACCTTTTGAAGAAGCTAAATCTAATTTAATTAATAACTCTTGAACATTTATTTTTTCTTCGTCTATTTTAATTTCCTTTATCTCTGAAGGAAGTTTTTTATCTTCAAAAACTTGTTCGAATTCTTTTTCTGCTTCTTCTGCTTTTTTCTTATCGTAAAAGAAAGTAATTATTTCTTTAGCTAAAATCTTTTTAATATCTTTAGGATTTATTTCTTTTCTTTCTAGGCTATTTTTGAATTCATTGATTTGTAACATCGGAACTTTTGTACAAGATTCAAAATAATCAATGATTAGTTCGTCTTTTAAAGTCATTAATTTGCCAAACATATCTTTAGGCTCATCTAAAATGTTAATAACATTACCCCATGAGGTAGACATCTTTCTTCCGTCTAATCCGTAAATCATTCTTAAAGTCATTACGTCTTGTGGTTCTTGTTTAAATATTTTTTGTAATTCTCTTCCCGCCTTTAAATTAAATAGTTGATCAAATCCTCCAATCTCTAAATCAGACTTAATAACTACTGAATCGTATCCCTGTAGTAAAGGATATAGTAATTCATGAACTCCGATTGGCTTTTCACTATCCCATCTTTCTTTAAAGTTTCTTCTTTGAATCATTTGTTGTGCAGTAAAATTCATCGCTAGCCTAATCAATTCTTCAATCTTCATTTTACCAAACCAATCTTTGTTGTGCTTAACCTCTACTTTCTTTAAATTCAAAATCTTACCTATTTGAGAAAGATAATCCTTTAAATTTTCTTTTATTTCTTTTTCAGTTAAAGGTTTCCTAATCGAATCCTTGTCTGAGGCATCTCCGATTAAAGCGGTAAAATCTCCAATAATTAAAGTAATCTTGTGTCCTAAGTCTTGAAAATCTCTTAGCTTCATTAATGCTGTTGCTCTTCCCAAATGAATCTTGGGACCGGTTGGATCGATGCCAAATTTAATATTAAGTTGTTTGCCTGACATTAATTTCTTCTTAAGATTCTCTTTATCGATAATATCTTCGGCTCCCCTACTTAATATTTCGTTAATTTTATTTTCATCAGTTATTATTTTCATATGTTTAAACTATAGCATAAATATGTTCAAAAATAAAAAGAAATGATAGTATTAAAACATGATTAAATTCAAAATAAAAGATAAAAAACAGCTGTTTATTATCGCTCTTATAGCTATTTTTATAGCTTGTGTTTTCGTCTTCTTTTCCTTTTTAAGAGAACTTCCGCGGCCTGAAGTATTCACAGAAGCACAAATCAATCAATCAACCAAGATATATGACCGTACTGGAAAAATATTATTATCAAATGTCTACGGAGAAGAGAAAAGAACCTATGTTCCCCTTTCTCAGATTCCTGATATTTTACAAAAAGCTGTAATTGCCACTGAAGACCATCGTTTTTATACTCATTTTGGTATCGATTTAACCGGCCTATTAGGAGCGGTGATATCAAATATAGAAAAAGGAGAAATGCGTGGAGCATCTACAATTACCCAACAATTAATCCGTTCTACTTTTTTAACTCCAGAAAAATCATTAACTAGAAAAATTAAAGAAGCTGTTCTCTCTGTAGAGCTAGACAGAAAGTATTCTAAGGATCAGATATTAGAATGGTATCTTAATCAAGTTCCTTTCGGAATAAATATTTACGGTGCTGAAGAAGCTTCTTTAACTTATTTTCAAAAACCAATTCAAGATATAGATCTTTCTGAGGCAGCGATGCTTGCAGCCATAATTCAGTTGCCTAGCTATTACTCACCCTACGGACCAAATTTTGATAAATTAATGGAAAGGAAAAATCTTGTTTTGCAGAGAATGAAAGAAGAAGGATACATAACAGAAGAAGAGGATAAAGCAGCAACAGAAAAAGAAATAAAAATTTCAAAACTGCCAAACACTACCCTAGCCTATCACTTTGTTACTTATGTTAAACAACAAATCGAAGATACTTATGGTTCTGATTTTTTACAAACTAAAGGTTTAAAAATTTATACTACTTTGGATTGGGAATTGCAAAAATCAGCTGAAGATATTGTAAAAACGAATGTAAATAAAAATATGGTAAATTTTGGAGCCTATAATGCTTCAGCGGTTGTGATGGCACCAAAGACTGGGGAAATATTAGCTATGGTTGGCTCAGCTGACCCCTATGGAGACCCTTTACCTAAAGGTTGTGACCCTGCAACCACTTGCAAGTTTGTACCGAGCTATAACGTGGCTGTACAGTCAATAAGACAACCGGGATCTTCTTTTAAACCAATAATCTATGCCACAGCTTTTCGTAATGGAGCAACCGACACAACAATAGTAGTTGACGAACCAGTTAATTTTAATGGATACGCCCCTAATAATTACGATGGTCGTTTCCGTGGAGCATTAACAATAAGAAGCGCATTAGCTCAATCATTAAATATCCCTGCCGTTAAGGTTTTGAATGAATACGCAGGACTGCAAAATGCTATCAGTTTATCTAAAGCAATGGGAATAACTACATTAAAAGACTCTTCAAAATACGGACTATCTTTTGCTTTAGGAGCAGCTGACGTAAGGCTTATCGATATGGCGACTGCTTTTAGTGTTTTTTCTAGTAATGGATACAAAATAGACCCATCGGTTATTTTAAAAATTGAAGATAGCCAAGGAACTGTTATCTATGAAAACAAAAAAACACCAAGAAAAGTATTAGAAAGTAATGTCTGTGAAATGATTACAAGTATTCTATCAGACAATAATGCTCGAGCTCCCATGTTTGGCGCTAATTCACTTTTAAGATTTGATAATTACACTGTAGCTGTAAAAACAGGAACTTCTCAGGAAAGCCGAGACGGTTGGACAGTTGGATACACTAGCGACGCAGTGGTAGTTGTTTGGGCTGGAAATAATGATCACAGTAAAATGTCTGCAATTGGAGAACAAGCAGCTGGTCCAATATGGAGAGCATTAATATTAAAATCTGTTGAAATAAATACAAACGCAAAACACCAAGAAACATCTCAACCCGTAGAGCCCGGAACAGAGGTGCCACTAGTAATGGATTAATATAAATATTGATAATAAAAAATGGACACAACTTTGTGTCCACTTTTTAATAAAGATTATTACATCTTTATTGGCATAATAACGTAAAGGTAACTAGCATCTCCAATTGGCCTAATTACTGCTGGGCCATCTCCTCCTTGAAGTTCAAATAATATTTCTGAGCTTTTCATGTTTGAAAGGCCGTCTAAAATAAATTTCCAATTAAAAGATGCTTTTACGCTTTCCCCTTCTATTTTTGAATCCATAGATAATTCACTTTCCCCTATTTCTGAGTCCTGACTTTTTATTTCTATTTCTTTTTCTCCTGCTTCTGCTTTTACAACCACCTCATTAGTTCTTCCTCCAAACAATCCAGCCGTCTTAATTTGTTTTATTAATTCTTCTTTGTTTAGTGTTATTTTTGTTTTGCTTTCCTTAGGAATGATTTCTTGATATGAAGGATACTCTCCATCTATTTGTCTTGAAATTAAATTAATTTCTGGATGATCCGAGTTAGATAATAATGTTTCAAATAACACTTGTGAATCAGAAAGATATATTCTGACATTCTTTTCTTCATCTGGTAAAACATTAATTAGCTCTTTGATTGTTTTTTGAGGAAGAATAAAGTTTACTTCTTTCTCGAATAAATTTTTAAATCCAGACTTAAGATGTATTGTTTTTTCTCCTAATCTAAAACTATCTGTAGCAACTAATTTAACTGAGTCTTTTGTAAAAGTAAAATATATTCCTGAAATTTCTGGTCTAATTTGAGAGGGACTAGCAATATCAACAACACTCATTAATCCGTCTTTTAATTTTTTTCCATCTATTTCAATATATATTTCTTTTAAAAAAGATGGAATAATAGGAAAATCATCTGCAGAAAAACCTTTGATTTGAGTTTTTAAATTCTTCGATTCTACAATTAAAGAATTTCCTTTTTCTTTAATATTAACTTTATCGTCTGGCAAAGATCCTATTAATTGATTTAAAAATCTCGCAGGAACAGCTATTTTTCCTTCTTTTTCTGTTTTACAAAGTCCCCACCATTGAATACCAACTTCTAAATCAGTTGAAGATATTTTTAAAAAATTAGGCAATGCTTCTATTAATACATTATCCAAAATAGGTAGGGTTAGATTTTTTCCTGTTATTTTTTCCGCCATACCTATTCCTTTTTTAAATTCTTTGACTAAAATCGTGAAATTCATATGTTTTGTTTTTATCTTATAAATATAAGTTTTATTTTTTATTATTACTATTAGTGTTGTTAATTTTGTGGATAAACTTAATTAAAGTTATTTTTCCTTTTATTTAAAATGATTTTATTGAAACAATATTGTGGATAAGTTGAGGTGTTTTTATAGTTATGTTTGTGGTGTAAATTGTATAACTTTTTTAAATTGATTTTTGTCTATACTTTTTCCCTTTATACCTCTCAGGTTTTCCACATTATTTACTATATATTCTTTGTAATATTAATTCTATTTCTTGGTGTATTTTTTCGTTTTCTTCGTATTCTTTTTCAATTAACTGGCAAGCATGAATAACAGTTGTGTGATCTTTTCCTCCGAACTTTCTACCTATTTCCGAATAAGACATTTTTAATTCTTTTTTTAATAAATACATAGCTATTTGTCTTGGTCTAGCAAACTCTTTTTTTCTCGAAGAAAAGAACATGTTTCCTGAGGGAATATCATAAAATTCAGTAATTGATTCGACTATCTTTTTGTAATTCGTTATTTTGCTTGGAGAAACAATAATATTTTTAAGTAGCTTTTTGGCGTCTTCTAATTCGATAGTTTTATTATTGGTTTTTCTATATATAATAATTCTATTAATAGCACTTTCAAGCTCTCTCACATTTTTTTGGATATTATTGGCGATATATTCCAAAACATCAGTCGAAATATTTACATTCTTTTCTTCTATTTTTTGTTTTAAAATAGCCATTCTGGTTTCATAGTCGGGAGTATTAATATCGGCAATCATTCCCCCATTGAACCTAGACTTTAATCTTTCAGTTAGAGCGGGGATGTTATTGGGATGTCTATCAGAAGAAAGAATAATTTGTTTATTTTTTTGATATAAGGAATTGAAAGTGTGAAAAAATTCTTCTTGGGTCTTGTCTTTTCCGGCGATAAATTGAATATCGTCAACTATTAATACATCAATATCTCGCAAATTCTTTTTTAACTCTTCCACACTTTGATTTCTAATCGCATTAACTATAGTCGAGATTAGTTTTTCAGCCGGAATGTATTTCACCTTTTTATTAGCGTCACTTTCTTTTATCTTATTTCCTATCGCTTGGATTAAATGAGTTTTGCCTAGTCCTACATCTCCATATACAAATAATGGATTGTAGTTTTTCCCTGGCTCTTCAACAACTGCCATAGAGGCAGCATAAGCAATTTCATTAAATGGTCCGATGATAAAATTATCAAAAGTATACTTAGGATTAAGATTAGTTTCTTTACTTACTTCTAGTTCAGAAAATCCTAATTGTTCAAAAGCTTCTTCTTTTTTTACTCCCTTTCTTTGAGAGTTAGACATTTTAACATTAACAGGTGTAACAATATATTTTATTTCTTTAATATTATCATCTAATGATTTTAATATTTTCAAAATATCCTTATGATATTTTTGTTCTAGCCATTCCTTAGAAAAGGAGTTTGGAACAGAAACAGTCACTTCGTTGTTTTCAATAGAAGAGATTCTTGTGTTGGCAAACCATGTTGCGAAGTTGGCCGGAGAAATATTCAATTGGATCTGTGATAGTACTGATTGCCAAATCTCTTCGTTAGTCATGGTTTTCTGTTTATTAATATTAAGCATATTATACCTTAAATAATGTCAAATAAGCAAAAAACATTGTAAAATCAAGGTATTTTAAAAGAGGTGTGGAAAAATTGTGGATAAAAGGTTAATAAAGTTGACTAATTTTAGGGGTATTTTTTGATTGACCGAACCCCCCTTTTTTGATATGATTTAAAACATAATTAAGATAAAATAATAATATGAGTTTAACTTATCAACCAGCAAAAAAGAAAAGAAAAAGATCTCACGGATTTTTAGAAAGATCAAGCACTAGCAGTGGAAGAAAGGTTTTAGCAAAGAGAAGAGCTAAAGGCAGAGCCAAGTTATCTGTCTAATAATTATGTTGCCTAAAGAAAACAGGCTTAAAAAAGAAAAAGAATTCGAAGCGGTTTTTAAAGGCGGAAGAACCCTAAAAGGTAAAAGTGCTTTTATAAGATATCTCATAAATGGAACCGATAAAACAAGAATTGGTTTCGTGGTTAGTAAAAAGATTTCTAAGTTGGCTGTTGTCAGAAATAAGACAAAAAGAAGGATGAGAGAGATTGTTAGGCTTAAAAAAGATAAACTGAAAGAAGGATTAAGTATTGTTATCGTTTCCCTCCCCTCAATTACTAAGCTGACATACAAAGAAATAAAAGAAGACTTAGAGAATCTTTTAAACAAAGAAGAATTAATTAAATAAACTTTTGTGAATATTTTTTCATTAATCTTTAACGCCATTCTTTATCAACCGATGTTGAATTTTTTAATATTGATATATATTTATACCAATAATTTTGGCATCGCCGTAATCGGACTTACTCTTTTAGTTAAATTGCTAACCAACCCTTTAAATAAAAAAGCATTAGAATCTCAAAAGGCTATGTCTGAGATTCAACCGAAACTTAAAGAGATTCAGAATAAATACAAGGATAGTCCAGAAAAACAAGCTCAAGAAATGATGGCTCTGTATAAAGAAAAGAAGTTTAATCCTTTTTCAGGAATTTTCCTCCTTCTTATCCAGATTCCTGTTATCTGGGCGTTATTCTATATTTTTAAGGAAGGAATAACTATTGACCCTGCTCAGATGTATTCTTTTGTTTCTTTTCCTCAAGCAATTAATCCATATTTTTTAGGAATCGATTTGTCTAAACCTAATATTTATCTAGCCGTTCTTACTGCGATAGCTCAATTTTTCCAAGCAAAAACATCAACTCCAGCAACACCAAAAGCAGCGGCAGACGACAAAACATCACAGATGACTAATATGATACAAAAACAGATGGTTATTTTTATTCCTATAATCACCTTAATTGTTTTATATAATCTTCCTTCTGCTTTGGGTCTTTATTGGTTTATAACTACAGTATTTACTATCTTCCAGCAGAAAAGTATTTTCAATAAAAAAGAAATATGATTAACCAAGAAGAAATAGAAAATATCAAAGAAATAATTAAAGAGTTTTTTTTAAAGGCAGGATTTGACATAGAAGTAGACGGTAACTGCATTAATCGAGACAGTGAAGATGTCTTAGAAATAAACATTAAAACATCTGAAGCACAAAATTTAATAGGAAAACAAGGATTAGTTTTAGCTGATATTCAATTGCTTTTAAGAAAAGTTATTAAAAAGAAAACAGAAAAAGAATTTTATCTAAGCCTTGATATAGATGGATACAAGAAAAATAAAGAAAGCTATCTAAGGAACATAGCTCAAAGTGTTGCAGACGAAGTCTCAAAAACAAAAAGAGAAAAGGAACTTCCCTACACTTCTTCCTTTGATAGAAGGGTGGTCCATATGGAATTAGCCGATAGAAAAGACGTTATAACTGAAAGTATCGGAGAAGGAGAAGAAAGGAGGATAGTTGTTAAACCAGTACTATAAGAAAAAACCAGACAATAACGTCTGGTTTTGTTTTATAACAATTCTTTAGCTTGTTTTATTTTTACTACTTCTTCGGGACTAGTGGTAATTATTTGGTCTTCAGTATATGAAGCTACAACTCTAATAGCAACGTGTTTTTGTCCAGCAAAGAATATACCCTCTCCTACCGGAGTTTCTAATAGTAAGAACTTTTCTTGGTCTGTTAAGGTAAATGTTTGTTGAATTAAATCAATTGTGGCTGGACTTTGCTTTAATAATAATTGAATCGAAGAGTTGGTAATAATCGGCTTGCCATAATCAGACTGTAAAAAGTCAGAAACATCTTGAGTAATGGTTGTTACTCCCAACCAATATTTTCTAGCTCTTTTACAAATTCCGAATAAGAAAGAAGCTCCGTCTTCGGTTTTCATCATCCACCAAGCTTCATCAATAACAAGTATTCTTTTCTTTAAAGATAATCTGGCTGTGTTCCAAATGTAACGCATAACGATAAACATCGCCATAGGTCTTAATTCGTCCTCCATATCTCTAATACCAAAAACAACCAATGATTTACTTACAGAAATATTTGATTTTTGATTAAAGAAAGAAGCATATGTTCCTTTTGTGAATTTTCTTAATCTTTCAACTAAAGATTCAGCGCCATCCATAGTTTCTAAGACTGATTCTAAATCAGACATAATTGGAACTTTATCAGCCCAAGTTTTAGGGTCTGAATTAGGAGTGATATCTTTAGCCGCGTAAGTTTCAGATAGTCCCCTATCCATAATTGCATCTTCTTCTGGAGTTAATCCTCCAAGCATGATTCTCATTAGTCCAACAAGATTAATAATGCTTGATCTTAAAACATCTTCTGGTGTTTCGTCTTCTCTTGGCTCGGGCAAATCAAATGGGTTAATATGACTATCAGAACTTAATGATATCTTAAAGAAAGAACCATCTACTGCCTCAGATAAGGGCTTATACTCGTTTTCAGGGTCAACAATGATACATTCAGCACCCATCATTAAAGATCTCAAGATTTCAAGTTTAACTGCATATGATTTACCAGAACCAGATTTGGCAAAGATTACCATATTGGCATTTTCCATACTAAATCTATCAAACAAAACTAAGGAATTGTTGTGTTTATTTATACCGTACAATATTCCCTCATTAGAGCTTAAATCAAAAGATACAAATGGGAAAATACTAGATAGTGGAGTTGTATTTAATGTGTTGTGTATTTGCAATAAATCATTTCCATAAGGGAAAGAAGAAATTAGTCCTTCTTTCTGTTGATATAAAGCCGGCTTAATATAAATTAATCTTGACTCAAGAACAGATCTTAATGTTGTTTCTATTGTTTCTAGTTCTTTATCATTGTCAGCATAAATAGTGATGTATAGTCCGAATTTAAACATTTTTTCTTGAGCTGTTTGTAATCTACTTCTCAAGTCTTCTAAGTCTTGATAAGCAGTTTCTAACGCTGGATCTCTAATTAATCCTTTTGCTTCTCTTTCCATAATTTCTGCCTGAACCTCAGTAACACTTTTTCTCAATTGTTTTAAAATGGTTCCTGTTTCGATTGGATGAAAGAAGAAAGAAATATCTAAAGGAATATCCATGTTAATAATTGGAGAAAGCCATCCGGTAGTTAAATATCTGGGATAGGAAAAAACAAAATAAGTTTTCGCTAACTTTTCTTCTATTTGAACATAATTTTGATTTACCTCAATAGAGGCGGGAGCGATTATGTCCATTGCTGTTGTAGTTTCTTTTTCCAGGAATTTTTCCTGTTTTTCTTTGTTTCCAAATAATCCCATATTTTTATATTATAACCTCTGGAGGTAAATCAGGATAGTATCCTAATTCTGCCTGCTTTGGATGATGTAATCCCCATAATAATTCGATTAATTCTTCAGAACCTAAAGTAGCAGACTTTAATCCGCATCTTCGTATTCCAAGAGAAACGTATTCCATTCTTTGCCATAATTGATATTTTCCGTTTTGAAATTTCTTTTCAGTTAAATTAGTTTTACTTTCTTTCCCTCCTGCACTAATATTTGGTAATTCAGTCATTGGATAATAAGGAACAACAACGTAGAAGCTTTTACTCATAATAGAACCATTGGCAATAATTTCTTCAATAAATGTTCTGTATTCAGCGGTTTGTATTTTTAACAGTTCATTTTTTTGCTTACTCTCTAAATCTTTAATTTTATCAATGTATCCAGTAATATTTACTTTTCTTGAATTAACAACAATCTGACAACTAAAATCAAGAGAGTTTAAAAAGTTTTGAAATTGATAAATAATAGCCATCTGTTCGTCTTCAGATTTTAAGGCAAAATTTAAGGAAGAAACCAAAAGAATTCCTTTTAAGGATTTGTCTTTCATTATCATCACTCCTTCCCGGATTTGTTCAGCGGGCATAAATTGTTGAGATGGAACTCTTGTCATGTTTTATTTTTCAAAATCTATTTTTTTAATCATATCCCCTATTCTTCCTTCTTGTTTTACTTTTAAAGGAGACTTTTCTGTTTGTTTTGTTGTTATTTCTCTTCTCGTCCTTTCGGTTGATAGGAAAACGGGAGATTGCTTTCTTCTCCAAAGGAAAATTTTGGGATTAGAATTAAAATTGATCCAATTTTTTATTACTGCTGGCAATTCCTGTCCTTCAACTTTAGCAAACGACATTGCTAGAGCAATACCAACTAAAGCAGCTGCTATTAAAAGGAAAAGAAAGAAATTGGTTTGTCCAATAGAGAAATACATAAAAAAACAAGCAGCAAGTACTCCTCCCACAAAAAGACTCTGCTTTATGTTTAGTGGTCCCAATATCTTGGCCTCGTGTTCTATAAATTGAGGAACTCTATATTGCATATTAGATTAAAGGTTCTTTGTATTTATCATTAGGATTAACGGGTTCGATTTTCTTTTCTTTTTTATCTTCTAGTTCTAATTCTAGTTCTGGGAGTTTTTTTACTACCTCCCCATCTTTGACGCCCTCTTTCTTAGTATTATCTACTAATTCTTTCTTCTCTGCAATGTCTGGAGAATATAATTTATTTAAAGATATTCTTAAATGGCTAAAAATTCTACTGTCTATATCCCAACTGATATTTCTTGCTACCTCTGTATCAAGATTTAGCTCTAATTCAAGAATAATATAAAACTCTCTTATTGGTAATAAACCCATTAGAGTTTTTCCAACATATTTTACTAATTGAGATTTTATTTCTTCATCGGTTATTCCATTTTTTTCACATATTTCTGAGATAACATTAAAATTCTCTTCAGAAAAAAGAGCTTCTTTGATGTTGTCTGGAAGTGTTTCATATGTCTTCCAAAATAATTCTTCTGAGTTGTCTTGTTCTTCCATGCATTTATTTTAGCACATATTTAATTTTGGGCAATATTTTTGTAAAAGAAAAGCTCCTACAAAGGAGCTTTAATTTAAATATTATTTAATCCAAACGTTTTTAGATGAATTTCTTTAGCTTCTTTATCAGATAATTCTTCGTATGTTACTCTTAGAGTGTATCTTTTCTTTCCTTTCATTTGATAAATATCAGTAATATTAATACTCCAAATATTCTTTTTGTTTATCTTCTTTTCTAAATTATCTAAATATTCAAAAATAGATTCTTTTTCATTTAATTCAATATTTACATCTAAAGGAATTAATTTTTGAGTCAATTCTACTACAGGATTATTATCTATGCTTGTTAGTATTTTTGTAATTTTTTCAACATCAATTTCGGTAAGATAGATATTTAGTTTTGTTTCTGAAGGGGCTAGCTTATAAATAATACCAATGTTTTGATTATTAACAAAGATATCCCAGCAAGATTCAGGATTAGATATTTTTGGCTTTGATTTTGATTCAAAGTATTTAACATTTTCAAATCCAATCAATCTTAATAATGACTCAATTTTATCTTTGAATTGAGGCAAGGCATTATTTTTTGTTGCTGATAAGATTCCCAAAGAATCATGTTCTAAGTATTTATTATTTTTTTCTCCAAATACCCTTCCTATTTCAAAAATATCTATATGTTCAATTCCCTTTTTGAAATATTCATTCATTTGATTCAATAATCCTGTCGTCATTGATTGTCTTAAATTGGGGAATAATTCATTAACTGAGTTTTGAGTAGTTATTTCATTTAAATCAGAATATTTAGCTTCAGCGTTAATCCCCTCTTGAGTCAATGGCCAAGACAATGTTTCGTCAAATCCCAAAACAGTTAAAATGTCTCTTATTTTTTCTGATAAAATAATATTTTTAGGAGTAATGTTTTTAACGACTTCTAATTTAGGAATTTCATTGGTTGGAATACGATTGTATCCATATATTCTAATTACTTCTTCAGCTAAATCTTCAGGCAAAACGACATCCATTCTATATGTCGGAGGAATAACGGTAAGTTTATTGTTTTTAGAAATAATTTTAAAATTAAGTCCTTTTAATATTCTAAGTGTATCTTTTGGGCTTATTTCAATTCCTGCTAATTTACTTGGTAACTCTTTGTTGAATTGAATTTTAGGAGAAACGTATTTTTTAGGATAATAATTGAATAATGAGCTAACAATTTTTCCTTGAGCATATTTTAAAATTAAAGAAACTAACATTTCCATAGCATAATTAGCTCCATTTGGATCGAGATCTTTTTCTAATCTTCTACTAGCTTCAGTTGTAATACTCAAACTTCTTGAATTTTTTCTAATTATTGAACGGTCATAAATAGCAATCTCTGCGATAATAGAAGTTGTGTCGGTATCAATACTATCTGTCTTCCCTCCTATTATTCCCGCTAAAGCTAAAATATTATTATCATCTCTAATAATAATTTCGTCATTATTTAGTTTTGTTGTAGAGCCTAATAAGGTAGTTACTTCGTTAAAATTATTATTAATAGTCCAGCGAATGGTTCCTTCGGTTTTTTTGAAATCAATTAAGTGAGATGGATATCCTGTTAGCATCATTACATAATTAGAAAGGTCGACTAATAATCCAGCACTATTTAGTCCATAAAGAGTCATGTATTCTTTTAGCCATTGAGGAGATTCAGTATTTTTAATCTCATCAATCTTTATGGCTAAAACTCTTTTTACTTCTTTAGTGGCTTCAATTTTAATATCTATTTTTTTATTATTCTTAGTGATTGGCTTTACTGTAGGAATAATTGTTTTTAAATTATAATAAGCAGCAACTTCTTGTGCAATTCCAATAACCGAAAGACAGTCAGCGCGGTTTTGTCTGATTTCTAAACTGAGCAAATAATCTTTTTTTCCTTTATATGAAATTTCAGTAAAACCGTCCATCATGAATCCAGTTAAAGTCAAAGCCTCTCCTATTTCTTTTGGGGTAGCTTTTAATCCTGGGATCAATTCTTTTATTTGGCTATATAATACTTTCATTTTCGTAATATTTATATCCTAAGTTTCCTCCCAGCAACGTTCTAATATCGGTAATTTTGTATTTGGCCATAACCCAACGATCAAGTCCTAGTCCAAAAGCAAAACCTATCCATTTTTTATTATCTAGTCCAGCCATTTTCATGACATTAGGATGAATGATTCCTGCTCCTCCCATTTCAATCCAACCAACATTTTTACATAAAGGACATCCTTTGCCGTGACAATTAAAACATTGCATGTCTGGACCTACTCCTGGTTCAACTTCAGGATAATATTTATTTCTATATCTAGTAACCACATCTTCTCCATACATTTTTTTAAATAAAACTTGAAAGGTACCGAACAGATCTTTCATGTTAGCTTTTTCTGCAACAACTACACCCTGGTATTGATGAAAGACGAAATGATTACTTTTATTTACACTTTCATTTCTGTATGATCTTCCTGGACAAACAATCTTAAATGGAGGTTTGTATTTGGCTAAAACTTGAGCCTCAATTGAAGAAGTCTGAGTTCTTAATAAAAAATCAGGTTCCTTTATATATATAGTATCTTGCATGTCTCGTGCGGGATGGTCAGCAGGAACATTCAATCTTTGGAAACAAAATTCATCGGTTTCTATTTCTGGTCCATCCATAATGCTAAAGCCCATACTAACAAAAAGTTCATTCATTTCTCTAATGGTTTTTGATATGGGATGTAAATGTCCTATTTTAGAAAGAGTTGGATTGATATCTTCTGATTGAGATTTAATGCTTCCTGACATCTCCCCTCCCTTTACCGACTTTTCTTTTTCAGAGAATAATTCTTGAGCTTCTTTGTATGCTTGTTGAATTATTAAAGCGGTTGTTTTCTTTTCCTCAATTGGTAAATCTTTTATTTTTTTAATTAATAATTTAAAAGATCCAGTGTCGCTGAAATATTTATGCCATAGCTTTGTTATGGCAGCAGAAGACTCGGCTGATTGTAGGTCGGCCTTCAATTCTTCTAATAGTATTTTTACTTGTTCTTCCGTCATGATATTAATATCTTAACAAAATATACGTAATGTTTAAATATTGACAAAATGATATAAATATTATATAATAGTATTATTCTTTGGCAGAGCCAAAGGACATTACTATTACAGTAATCTAGAAACCTTTACATTAAAATATTCAGGAGTGAAAGAAATGACCGAAAAGAAAAATGAAAAAAAACCAGAAAAGGAAATGACTAAGGATGAGTTTTTCGAACAAGAAATCAAAAAAGTAAAGGAGGCTCAATTTCGAGCCGGAGCAATAGGCTTAGTTATCTTTCTTGGCGCAATATTTATCCAATATTTGATTTTTTCTGCCTGGGGAATATTGGGCCTAATCATCAGAATGGTTTTTATTCCTATAACCCTTTTCCTTATAATGTATTTTGTCTGGGGTCCACAAGATATTTTCTGGGGATCCTTCCCTAGGGAAGGATTTACCAAGGCGATATTGATTGGAAATCATTTTAAAAGACTTATAGGAGGTTCCAGCGGCAAAGGATATGATGATGAATGGAATGTTGTTAACGATGACAATCCAGATGTGTCAGAAAATAATAAAGATATTGTTATCTGGGGGATGCACATTATTTACGAATGGCCGTTCGGAAAAGTTTATCAAGAAAAAACCGAATGGGAAAGATGGTATCCTAATCTTAAGAAAGCAATTCCAAGACGCGAACTTTTAAGAGAATTTACACTGCTTAATTATCCATACTACATCGAAGTTGTTGATGCAGAGGATTTTAATCGATTGGGAGTTACCATTTATACAAACGTGGTAATGCGCATAATCAATCCTAAAAAAGCTTTATTCAAACAAGCAACAACTTGGATTGATATTGTTAAGCCACGATTACAAGGAGGATATGTTTCTTATATCAAAGGAACAACCTTCCAGGAAATGCTCGGAAAAGGAGTAAAAGATCTTGGTGCCGACTTACTTTCAAAAATGCCAGGTTCTAGTCCAAACAGACTTCTTAAAGATGAATTAATAGAGGACTATGGAGTTGAAATAGTAAGTATTTCGGTTCTTGATATCGTTGGTTCTGATAAGGACGAGCAAGATGCTATCAAGGCGAAGGCTGTTGCTAAACTAAATAGAGATGCAGATCTCATTAGGGCTGGCACAAAAGCTCAATCAGGAGCCATTGATAGTATTGGCAAAGTTATTAAGATGCTTGCTCAAATGGTTGCTGAAACCGTACCAATAGGAAGCGATGAAGATCAGCAGTCAAAATGGGATGCGGCCGAGAATATGCTCAAGAAAAGGATGAAAGATGATCCCGAACTTTTTGAAAAGACCTATGGTCAACAGTTCAAAACTTGTGTCGACATTCTTCAAAGACAGATGGCTCTTGAGAAAGGCAAGTTTGCCGACATCAGGACGCCGGACGCCAAGGGATCTACTGGAGACTTAATGGCCATAATAACAGCATCAAAATTTATCGATGCTGGAAGTGGCGGAGGCTTATCAAAATCATCTGATGGAGGGAAAAAAGAAGAAAGCAAGGAAGGAAAAAAAGGAAAGGATGATCTTCCCTTCCCTGGTTACGAATTTTAAAAAAAGAGAGCAAATGCTCTCAATTTTTTTTATCAATAACCACAGAAAATATATTTTTTTTATCAATTATTTTTTTGGAAGAAAGATTTTCATTTTCTGTTTCCGGTTGTTCTTTGTAAGAGCCTAAAAAGTTTTTAATTTCTTCAGAGATAATTTTTACCAGAGAGTCGTCTATTTTTAAATATTCTTTAATTTCAGCATCTATGACGGTTAAGCTTATTTCTGAATTAATTATTTTTGTACATATATCTAGTAGGTGATCTAATCTCTCTTTTTCTAATTGGTTATATTCTTTTTTTATATCAGAAAACAATTCCACTGGACCTAAATCATTGTTCTTTATAAAATCTACGCAAATATCTATTAATTCGCCAGGAATTTTTATCATATTCTCCTTTGTTTTTGAGCGTTTACCAATCCTCTTATTATTTCAGCTTTTCTCTTTTCTTCGGCTACGCCACTACTTATCATTTTATCGGTTTCTTTTTCGATAGCGGTTAAATTATTTAATACCAATTTATTAAGGTCTTCTGGTAAAACAGTAGTGCTGCTAAAAGTATTCATGTTTTGTAGTAATTTAGAAAATCCTTCTCTTATATTTTTAAGATCTTCCGCGGTTCCTTTATCTAATTTGCCCTTCATAGTTTGTTTATTTAAAGAAGATAAAACTTGCGGATCAGCGAAGGAACTAGAGTTTATCGTTTTTCCTGCTTCTGCTGGACTCATACCGCTAATAACATCATATGTACTTTTGTTAATTAATTTTTGAGCATGCTCTGGTTTGGCTTTTGCAATGTCTTTTAATTTAACATTAAATGTTTCAGCCCAATTTTTATTATTAGCTAAATAGTCTATTTCATTATCCCCCAACTTACCTTTTTTATTTAAAGCATTAAAAGCAGCAGCTTTTTCAATGTTTCCTGATCTTGTTTCTACTCCTGAAGTAGTGATTTTTTTAAGTTTATCATCGGAAAGATTTTCAAGTCTTTTTTGTGCCTCTTCAACTTCAGCATTTATTTTAGCATCATACTCTCCACGTTTTGTGAATCCGACATTTTCTTTTATTTCAGATATTCTTTTAGCAGCTTTTTCTCTTCCTTCGGCTCCCAATCCTCCCATTGCTGCTCCGGTTGCTCCTCCAAGCATCGCTCCTTTTATTCCAGCATCAGAGTACCCTTGACTAATACCAGAAAGTCCACCAACTGTAGCACCAGCAACTGTTCTTTTTCCTCCCTCAACCATCCATTCTCCACCCGCCACTGCAGTTTCTCTTACTTTACCCATAGCCTTGCCTCCACTCATTGCCCAAGCACCGGTAGCGACGCCACCAACATAAGAACCAACTTGTCCTCCTGCAGAAATAGAGATAAAGAATCCCGCAACCAAAATGACAAACGGAGTAAGACATTGAATAGCTGAATTGACCATACTGCTCATTAAAGCCTCGCTTGATGATGCATTAATTGTAAAATTTATTGCTGGAATTAACATATTTGCAAGATAAATAGACATACCGGCTGGTATTCCAATTACGCACCACTGGAAAAAGCTTTCTAACCAGTCATCCCAATAAAGAACACTAGGAAATATTTTTTTAACATATTTTGATTGAGGGAAAACTTTTGTTGCAAAAGCTATTGGAGAAAATATTACCAATAACCATAAAATTACAGATCTGCCAAGAAAAAGCAGAGCATAAAGAAGATAAATGAAAGTACTAATAAAAGCGAATATTAAAAAGACAAACGATACCATAAAAACATTAAGAGCATCACTTCCTGATGCTGTAATTCCTTCCGAGAAATTTTTTACTATCATGTTTGACATATTGCCATCTATTCCCCCCGAAACAAAAGATTTAGTTAAAATATTTGCACCATCTATAATAAATCCACAAAGAACTGGAGTAAAGTTTATCAAGAGAGCGACAATTATAAAATTAATCAAAGTTTTTTTTGCTTTGTTTTCTTCTCTTCCTAATATTATATTTATAGCGATAATAACCAATCCAATAACTAGTACTGCATTGGCCACATTTCTTACTATCCCCCATCCTTCTGTCACAATAGAATTTTCTGTGGGGTTAAGCCATGTCGACGATGATTCGATAACAGAGAGTAATATTCCTTGTCCGAGACCCATAATAGTACCACCTATCAAAAGCATTAAGCTTGCAACTCCTTTTATTATGCCTCCAGAAATAGAAGAAATGGGCTCAACGAGAAGATCAGGAGTTGGATTGAATCCAATAAGGTTGGAAATCGAAAGGACTGTTTGTAATGGCCAAGTAGCAGGACTTATAAGAAGTAGAGCTGTGAGAGGGTTAATATCTTCTGCATAAATATTCCCTATTGGTAAGATAATAATCAAAAAAATAAAAAGAGAACAAGCAATGATTTTTAATTTTTTAGAATTAAACATATTTTTATTATATTATATCAATTTATTTTTATATGTAAATGATATTTATTGTAAATAAAAAAAATCCGGGGGTATTTGTTAGTTATGTACCTCCGGTGGTTTTATATTTTTTTGTGGCAATGAATGACGAGATTCATTTACTCCGATGCCAACCATTATTATTCCAGCCACAATCATTACTAGAGAAGTAGCTCGGGTGTTTGTATTTTTATGACTTGTCTCTTGCGAAGATATCGCGTCTTTAACTGTTCCAAGATACGAAAGATATGCGTGATCATCGTCGTAGTCATAAGATTTAGCGCTTTCCTTTTGGAAAGAATTCATAAGTACGATACCGCCGGAGATTAAGATTATAATTCCGACAACAATTAGAATGGTTGAGTTTTTCATTTGACACCTCAATATGTAATTGTAATGAACTCTATAGCCTCTTAGAGACTACTTTTATGTTATAATACCAAAATGTAGATTTGTCAAGCTTGTACGCTTTTTCACAATAAAGTATAATTTATGTATATGTTTAATATTAAATTCACTCCCGAAACATTTTTTATGTTACCTATCGCATTGGGACTTGATTTAATAGGAATTATTTTAGTTTGTTTCGGATTAGATGATTTTGGAATAACAGATGTAATAGGAATTGGATTTATTAATACGTGGTTAATATTAAGAGGAAATAGAGTCTTGCATAGCCAAGGAAAAAAAGGAGCAATAAGTGGCATTAAAAAAGCTTTTACGGGAAAATCAAGTAAATTTTTCGCAGCATCAATTTTAGAATTAATTCCATACTTAGGATGTCTCCCTTTTTGGACGTTATCAGTATTATTTAATTTAGAAGAAGAATAAAATGGCATTTTCAGAATCTATAATCTATCTTTTTAACTTCTCTCTAGGCGCAACAGCCGTTTTAGCATTCTTTGTTATCATCGCTGCGGGAATAAAAATGGTTGAATCGCGTGGCAATCCTTCCGAAACACAAAGCGCTAAACAAAAAATCATTAACAGTCTTATCGGTTTAACGGTTATCTTAACTTCTTATATTCTTTTAACAACAATCAATCCGGATATAATAAATATCCAAAATATTTCTTTAGGTACAACAGGCATAACAATTCCCATAATTACTCCTGAGCCAGAGCCAGAAACAAAAATTAAAAATTATGAATTTCAAGAAATACCAATAGGAACCTTAACAGAAGCAATTTTAGCTGGAACGTCGTCCCAAAAAAATGCAGTCCCTTGCTACGAATATGAACATAAGGCTTACGACAACGATGGCAATGTTATTATTGGAAATACAGTTGATAGAAATAAAGATGGAAAGATAGATGAAAAAGATGTTCTTTTAAATAAGGACATGTTTTATTGTATTAAGCTTTTAGATGATGCCATCCAGCAAAAAATAAATGTCCACTTAAATACTTTAATTGCTGGAGCGAGGCAATTAGACGATTTAATGAAAACTAATTGTAGCTGTAAGAGAGCCCACTATGATTATCTTGCTCCCGATACAACACCATATGAACTTGGCGGTGATGCATGCTCCCCTCCTGGTTGTTATTATGGTATAACCCATTGTCAATGTTGTGGAGATGCTAATGCGGGATGCCGAGCAGCAGAAGAAGATGCAAAGCTTAAAAATTCTTGCGACTCTACAGATAATCCATGTGAAGTTGTTGCAACAAGCGGCGCTAAAGAATATAAGCAATACGATTACGATACTTGTGATAATAGACTAGCAATAGATTGTAAGAGGCAAGAGATTGAAGAATTGATGGGCGGAAGCAAACCAGATAAAATCTGTTATGAATCAATTAATGGCAGAGATCCTTTAATAAAAAAAGAACAGCCATTTAATCTCTTAACAATTGAAGATGGAATTGAAAGATTAGATAAATTCAAGGAATACTATGACAAAGAGATCAAAGCCTTAGAAGATGCTGAATTGAAAATGAAAGAACCGTATGGCGAAAAAATAACCTTAGCCGAGGTTTATAATTACGTAGAAACAAGAAAAAATGTTTCGGTGACTCAAAAAACATTTCAAACTAATCCATATGTTTATTACAATATTGCCAGATATTGCAGAGAATCTAATTGTACGAAATATGCAGATGCAGACGAAAAGATTTGTCTACAATATGAACTTAGTGTAAAAAAAAGAGTTTGTATGATGGAAGCAACTGCAGAAGATGTGAAATCAAAAACTCTAATTGGGTCAGCGTGTGAAAAAGCTGTAGGACTTGCAGAGCTTAATGCTTGTAAAGAGTATTATTCGTATTCTGGAGACGGAGCAACTTTTTATTATAGTGCTGAATACAATGAAGATTACAAGCAAGAAAATCAAATAATAGATAGTAGTGATAATAAGTGCAATATCGAAAATCAAGAAATAGCTAAAGAAATGTATGGAGGATTAATTCGTATTGGAGAAACAGTTGATTATACTGAAGTTTGGGGCAAAGAAGTTTCAAAAAGAATTGAGAAGATAAAAGAAGAAGTTCAAGGAATGTATAAAACGGGAATGGCGATAGCTAGCTTCCCTGATAGTTGCAATGGTAATAGTTGTACTAATAGCAGTCCCGACAAATTAAATATTTGTACAGACAGAAAGTCTGTTTGTAATTGTAAGAGTAGTGGTAGCGGTCCGAACTGCTGTTGTGCTCCGGTGAGCGGGATAGCCTGTACGAATTGTGAAGCAAAAGAAACTATTTGTAAAAAAATAGAAATAGAAGATATGAATGTAATCGGAAACGTAACTACTTGTCCTGAAAAAGAAAAAAAACCATATGATGGGTGTAGCACCTGTTGTGGATTATGTGCAAAAGTTAATGTACCACAAGAAGATTACTGGACTTGTCCCTATAGAAGTCTTTGTATGCTTATGAAAGATCTATATCAAACAAGGAATATTTCTGGAGCTTGTTTTCAAGAAACGGAAGATGCTGGTGAGGCAGGATTAAGGGAAATAAATAAAAGTAAGGTAGGATATGTTCAGAAGATGATGATAAGAGAGGCAATGTTGTTTGAATTGGCTCAGGTTAAAGAAATAAAAGATGACAAGGAATATGAAAATATTCCAACAGCAGACCTTATTTCAACTATTTGTCCTACTTATTTAGACTTAAGACCATTATCTGATTTGTATTGTGATGCAACAAAGAGCAAGAAGCTTAATCTATGGAAGAGATTTGATCTGTTCGAAATGTTAAGAGAATCAAGAGACAGATTAACGGGTTGCGTAACGGGATATAATTATCCATATAAAGAAGCAGCCGATAATGTTAGAGTTATGAGTGCTTACGAAGCGGCAAATACTAGTTTAGATATTCTTCCCGAATTCCCCTATCCTGACAAATCAAAAGAGAATCCTCCTTATTTAAATAGTTATCCTTACAATAGCGACAGTTTAACTGACGAAGAAAAAGAAAAATGTTTCTATAATATTAACCGTATGGGAGATAGTAGTAATCCGGGATGTTTAATGATTACTAAAAGTTATATGGATAATTATTATTGCTGCCAGTAATATAAAATATATGAATATAAAAAAGATAACAATAATACTGTCTTCTTTCCTTATTGCCTCTCCCATTTTTGCAGCAACGCAATATGGTAATATTACTATTGATGAAAATACTACTGCGGCTCAATATCTTGTTGATTTTTTTAATTTAGCAATATCGTTAGGTGCTCTTGCGGCTGTAATTATGTTAGTTATGGCTGGAATAGAATGGGTAACTTCAAGTGGAAATCCTAGTAAGGTAGAATCGGCTAAAGGTAAAATTACCAATACTCTTTTTGGCGTAGCAGTTCTTGTTGGTTGTTATTTTATTCTTAATACAATAAATGATAATTTAACCACTATTAAAATAGATGATTTGTATTGTGACCACGGCATAGTTGTAACAGTTCAGCCGCCCGAAGGAAAAACACTTCAAAAATGTATCGATGCTAGTATGTCAAACATCGAAAAAGGTGTCGGAGGAACAATTTTAAATACAACATGGAAGTTTCCTAAAGATTATTTATGGAAGGCGTATCTTTATTCAGAGATTGATTATAAAGGAACAATGACAGAGGCTAGTTGCAGTGACGGGATTTGTAGCGGTTCTTTGAGCGGAGTAAAATCAGTTTATCTTATAATGAATAATTATGGCATTTATTTATACGATGGTAATAATTTTGTTCCTAAAGTTAAATTTCCCCTATTCGCGTCAGTCAATATTCCAGATTTAGCTAGCTCATCAATGCAATTTGATAATTTTACAAAATCAATAGAGATAAACGAGTCAAAGCCAGAGGATATGCTCGTACATTACGGAGTTGCTTTTAGGGATCCGAATTATCAAGGAAGATGTGCCCTTATTAATCGATCACTCCCAGATATGGATTCGGCTTTTTCTACAAATAATTATAATGGTACGGTTGGAGACGATGGACTTTCTTCAATAATAGTTTCCACTATAAATCTTAATAAAGATGTTATTAATAAGAAAAGAGGAGAGATTATTCTATACTCTAAAACTAATTGTGGAAAATCAGATAGTTCTGAGGCAGCAGCAGAGATTAAAAGTTGCCACATACCAGTAGATGACGGAGGTCTTATTGTGGAGAATATTCAAGATTTGTGTTCAGATTGGAGTGTTGGTGGTGCTGATACTGTTCAATCTTTTGAAATTACTGGAGATATTGGAATTGTTTTAAGTACATCCGAGAGACTAAGCACAAACAATGGAACATATTGTATGTATTTTGATAAAAAGGATTTAAAAGAAGGAACCTGTAAAGATTCACTACTTGGTACACATATATATACGGTAGGAGGAATAAATCCAAAATCTATTATAATTATGCCTAAAAATTAAAATGAAAAAAACAAAGATAATAATTTCCTTTTCTTTGTTGGGAGTATTGATTATGTCCCCTGCTTTTGCAGCGATGCAATATCCAGAGATTGCTGGAATTACTATTAGCAATACAACCACAGCCGCTGAATATATTGTTTACTTTTTTAATCTAGCTATTGCAATCGGAGCCTTTATTGCTGGAGGAGTTTTATGCGCAGCTGGAATCGAATATGTTTCTGCTCGCGGAGAACCAGCAAAATTAGAAAGTGCTAGGAATAAAATAAAAAATACTTTTCTAGGATTAATAATTTTGCTTGCTTCATTCATGATTCTAAATATTATTAATCCTCAATTAACGAACGTTAAGATAAGCCAGATAGAAAAGGCTCCCGATACAGAAGAGTTAGTTATTCCCGAAGGATCTGGAGTTTATTTGTATGACTCTACTAATTATGTTTTAGATAAAATTGAAGAGCCAATAAGGGTTACAGAAACAAAACCTGCGTTCATAGAGAGTGATTTTGTTAATAAGGCTGAATCAATTAAATTTAATAACCCAACTAGTGGTTTTAAATTTGGAGCGGTTCTTTTTGCTGCTAAAGAAAATAGTGATGAGGGTTCGGGGGCTAATTTAAGAGGAAATTGTTCATATATACTTAACGATATTCCTGATTTAGACGTTGCCAATGGAGAAGAAAATAATCCTCCTATTGGAAAAGATAAACTTTCTTCAATTCTTATTTTTAAAACAATGGGAGAATCACCTGATATTAAGATTTTTAATACTATTGACTGTCAGGATAGAACCGGTGAATATGGAACAACATGTAAGGATAAAGATGATTGCGAGATTAGTGGTAGTAATGAATTCAAAAATCTTAAAGATGTTTGCCCTAAGTTTGTAGGAGATATTGTGTCAATAAAAGTTCCTGCCAATACCGGAATATTATTTAAATCGACAACTGCAAATCAACCAGGGAGATGTCAGTTTGTCGAAAGTAATGCTTCTGGTTGTGTTAATCTCGTGAAATACGGTTATGTTTTTAAAATGAACGATGATAATTATTGGTCTATTTTTACCCCTAAATCTTTTGTAGTTTTTTCTCTAGCAGATTAAACAAAGAATTCCATTGAGACAAAGACAATACTTCTGCTCTCTCCCCTGGCTTCAGATTATTATCTGTAAGCCATTTTTTAATTATTTCTTTATCTATTTTTAATTGATTGTATAGGTTCCCAATCAATTGTTTTCTAGGATGAGAAAACCCTGCTTTAATTAATTTAAAGAATTCATCGTTCTTACTGATTCCCTTGGGAGTGATACGAATAAAAACACTATCTATTTTTGGAGAGGGATAGAAGCAGCCCTTAGAAACAGTAAATAATATTTTAGGATTAGCGTAATATTGGACAGCAATAGACAAAATAGACATATCTCCCGGCTTAGCACAAATTCTCTCCCCTACTTCCTTTTGAATCATTAAAAAGATATCTTCAGGAGGATTTTTAATTTTTAATAAATTTCTGATTAAAACAGAAGTTAAGTAATAAGGAATATTGGCAACGATTTTATATTTTTTAATCTTAATATTTAATTTATTATCATTAAATAGATTAAGAATGTCTTCATTAACAATCTCTACATTTTCAACCTTTTCTTCTTTGATTTTTTGATTTAAGGCTAGAACCATTTCTTGGTCTTTTTCTATACAAACAACAGTTTTAGCAATTTTAGCCATTTCAAGGGTTATTGCCCCTAGTCCTGGTCCTATTTCTAAGACGGTATCATCAGAAGAAAGCCCAATAGAGGCCATGATTTTCCTAATCTGATTTTTGTCTTTTAATAGGTTTTGGCCTAGTCCTTTTTTGAGTTTTACAGTGTTCATAATTGCATTATACATGACCAAGTTAATTAGTAAAAGAGTATTGATATAATGTGGAAAGATTTCTTGACATATGATTAGATTGGTCTAAAATATATAATATCTAGGTAGATTGTCTGAAATTATGAATTTTTAACCTTTGTGGGATTTTTAATAGAAACCCTGCAGTTCTGATTATTCTTATTCAAAAAAACATTAAGAAAACTATAGGTAAAATAGATAAGAAAAGGTGCTTTTTGGCCTTTTTCGTGCTTTTTTGTGTATGGGGCAATACATTCCTTAATCAAGATACAAACACCGCTAAAACGAGTGTTTATAAGCTTCAGGACAACTTTTTAAGCCTTGAATCAGCTTTCCAGCCCATCACTAATAACCTTATCTTTGAAGGGGGAAAAATTATATCTGCATTGCCTTCTCCCCTATTTATTTCATCAGAGACCTTGGGGTCTTTGTTTGATGAAGAGACAACCAGTAAAGATATTATTAAACATATAGTAGAAAAAGGAGAAACACTTTCTTCTATTGCTGAAAAATACAATATTTCAATAGAAACCATTCTCTTGGCCAACGAGTTGGATAGTACTAAAATTCAACCTAGCCAAGAGCTTTTAATTTTACCAGTTAACGGCATTATTCATATGGTAGAAAAAGGAGAAACAATAGACAGAATTGCCAAAACATACGGTGCCCAAAAAGAGGAAATTATTAGCTATAACGATCTATCTTCTTCTGGAGATGTATACATTGGAGATGTTTTAATTATTCCTAATGGAAAGATGCCAAAACAAACTACTCCGACAACAAACACGATAACCAAGAACTATGCTCAAACTGTTTTACCTAATTCATATTTTATTTCTCCAACCATTGGATTGGTTACACAAGGAGCTCATTATTCATATAGTTCTGGTGGAAAGGCATATTATACGTCTATCGATATTTCTAATGCTATCGGAACGCCAATTGTTGCTGCGGCGGGAGGACAAATACAGATTGCTAAGAATAGTTGGCCATATGGAAACTATATTACAATTCTTCACCCTAACGGCGTTGTAACTCTTTATGCTCATTTAAGTTTTATTGCTCGAGGAATAGAATCAGGAGTTACTGTTTCTCAGGGGCAAGTTATTGGATATATGGGAAATACTGGTAAAACAATTAGAAGTGTTGGTGGAACAGGATCTCATTTGCATTTTGAAACTAGAGGAGCCGCTAATCCATTATTGGCCATATATGGAAGAGGTAGTAAGGTTTTTTACTAAATAATTAAGCCGAACTAGGGTTCGGTTTTTTGATATAAAAAAAGAAAGGGTTATTCCCCTTCTTTTTCGCACTCACACTCACTATGTTTGCATTTGCAAGTGTTACAGGTTTTAGCTTCGGGCAAAGCAATTAATCTTTCTTCTGATATTTCGCATTCACAATCATCACATCCACAGTTCTCACATTTACCATATGTCCCCTGTTCTATCTTTTCTAGAGCAGCATTAACATCTTTTAAGCTTTCTTCTAGAGAATGTTCCACTGGTAAAAGATTCTCATATTCCTCTACTTCATCAACTTTATCTTCGAGAGTATCGGTTAATTGAGGATATTCTGTTTGCCAATCATTTTTACTTGTCTTACTAGCGAAGGTTTTTAATTGTTCCTCTAACTCCCCCTTCTTCTTTTCTAAATCTTTTTTCCTTTGAGCTATAAATTCTGGTGTCATATTATTTTTGATATTTTAAGAATGGCTAAAATTACCAAGAGAAATATTACTACGATTATTGCTCTTACTAGTATTTTAGAATTCATGGTTTGTTTTTTTGCCATGTTTATTATTTTATTTTTTCTTCAATACTCAATAATTCGCTTTTGATTTGTTTAATCTGAGAAGATATTTCTTGGTATTTTTCTTTTATAATCTTTCTATTTTCTTCAAAATCCCTTATTTTATCTTCTGCTTCCCAGCGGTCTTTTTCGAGACTTCTTCTTTTTTCTTCGGCAGTTTTTCTTCTCACCTCTATATCCCTTAATATAACTTCATCAGTTGTTTCATTCTGCCTTCTTTCAAGAATTTTTATTTCGTCTTCGATTGCCTTTTCTTTCATTCCAATATCTGCTAATCCTTTATCTGATTTGTCTCTTTGTTTAGTATTTTCAAACATCTCTTTCTTTATATCTTCAATGGATTGAGTTAGTGGTTCCAGTCTTTCTTCTAGGTTCTTCTTTTCTCTTCCAAGAGTAATTCTATTCTTATCTCTTTTTAATATTTCTAACTGCTGAAGAGTGTCTTTTTCTTTGGCTAATATTTTTTCAGCATTTAAATCACACTCTCTTATTTGAAGTTTTAATGATTTGATTTCGTCTTCTTTTCCATATTTTTCTTGCTCAATAGTATTTCTTTCGTCTTCTACTTTCCACCTTTCTTTTTCGATAACTCTTTTTTCTTCTGGTGTTTTAGCAATAGCTTCTTTGGCTTCTAAATCTTTTTTTATCTCATCTACCCTATTTTTCTTTTCAAGAACTAATTCCAATCTCTTTTTAATGTTTTCTATTTCGTCTTGGATTTCTTTTTTTCTTTCTTCGAATGGAGCTTTTTCCCTATTAACATCTTTTAGTGATTCTTCAAGGATAAGAGTTTCTTCAGATATTTTGATAAGTTTTTCTTCTTCCTCATCCTGAACAATGTCTGATTTTATTGGTTCCTTACTATTTGATTCTTCTAGTCCTAATTCTTCGGCACTTGGTATCCTTTCAGCCTCCTCTAGTCCTAATTCTCTTGCGCTAGGCATTTTTTCTGGCATATTTAATTCAAGTTCTTCGATGTTAAGACTTGTTTCTTCGATTGGTAAAGTTTCAGGTATTTCTTTTTGTAGGTTTTCTATTTGTGGCTCAGGTTGTAGTTCTACTTGTGGTTCGGGTTCGGGAGGAGCTATAAAACCATCAGGTATTTCTTTTTGTAGATTTTCTATTTGTGGCTCAGGTTGTAGTTCTACTTGTGGTTCGGGTTCGGGAGGAGCTATAAAACCATCAGGTATTTCTTTTTGTAGGTTTTCTACCTCTTTTTTTATAGTAACTTCTTCTTCTGGAGCTTGTTTTATGTTCTCCCCGTCTTTGTTTGTTGCGAGGGCTAATTCGTGGGCAAGATTTTCTGCCTTTTTAGTTTCTTCTTCTACAGAAAGAGGACCCTTCTCGGCCATTGGTTCTGTTTTTTTTGTTTCTGGTAAATTGGGTTCTGAAGAAATTGTTTCATCGTTTTTTTCTGCAACAAAACTTTGATTTATTTCTTCAATTTCATTACCTTTAGGATAGATAGGTATTCCCTCAGCTTCTTTAATGTCCTTCAACATTGTTCTAATTTTTTCTTTGTCTAAAAAAATTGTCTGCATGTAGGATTTACTGATTTAAAATTAAAAAGCGAATTAACTTTTATAAAATTATTTCCTCGCCTCTTTTAATGATAGATTAATTCTGCCCTGTTCGTCAATAGAGATGACTTTAACAGGAACGATATCTCCAACTTTAACAACATCAGTTACTTTGTTTACCCTCTCTTTAGCTAGTTGAGAAATATGAATCATGCCTTCTTGTCCAGGAAGAATTTCTGCAAAGGCTCCAAATTCAAGAACCCTTTTTATTTTTCCTTGATACATCTCCCCTACCACAACCTCTTTGGTTAGATTTTTAATCCATTCAAGAGCTTTTTGTGCCGAAGCTTCATTTTCTGCGGTGACGAAAACCTCACCAGTTTCTTCGATATCAATTAAAACTCCACATTCATCAATAATCTCATTAATGATTTTTCCGCCAGTTCCAATAACTTCTCCAATTTGGTCTGGTCTGATTTTAATAGTGTATATTCTTGGAGCATTGGGAGATAGTTCTTTTCTTGGTTCAGGAATAGTTTCTAACATCTTGGCTAAAATTTGTATTCTAGCTTTTTTGGATTGTTCCAAGGCATCTTTCATTATTTTCATGGTTATTCCCCTAACTTTAATATCCATTTGTAAGGCAGTAATCCCATTTTTAGTTCCCGTAGCCTTAAAATCCATATCTCCATAATGATCTTCTTCTCCTTGAACATCAGTTAAAACAAGATAATTCTTGTCTTCAGTGCTTTTATTATCACTCATTTCCATCATTAATCCCATCGCAATTCCTGAAACAGGATTTTTGATTGGAACTCCACCATCCATTAAAGCTAAGCAAGCAGCGCAAGTTGAAGCCATTGATGAGGAGCCATTAGAACACAAAACTTCAGAAACAACTCTGATTGTATAGGGAAAAGTTTCAGCTTCAGGAATCATTGAGCGTAAAGCTTTTTCTCCAAGCATTCCATGTCCGATTTCTCTTCTTCCCGGTCCTCTTAATGGTCCAGTTTCTCCGACACATGATGGTGGAAAGTTGTAGTGATGCATAAATCTTTTCTTTCCATTTAATTCCATTTCTTCAAATATTTTCTGATCACCAGGGCCACCCAAAGTTAAGAATGATAAAACTTTTGTTTCTCCACGGCAGAATAATCCCGTTCCATGAACCTTTGGAATAATATTAACATCACAGCTTAATTCTCTGATTTGATCAGAGCTTCTTCCGTCAAAACGAATTCCTTTCTCAATTATTTTTTCGTGAACGAGTCTTTCCGTTTCTTTTTCAAAGAAAGAAAAACCATAACGAGTTTTTTCCGCATCTTCGTGTTTTTTTAATAATTCTCCTAATTCTTCTCTAATAATATGAAGATCATCGGTGGCATCTTTTTTAAAGATATTTTCAATTCTATTTCCCAATATTTCCCTTACTTCTTTTTCTATTTCTTCGTCTCTCCCCTTCTCTTCTAATTTTATTTTTTCTTTTCCTATTTTTTTAGCAATTTCTTCTTCAAAATTAAGAATGTCTTCATGGTATTTTTTAGCCAATTCAACAGCTTTTAAAATATCTTCTTCAGGAATTTCTTTCATTCCCGCCTCAATCATATTAATTAAGACTTCTTTTTTTGATTCTGATTTTAATCCTGATAACAATAAATCCATATTGCCAGATTCTCTTTCGGCAAATGTTGGGAAAGCAATCATCTGGCCATCTCTCATTCCTATTCTTACTGGGGCTACTGGTCCATCCCATGGAATGTCAGATGTTGAAAGCACTATTGAAGCAGCGATTAATCCTAAACTAGCTAAATCACTTTCTTTATCCCAAGAAAGACAAGTAACAATAATCTGTACTTCTCTTTTGAAGTCTGCTGGGAATAACGGTCTTACTGCTCTATCAATTAATCTTGAGGTTAAAATTGATTGTTCACTTGGTCTGCCCTCTCTCTTCATAAATCTCGAACCAAGTATTTTTCCTATTGCGTAAAATCTTTCTTCATATGCAACAGTTAAAGGAAAAAAATCGATTCCCTCGATTTCTTTTTTACTCATTACGGCAGTGGCCATAAGACAGGTTTCTCCATATTTTACAAACACAGAACTGTTTGTTCTTTCTGCTAGATTTTTAAATTCTACCTCTAGAAATTTATCGTCGATTTTAAGTTTAAAAGATTCAGTCTTCATATTTTAACACCTAGGCTTTTAATCCAATTTTCTTGGTTAGTTCTCTGTATGAGTCTTCGCTTGTTCTTTCAAGGAATTTTAAAAGTTTTCTTCTTTTAGCAACCATCTTCAATAAGCCTCTTTTTGAACTAACGTCTTTTTTGTGCTTTTTTAAATGTTCAAGAAGTCTTTGAATTTCTTCTGAAATTAAAGCAACCTGAACTTCAGCAGAACCAGTGTCGGTTTCATTTATTTTATTATCACTAACGATTTTTGTTTTTTCTTCTGTTGTTAACATATTTTTATCTTTATATATATTTTTTCTGGTGCCCCGTAGAGGGCTCGAACCCCTGACCTTGAAGTTAAGAGCTTCCTGCTCTACCAACTGAGCTAACGGGGCAAGCTTTATTCTGTCTTAAAAAATTGAAACACACCACTTCCTTCTTTTCCACCCAAGGCGGTTATGAAGCCTGTAACGATTGCCCAAGCACCATATACCACTACTAATCCGAGAACTATCCAGATCAGTGTTTTTTTAGCTTGCTCAAGTTTTGATGGGTCTCCTGAAGAAGTCATTAAATTAATTGCCGCAATAACGATTGTAATCACAGCGATAGGAGGAACTATTTGAAACAAAATGTAATCAATAACGCCACTTATCATTGCCATTAAGTCATTAAAAGTGCAAGGATTTTGGCCGTCATTTCCACAATTAACTAATGCCGCTGAAACTGGTGTAAAACTTAAAAACAAAAAAAACAAGATTGAAGCAAAGAATAGTCTTTTTAGCTTTGTTTTAAACATGTTCATCGGCTTTGTTATGTGTTTGGAGTATATCCTGTTTTTAAGAAAAAATCAAGGAGGTCTGTGCCCCCGGCAAGATTCGAACTCGCACCACTGGTTCCGAAGACCAGCACTCTATCCGTTGAGCTACGGGGGCTTAGTTTTTCTTTTTTATTTTCAATCTAATTGGAGGAACCGTGTCTTGATCAAAGATTAGTCGATTTTCTAATAATTCCTTGTATTTTGGATTGTTTTGTAATTCTTTTATCGGGCTTAATCTTTTAATTAAGACTGGAATTAGAGAGATAAGCATTAATAGTCCAGCCATTTCATATCCTTTAAAGGCAAAAGAGAAAATAATAGCAGTTAAAAAGGATAAAAGGGTTCCAATTGAAGCTGTCCAGATTATAGTAAAGATTATACAAGGAATCAAGGCAATGAATAAGACTAATGGAGAAATAGCGAAAAGAGCTCCAATTAAAGCTGCTAATCCTCTTCCCCCCTTAAAGCCAAGGAAGCAAGACCAATTATGTCCGACGACTGTTAATACTCCGCAGAAAACTTGAAACAGAACAGAAAATCCGAAGTATTGAGCTAGATAAACAGCTAAAAATCCTTTTAAAATATCAAAAATAAAGGTAAAAATTCCTTGCCATAAACCAACATTTTTAAAAACATTAGAGCCAGAATTTTTCTTCCAGCCTATTTCTAATAGATTTTTCTTAGTTGTATATTTAGTAATTAGGTATCCAAAAGGAATGGATCCTAAGACATAAGAAATAATTAAAAGTATAAATTCTTCAATCATTTTTTCTTTTTAATCTGTTCTATAACTCTATCCTTATGAGAAATAACAACTAGAATTGTTCCGAATAGTACTGGATAGAGTAGCGTTGGTGCCGCTATGGAAACCCACCAGGCTGCATATATCTCTCCTATTAATCTTCCGATTATTTGATCAGAAACAGATCTCTTAAGGAATTTATTGTTAATTTTTCCTCCTAAGAAAATTTCTAAAAGCATCATAAAGCAGAGAACAGTAAGTATCCAACCGATGAATATTTTCCAATCTAGAAATAGTAATACTCCCAACAATGATGCTGCTCCCCTCCCCCCTTTAAAATTAAGAATTATCGAATAGTTATGTCCTAAAATAGAAAAGAATGTTCCTAGCGTTATCGCTAATGTAGGATTTTCAGGAATGAATTGCATTGCTAGAATAACAGCTAAAACTGACTTGCCAGCATCTAACAAAAATACAATTAGGAAAGAAATTATTCCAATCAGCTTTCCCTTTTCATGAGAAACAATTCTTAATGTGTTCAAGGCTCCGGTATTTTTAGAACCAAAAGTCCTCATGTCCTTATTGAGGAATAATTTAACATAAATCAAAGCAAAAGGAATGGAACCTAGAAGATAAGCAATTAAAGAAACTAAAACGTAATTAATGTTTATCATGTTTTAATATTAATTTTCTATTGAACAACATAAGACTGTTCCAGGACCGACATGGCAACCAATAACCATACTTGTTTCGCTTATAAATTCAACGGTAGCCTGTGGATATTTATCTTCAATTAAAGTTCTTAATTTTTGAGCAACCTCAAGATTGTCAGCGTGAGAAATAGCTACTTGGCAAGTTTTATTTTCTGAAAAAGGTTTTTTAGTAACATCTTCAAACTGTCTAAATAAGGCATCGGCTGTATCGTTGGCCTTCATTTTTAAATTAGCAGGCTTGATTACCCCGTCTTTTATAGATAAAATTGGTCTCATTCCTATTTTTTGCATTTGAGATAGAATAACGGACATAGCATGATTTATTCTTCCTCCTGCTTCAAGCCATTTTGGACTTTCAAGCATTGCGAAAAGAAATATTTTGGGAACAATCATTTCTAATTCTTTAATTATTTCTTCTCCCGACTTTCCTTCTTCCGCCATTTTAGCAGCCCTTATTGCTAAGAGGCTTTCGCTTAAATCAGCATTTAGAGAATTAAGAATAAAGATCTTTTTTTGAGTTTCTCCGTCGAACATTTTCTTAGCTTGCACGGCTGAATTATATGTTCCAGAAATTTCCGAACTAATAGTAATAGCAATTACGCTTTCAGCATCTTTCAATCCCTCTTCAAAAGCTTTCTTAAATGCTCCCATAGATGGCTGAGATGTCTTGGGAGTTGTTTTTATTCCCTGTCTTTCGGCTTCTCGCATCTTTTCAAAAATATTATTTCCTTTCAATCCTTCTCCATCTGGCCATTCCATAACAAAAGGAACAACAATTAAACCAAATTTATTAACATCTTCTTCTCTTAATGATGCACTGTCGCCGATAATGATTGATGTTTTTTTCATAATTTTAAGTTTAATTTTTCTAATGCCAATATCTTTATTGCTTCCAAGAAATGACTAGTGTTCCCGGTCCAACATGCCCACCAACAGGAAAGCAAAGCAGATTAACAAAGGAAATTTCTGTATTTTTTAAACTTAAAATCATAGTTTTAAGTTTTTCAACTTCTTCTATATTATCAGCATGAGTTATAGCTATTTTAATTTTATTTTCTGCTTTACGGGCATTTCTGGTAGTTTTTTCAAATTCCTCAAAAAGAGCAATTGATAATTCTTTTACGTTTCTTTTTATTGTAACAATATTTAATTTACCATTTTTGAAACCAAAAATTGGTTTAATATCTATTTTTTCTGCTTGGTTTATAATCATATTACCGATGGTGGGAAATCTTCCCGAAGCTTCAAGCCATCTAGAATTTTTGTACATTGCTAACATTTTAACGTTAGGTATTTCTTTTGTAAGATTAGAAATGATATTGGGGATAGGCATTTTTTCTTTAGCTAAAGAAATTGCTTTGAGAACAATCAATCCTTCACATCCAGTTCCTCGCAAAGAATCAAAAATATGAACTCTATCTTGTAATTCCTTTTCTAAGAATTTTTTAGCTTGAATTGCTGAATTATATGCTCCTGATATTTTTGAAGAAAAAGTAATACACAAAACCTCTTCAAACTTTTCGAGTTTTTCTTTAAATACAGAAAGAAAATCATTGATTGATGGCTGAGATGTTTTGATTAGTAGGTTTTTGATTCCTCTTTTCTCCCCTTCTCTTATCTTTTGGTAAATATTACCCGGTATTTCTGAGAGCTCTTGAAAATCTAATTTGTACCTTACAACACTAATATCATTTTCATTGATTATTTCTTCTGGAATATCACAAACCTCATCAGTCACAAAACCTATTTTTTCTTTTTCGATGTCCATTATTTATTCAAGCTAAGCGTACTTATTCTTTGAGAATATTCGTCAGCTGATATATTTCCACTAGCTAATAAATTGTTCAAGCCAGCAAAGTACATTTCTTGTATTTGAGAAGTAGGAATAGCTGCGTTAAACAAACGAGCATTATCTAATGAACCAGTAAAATGATTTGCAGCAACGTTAGTGGCCATGTCACAACCTATTGAGATTGGGGCATATCCTGTTGCTCCGTTCGCGTTTAGACTAGCTACAGCTCCATCGGCAGTTGTTGTTGCGGCAACAGAAACTCCATCAATATATAAAGTTAGTGTTCCACCACCAGCGGTCCAAGAAAAACCAACTAAATGCCAAGTATTATCAAACGCTACGCTCGTAGTAGAATAGTAATCTTTAACAGTAGCCTGAGTAGTAGTGTCTGCAAGCATAACACGTAAAGATGTTCCATTGGTTGCAGAACCTATTTTCCAAGCTTCTTTATATGAAGCACTTGTGTCCCAATTAGCAAAAACAGTTTTTGTTACCTGAGATGCTCCTTTAACCCAAATCATTGCTGTTGCACCACCAGTGAGAATAGAATATTGTAGAGCCGTATTTGGAGTTGTTATGTAATCACCTCCATCGAAACTGTAACATGTATTTTGTGCACAATCTGTAGCTGCAGTTGCACCAGTTACTGTTCCCGCAGCGTGATCCCAGAGGTTTTCACCAGTACCATCAAGTGTCCAGTCACCTTCAACATTTGACACAAGAGCAGATCTTAGAGAATTAAAATAAACTTGGCTTTTGGCTACTCTTGCTTTATCGCTAGAATTACTCATTGCAAGTATGATCATTCCGGAAAGAATTCCGATGATTGCGATTACAACCAATAACTCAATTAACGTGAAAGCTTTTCTTTTGATCATATAATTTTTATTATTATATTTATTATTTATTTTTATTATATTTATTATTTCACAATCCAGCCAATAAGTAAACTCTCTGGACAGGCATTGATACTTGTAACTGGATCGGTGACACTGATAAATGATATATCAGTTTTTTTGATAGTCTTCATTTTAACTTTTAACTCTTCGGCTTGAGGAGAATTATCTCCGTGGGTAATAACTATTCTTATTCTCTTCCCTTCTCTTATATCTCTCCTGGATTCTTTTTCTATTTTGCTAAACAGTGCAGCGGCGAAATTCTTAGTTCTTAATGTTTCCATGGGAATAATTTTTCCATTTTTCATTTCTCCTAGAGCATATCGAACTTCTTGTTTCTTGCTAAACCAAAAAGGTTTTGATTTTTCTTTATTCCACCAATCTGATTTTTCAACTATACAATATAGTTTAACATTCTCTACAGTTTTTTCAATCTTCCTTAGAATTTCTTTTATTTTTCTTTGTTCAGCTACCATTTCTATAGCTTCAAGAACAACGATTGATTGTCCGGCACTGATGTTCTTTGAATCAATTACGAAAACATGTTCTCTTTCGTTAAGATTTAACATGTTTCTACCTTTTATAGCTGCTTCATAATTATTTGAAAGCCTAGAAGAAGAAACAATACACAAAACGTCATCAAATTTTTGAAGTTGATTTTTGTATGATTCCATAAAGAATTCTGGAGTAATTGGCTCTATTTTAGGTTGGGAAACTATTCCCTGTTTTTTAGCTTCTTTTATCCTTTGGCAAATATTATCTCCAGAAATGCTTTCCCCTTCTGGCCAAGTAATTCTTAAGGGTATTACTTCTATTCCATAGTGATTAACGATTTTTGAACTTAATCCTGATCTTTCATCAACGATAATTCCAATAGAAACATTTTCAACTGACTTTTCTCCAGTTACTTCTTTGGCCATATCTTCAATCCTTAGACTTTCAATAACTCCTAATTTTTTTATAAGATTTCTGACTTCGTATGGATCATCAGTATGAATATGAATCTTAGTTCTTTCCCCTACTTGAATAACATCAAGGCAATTTCCTAAGTGATGCAATTTTTCTTTGATTTGTTTTTCGGTATAGTCGCCATCATCAAGTAGTGCCACTACTTCATAGCGATTAGACAATATTTGAACGAACCTTCTTGTTCTTGTGTCTTCTCTTTCTAATGATTTGATGGTGAACGGTTCTGATTGTTCTTGTAGTGTATCTAAGTATGTTTCAAGAATCATTAAAAAACCTAATCCTCCCGCATCAACTACGCCAGCTTTTTTAAGTAATTCCATCTTGTTTGGAGTGTCTAACAAAGCTTCATTGGCTTTAATTAAAGCGTGATGAAATATTTTAACGATATCATCTTCTTCTTTTGATTTTTCTTTTACTCCTAGAGCAAAAGCTTTAATTACATCAAGCATTGTTCCCTCTTTGGGGTTTTGAATAGAGTCTTTAGCTCTTTCGTATCCTTGTTCAAAGGCTTCTCCTAACATTATTCCGTTGACTGTTGTTTCTTTGGCTATGTATGGAAAGAATCCAGCCAAAAAGCCAGTATAAATTATTCCAGTGTTGCCCTGTGCAGCAGTTAGGGCGCCATTTAAAACCCTGGTAGATAATTCTTCAATATTATTAAAGTCTACATTTTCAATACAACCTTTAATCCCCCTTAGTGTGGCGGCTAAATTATTTCCCGTGTCTTGGTCTGGTACTGGGAAAACATTAATTTTATTTATTTGTTCCTTGTCTCTTTCTATTCTCTCACAAGAGAACAAGATCATTTTTTTTAATTCGTTTTGTGATATTTCTTGCATAATAAAAAAGAATATACTATATAGTAAATTCTTATTTCACTCGATCTTCCATTTCTTCTAATATTTTTTTAGCCATGTCTTTTCCTCCAATTCCAAAAGCTAAGCCCAAAGAAAGAACTATTAAGGCAATGGCTCCAATGAAGATGGCTAAAACAAGTGTTTGAACTATCTGTAATTGATATAAAATGGCTAAGATAGCTAAAATCCAAGCTCCTGATGAAATAATGTCTCCTAGAAAATTAGAATAAGTTATTTTTTCTTTTTCTAGACTTCCAACAACTATTTTTTTACTAAAATCGGCCACAAATACAGTAGATACGAAAATAATCATAGCAATGAAGATGTTGGGATAATATTCTACTACCCCGCTAACTAATTTTCCTGCAGTTTCTAGATTTAAAACTTCTAAAGAAATAATTAAAAATAGTAAGAAGAAATAAATTTCAATTATGATTCCAAAAAACTTAGAAAAGTTCATTCTAGTATCGTATCTGTCAAAAAAGCCTTCCCAACCTAAAGACTTAAGAATTTGGTTTAATCTTAATTTATCAAAAAATTTAGTAAAAAAAACTTTGATTCTGTTGGAAATAATCCAACCAAAAATGATAATAATTAATGCCCAAATAAAGTCTGGCAAAAGAGATAATATTTCCTGATAAAATAGAAAAAATGCTTCTTGCATAATTTTTATATACATTATTTAGATATATTAATACTATCTTACCACTTAGCTTTATGCAACCCTAAGTTATACCCAACTCTATTGCAAACAATATGTATAAATAATGTCAATAGAAAAAGAGTTAACCAAAATTTTAAAGGAAGACTTAATATCGGTTGAAGAAAAATAAAAGCTCCAATAACATAGTTGGTTTGGTCAAAAGGAATAAAAGCAGTGCCAGGTCTTAGTTTTAATCTCCTCTTGACAAAAGCAAAGAATATGTCGCCGAATACTATTCCTATTGATAATAATAGTCCTAATAGCCAACTATTTATTAAATGGATATCAAGTCCAATATTATTGTAGATAGATAAATTATAATAATCATTAATATATATAAGTAACTGAGTCAAAAGTGTGCAAGTTATTATTTCACAAACTAAGCCCCTCCATGTTTTATGGTTTCCCAGTACTGGTACTCCTTTTATCTCTAATCCCCCATCAATAGGCTTATTTAAGCAGTTTAATATATTAAAAGTATTGGCCAGTGGAGGTGTGGCATTAGCAATATAGGCCGGAATAAAGAAATATATGCAAGATAGTATATATAGGAAGTTCATTGTTTCAATTATATATTAAAAGTTGATCATAATCAATTAACTTTTAATGATTCTTTTCTCGGTTCCCTCTTTTAATCTTTTAATGTTTTCTCTGTGAGCCCAAAACAACATTGGTATATATAGTAGTCCAAGAGTAAAATAAGCAATAGAATGAGTAAAGAACCAAAATAATACAGGAACGAACCAAATAACGATTAAATTAGTTAGGCTCATTATCTTTATTGATCTTAAAGTGATGATCCATATTAAAAGGAAGATTAATGAATATTTCCATCCAATTATTACAATCATTGAAGCAAAAACGCTCGATACGGCTTTTCCGCCCTTAAACTTAAGCCAAACCGGAAAAAGATGGCCAAGCATAGGAGCAATAATTGCCAAAGATATATACCAATCATTAACTAAGTATTGTTTAGCGATGATTGCAGGCAAGATAACTTTTAAAACATCTAATAATCCAACAATGATTGCATATTTAAATCCTAAGACTCTTGAAACATTAGTTGCTCCGATATTACCACTTCCCTGTTTCTGAATATCAATATTCTTTAGTTTAGCAATTATATACCCAAAAGGAATTGAACCGAACAAATAACCTAAGACGACAAAGATTATTAATAGTATATTTTGATCCATATATTATTATTAAATTAATTATAGTCGGGATGCCGGGATTTGAACCCGGATTACAGACTCCCGAAGCCTGCATAATGCCATTATATGACATCCCGATATGTGTTTCACGTGAAACATCTACTAAACGTTTCACGTGAAACATTTAGAAGATTTTATTCTGGACATTCTGGACACGATTCTGGACAAACTGTGGATATTCTGGACAAATTGGGGACAATTCTGGACAAACTGTGGACCTGATAAGAATCGGACTTATATTACTACCGTGTGAAGGTAATGTTCTGCCATTGAACTACAGGTCCTGAGATGTTTCACGTGAAACATTTGAAACAAGAAAGAAGTAAATCTTGTGGACCTGATGAGAATTGAACTCATATCTCTGCAATGCGAATGCAGTATTCTACCGTTGGACTACAGGCCCAGACAATGTTTCACGTGAAACATTTATGGAAGTGTTTCACGTGAAACACTATGAAATCCAGTATTTTTCTTTTGTTTGTTGATCTTCCTTTGTAATTACCTTATTTTTTTCTTCTTTGGCTTCTTTAGCTAGACTATTTAATTCTTCTTCGTTTAATTTACCCAATTCTTTCAATCTTTTGTTTAAGTATGATTTTTTGTTATTTTTTGGTTCTTTTAACACATCTTCCAGTAATACGTCTAATATCATTCCTACTTTCGGGGATGGTTTAATTTTTAACGTGTCCATTACTTCTTGGCCATTAATTTTAAGCATTTTGACAGAAACAGGGTCTTTAGACACTTTTTCTATCATATATTTAAGATGTCTTAGTTTATATGGTTCAGCCTTAGGACAACCAGAGCCAATTCTATCGGCCATTCTTAATTGTAATAGTTCTTCAACGCTTTCTAATCCAACGTTTTTAATTAATCTTCTAACTGAAGATTCGCCAACCTCGTCTACGTTGTAGTAAAAGAGGTGATATCTAACTAGATTAGTTATTTTAATGATATCTTTTTTAGGAAATCTTAAGCAATCGAGCACTTTTTTGGTCATTTGAGCGCCAATTATTTCATGATTATAAAAGGTTGAATTAACTCCTTCACCTCTTTTAGATCTTGGTTTTCCGATATCATGCAACAAGGAAGCCATGCGAACATGAAAATTAAAACCCTTTTTAGCTGAATAATTCAAGCATTCAAGATTATGTTTATAACAATCATAAACATGATGTTTGTTCTGATCAACCTCAAATCCCTCCTCTAATTCCGGTATTATATAGGTTAATAATCCCTTATTTCTTAATGATTCAATTCCATGCATAGCATTTTCGCTATTAATGATCTTAACCAACTCATCCCTTATCCTTTCTTTGGATATTTTTTCTAATAAAAATGCACTATCTTTAATGGCTTGTTTAGTTTTTTCTTCAATTGTCCAATTCTCACCTAGGGTAGTTTTTAATCTTACTGCTCTCATCATTCTTAGGGCATCCTCAGAAAACCTCTCTTTTGCGGTACCTACAGCACGAATGATTTGATTTTTTAAGTCTTTTTGACCATCAAATAAATCAATGATTTCAATTTCTGACCTATTTTTGATAGTCATAGCAATAGCATTTACCGTAAAATCCCTTCTTTTTAAATCTTCTTCAATGGTTTTTGACCAAGTAACCTTATCGGGATGTCTACTATCACTATAAATAGCTTCCTTTCTATAGGTAGTTATTTCGATAATCTCAAAATTATCATTTTTTTGAGGAAAAGCGACACCAACCGTGCCGAAATCATTTTCATAGAAAGTTTTGATTTTTAAGTTATTAAAAACCTTTTGAATTTCTTCGGGAGTAGCATTAGTAGTAAGATCCCAGTCAGCAGGGGATTTATCTCTTAAAAAATCTCTAGTACATCCTCCGACAATATAGGCCTCAAAACCTTGCTTTTGCAAGTTGTCGAGACAAAAGAAAACTTTTTCAGGAATCATACTTAAATCCTTTTTCATGAGTATATAATATCTTAATTTATTTAACTTGACAACTGCATTTCTTTTGATAGAATATAGACAAGTAAAGGTAGTTTTTTGATTGGTCGGATTGTTCCGATCTTTTTATTAATAAGTAGTAAATTAAGAAAAATAATAAATAAAAAAGAATATGGATTTTCAATCATTTTTATCGGCCATATCTCAAATTGCAGACGAGAAAGGCTTATCACAAGAAAAAGTTTTAGAAACAGTTGAACATGCTTTAGCTTCAGCCTATAAAAAAGAATACGGGAAGAAGGGTCAAGTTATTAAGGCGAAGATTAATTCTAAAGGAGGAAAGATTGAATTTTGGAGAGTGAGAAATGTCGTAGATGATACAATGGTATATATCCCTGAAAAAGTTGAAGTCGAAGGTGAAGAACCATCTGAACAAGAAGAAGTATCAGTAAAGATTAAAGATAGCTACCGACCAACTGAAGCCGAATTAAATACTGAAGAATCAGAAAAAGAAGGAGAGGAAACAGAGAGAAGAGTAAGGTATAATGCCGAGAAGCATATACTAATCGAAGAAGTAAAAGAAATAGATTCAAAATTAAAAGCAGGCGAAGAATTAATTATTCCCTTAGAAGCAAAAGAAGATTTTGGAAGAATTGCTGCTCAAACTGCTAAACAAGTTGTTTTACAGAAGATAAGAGAAGCTGAAAAAGAAGTTGTCTTGGCTGAATATAAATCAAAAGAAGGGGAGATTGTTTCGGGAATTGCGCAAAGAATTGAAGGAATTAATGTTTACTTTGATATTGGTAAATCATTGGGAGTATTGCCTAAAGAAGAACAAATCAGGGGTGAATTCTATAAAGAAGGACAGAGGTTAAAGCTATATGTTCTACGTGTTGATACAACCCCAAAAGGACCAATTATTTTATTATCTAGAAGTTATCCTAAATTAATTTCTAAGTTATTTGAATTAGAAGTTCCTGAGATATCAGGTGGTCAAATTGAGATTAAATCAATAGCTAGAGAACCTGGTTCAAGAACTAAGATTGCGGTATTATCTAATGCCGAAGGAGTTGATCCAATTGGAGCCATGGTTGGACAAAGGGGAGTGAGAGTAGCAGCAGTAATGTCTGAATTAGGCGGAGAAAAGATTGATATTATTGAATACGATGAAGAGCCAACTAAGTTCATCGCTAATGCTTTATCACCAGCTAAAATCATTAATGTGATTGCTGAAGCTAAGAATGTTGCAACCGTTGTTGTGCCTAAAGATCAATTATCTTTAGCGATTGGGAAAGACGGACAAAATGTTAGATTAGCTGCCAAATTAACTGGCTGGAAAATCGACGTTAAGAGCGAAGAACAAATCAATGAAAAAAATGACGATGAAGAAGAGCTGGATATTGACGATGAAGAAGAGTCAACAGCTGAATAATTTTTTAAAAAAATGAAATACGAAATTAAAGAAATATCAACAATAAAGAGAAAGGTTGAAATAGAGGTAACCCCCGAAGAATTTGAAAATTACTATACCCAAGCTCTATCAGAAATATCAAAAGGAGTCGAACTACCTGGCTTTAGAAAAGGAAAAGTTCCCGAAAAAATAGTCGAAGAAAAGGTAAGTCAAGAAGGTGTTCTTGGAGAAGCTTCTGAGGCGGCAGTTAGAGATAATTGGATTAAAATAGTTAAAGAATCAGGAGTGGAAGCAGTGTCTCAACCAAAGATAGAAATTGTTAAAGTTGCCAGAGGTAATCCTTTTATTTTTACCGCTGAATTTGAAATACTTCCAGAAATAAAATTACCTGATTTAAAAAGTATTAAGGTAGAAAAAAAAGAAATAAAAATTGAAGAAAAAGAAATCGAAGACACTCTTAACTGGCTAAGACAATCAAGAGCCAAGACAACTAAAAAAGATGGAGCAGCTGAAAATAATGACTTTATTGAATTTTCTTTTTCTTGTTTAAATATTGAAAACGATCCCATAAAAAAAGATAGAATCGTTGTTGGAAAAAGTCACTACATTCCTGGCATGGAAGAAGCATTAATTGGAATGAAAGAGGGAGAAGAAAAAGATTTTGAGACAGAAAATCCTCAAGACAAAAAAGAGAAATTAAAAATACATGTTAAGATTGATTCGGTGAATAAAATGGAATTGCCAGAAATTAACGACGAGTGGGCTAAAACCTTGGGCAAATTTACAGATGTTAATTCTTTAAAAGAAGATATTAAAAAAGGAATAATTGAAGAGAAAGAAATTGCTCAAAAACAACAGAGAAGGGAAGAGGCAATCAAAAAGATTTTAGAAAAAACAAAGTTTGAAGTTCCCGAAGTATTAGTTGAGAGGGAAGTCGGATTCATGATGGACAATATTAAATCGAGAGTTAATTCTGAATTGCAAATTAGCCTAGAAGAATATTTGAAACAGATAAAAAAGACCGAAGAAGAATTAAAAAAAGATTTCAAAAAAATAGCGGAAGAAAGAGTAAAAGGATTCTTGGTCTTGCATCAAATATCTAAAGATGAGAAAATGGAAATAGGAGAGGAGGAAATAAATCAGAAAATAGAAGAGCTACTTAGTCAATACCCAGACAAAGAAGCAGCCAGAAAGAATATGAACATGGAACAAGCAAAGATGTATATAGAAGATGATTTAAAAAGAGAAAGAATATTTAAATTATTTGATTGTTAAAAATATGTTAATACCAACAGTTATAGAAAAAACACAAGCTGGAGAAAGAGCATATGATATTTATTCAAGGCTTTTAAAAGATAGGATTATTTTTCTAGCTGGTACTATCGATGACCATATAGCTAATACTGTAGTAGCTCAAATGCTTTTTTTAGCATCTAAAGATCCCAAAAAAGATATTCAATTATATATTAATAGTCCTGGTGGTTCAGTAACAGCCGGTTTAGCAATTTATGATACGATGCAGTATATTAAGCCAGACGTTTCAACTGTTTCGATTGGAATGTCTGCTTCAATGGGGGCCTTAATTCTTGCTGCCGGAGCAAAGGGAAAGAGATATGCTTTGCCTAATTCAGAAATTCTTCTTCATCAGGTAATGGGAGGAGCAAAAGGACAAGCCTCAGAGATAGAGATTACTGCTAAGCAGATTTTAAAGATAAAGGAGCAGATGAATAAGATATTAGCTAAGCACACTGGACAATCTTTATCAAAAATTGCTCAAGATACTGATAGAGATTTCTATCTTTCAGCCGAAGAAGCAAAAGCATATGGAGTAGTTGATGAGGTTATCTTTCCTAAGAAATAAAATTTATTGACAATTTGTTTTGATATTGAGATAATAAAAATATAAAAAATATCAAAATAAAAAACATGTCCTCAAAAATTAATAACAAAAAGATTATTGCATTAATTTCGGTAATTTTGTTTTTAGTTGTTGGGGCATTTTTGTTTTTTTATGAATCAGACAAGGCTCCACTTTCTGTTTCCGCCGAAGGTGAAGGTTGGGTGATTCAAGAAAATTATAGAAAACCCATAACCATTACAAATAACGGTTCTGGTTATGCAGTTGTTCAATTTACTACCGTCGGTACTTCTTCTTGGACAGTTCCAGCTGGAGTTACTTCTGTTGATTATCTTGTTATCGGTGGTGGAGGTGGTGCAGGAGGATGGAGTGCTTATGGAGGAAATTCATATCATAACGGAGGAGGAGGTGGTGGTGGTTTTGTTGAAGGAACTACATCTGTTACTCCTGGAAATGGTATTACTGTTACTGTTGGTGCAGGAGGGGCTGGGGGTGGACAAGCAACGGTTGGTTCTGATGGAAGTAATAGTGTTTTTGGTACAATAATTGCTTTGGGGGGTGGTGGCGGTGGATCATTTGATAAGGCTACTCCTACGGGAGGTGGTTCTGGTGGTGGTGGCGGTGGTTCTGATTATGGAGGACCATATGCTGGAGGAGCAGCTGAACAACCAGGTTCTCCTTCTGGTGGTTATGGATATGCAGGAGGGAGTGGATATCAGAATGCCGGAGGAGGAGAAATTGCTGGAGGCGGAGGTGGTGGTGCAGGGCAAGCTGGTACGGCTGGAGCATATAGGGCTGCCGGAAAGGGAGGTGATGGGCGAGCATCAGCTATAACCGGATCTAGTGTAACTTATGCTGGAGGAGGCGGAGGGTTAGGGGCTATGTCATATAGTCCTGTCGGTGCAGGTGGTACTGGAGGCGGTGGTGCTGGAGTTTATGGAGCCGTTGGTACCGCTGGTACTTCCGGTCTTGGAGGAGGAGGTGGTGGTGGACAAACAGGTGGTGCCGGAGGTTCTGGTAGAGTTATTCTTCGTTATCCTGCTCCAGCTACAATCTTAACTAATTATCAGGTAAAATTAACAATTCCATTTGTTGCAAATATGAGAGGGGATTTTGGTGACTTAAGATTTACATCTTCAGATGGATCAACGCCACTTTCTTATTGGATTGAATCGTATACGGCTTCGACTTCGGCAGTTGTTTGGGTAAAGGTTCCTTCTCTTTCTAGTGGCAATACTACAATATATATGTATTATGGAAATTCTTGGACAACTACTTTGAGTAATGGAACCAATACGTTTGATTTTTTTGATGATTTTTCAGCTGCAAGTATTGATACAACAAAGTGGACGCTTACTGGTACTCCAACAATTGTAAGTGGGGTTGCTAATATTAATAATAATCAAGGTATTCAGCAGACAACACCTCTTTCTACGCCAATTATTTTTAATGTTAAATATCAAAGACCTTCGTATTATAGAAATAGAACCAATACGGTTCCTTGGACTACAGGCATTGCTGATGTGGGAGATTTTTCTACTTCTTTATATTGGGGTGATTTTACTGGAACAACACTAACAAATAATAATTGGTATTTATTTAGTCATGTTTATACTCCGACGACATATTATTGGAATATTAATGATTACACATCTGGTTCATCAGTATTTACAAGAAACGGAGCTTACTCTGGAGCATCAGCGTATTTATATTATCGTTCAACTGAATCAACAAGTTCTCAGATGAGATTAGATTGGGTTATGGCTCGCAAATATGCTGCAACAGAACCAACTTTTTCCATTGGAACCGAAGAGGTTGCGATTGGCGCTGTTTGTGGTTCAAGTAACGGCTCTACTTTTGATTCTGCTCCAACAATCAATCTTTGCACTACGGGAACAGCTTCTGCTGTGGCGGGTAGTGGTCCTTGGACTTGGACTTGTAATGGATCTTGGGCATCGGCTTCTTGTATGGCGAATGCTACAATTAGTGGTAGTTCTACTCTAAGCGGTTCATATACAATTGAAAAATATGTTGGAGTAGGTTCAACTAACTGGACCGTTCCTACTGGAGTTACTAGTGCAGAGATTTTACTTGTTGGAGGAGGAGGTGGTGGTGGTATGGATATGGGTGGAGGTGGTGGTGCTGGCTCAGTTAGTTCTGATGCATCATATTCTCTAACTGCTGGAACTAAAACGATAACCGTTGGAGCTGGAGGTCTTGGTGCTCCGGCTGCCTGGACAAACGGCCAACAAGGAGGTCATCAATTTACGATTCCTGCAACCAAGGGTGGAAATACGAGTTTTGATGGGCAAATAGCAGAAGGAGGTGGTTTCGGAGGAAGTTCTTATTATAACTATACTCCAGGTATTGCGGGTGGAAATGGTGGATCTGGTGGTGGTGCTAGCGGTTACAACCCTAATGCCGGAACTTTTTATGGAGGGACTGCAAGTGGAATTGGTGGAGGGAATAATGGAGGAAATAGTACAGCGGCATATTATTCGGGTGGTGGAGGAGGAGCCGGAGCAGCAGGAGAAACTTCAACTTCATCTGTTGGAGCGAATGGTGGTATAGGTATTTCTAATTCTATTTTAGGAACTGCTTATTATTGGGGTGGTGGTGGAGGAGGAGCCGGACATACGGTGTGTGGTGGAACTGGTGGAACTGGCGGTGGTGGTGGTGGTGCAAATTGTAGTTCTGCTGGTGGTAGTGGAATAAATAATGGTGGAACTGGTGGAGCAAGTATTAATAGTCCTGGTGGAAATGGTGGAGCATATACTGGCGGTGGTGGTGGAGGAGGATCACATTATAATTATAATAATAGAGGTGGAAATGGTGGATCTGGTATTTTTGTTATAAAGTACTTAACACAATATCTTGATGGATGGTCATACAGAAAACCGGTAACGATAAGCAATACTAGTGGGGCTGTTTTAAATAGTTATCAAATTAAATTCACGGTTACTTATGCTAGCGGTAAAATGAAATCTGATTTTAGTGATTTAAGATTTACACGATTAGATGGTATTACTATTCTTCCACACTGGATTGAATCATACACGGCCTCTACTTCTGCCGTTGTTTGGGTTAAGGTTGATAGCATTCCAATTGCTGGTAATCAGATATTTATGTATTATGGAAATTCATCCGCCAGTTCAACTAGCAGTTTTGATAACACTAATGCTTTTTCTACAACTGGATTAGTTGAATGGTTGAAAGTAGACAGTATTACCGGACTTTCCGATGGTGCATCAGTAGCAACATTAACTGATAGCAGTGGAAGCGGTAATAGTGTTACGCAGGCAACAGGAACTAAACAACCAATTTATAAAACAAATATATTAAATGGAAAGCCTGTATTGAGATTTACAGCTGCAAATTCTCAAACAATGACAGTTGCTACTAATTTTTCTGCTCCTACTACTGTAATTTATACTAGTAGAATGTCTGGTACGACAAAAGCAAGAATTCTTTCTGGTTTAGCTAGTAATTGGCTTTTAGGATATCATGAAGGATTAAGACAACGAGCCTATTTTTCAGGATGGGTTTATACTGGTGTTGCTGATGATGCTAATTGGCATATTTATAGTGGAACAATGGGCGGAGCGGGAGTAAATTCTAATTTTTATGAAAATGGAAGTAATCTTGCCAGTAATCAGGGAGGAACAGCTGGTCCTAATGGTTTGTCTTTGGTTGGTCACATGGCTGCAAGTGAATTTTCTGACGCAGACATTGCAGAAGTATTAATTTTTAATTCTATTCTTTCTAACTCATCACGATCTATAGTTGAACGTTATTTAGCTAATAAATATGCTTTAACCTATACTCCTATTTATACTGATCCAACAGTGACATTCGGGACCGAGAATGGTACTGGAGTTTGTGGTTCTTCAAATGGTCAAAATTTTGCTACTGAACCAACTACCAATCTTTGCCTTGCTGGTACTGCTTCGGTTGTAGCTGGAGAAGGACCGTGGGATTGGACTTGTACTGGAACATATGGAAGTCCGGTATCTTGCTCGGCCAACTCTTTTTGCGTCGAAACAATTAACAATTCAAGTGTTATTTTTAAATGTTCTGGGGTGGGGACTACTAGTTGGACTGCTCCTATTGGTGTAACTTCTGTTGATTATCTTGTTGTGGGTGGTGGCGGAGGTTCAACAGGAGGAACAGCTGCTATTAATTATGGTGCTGGCGGAGCTGGAGGAACGGTTTTGCATGGAACTGGTTATGCGGTTGTTCCTAGTAATTCATATACCATCACGGTTGGAGCTGGTGGCACAAAATGTGCAACAGCATGTACTTCTGGTAATGGTGGCACTTCTGTTTTTTCAACAATTAGTGCTACTGGCGGTACTGGAACTGCCTCTACTTCAGCAGCCCCTGGAGGTTCAAATGCAGCTTTTTCAGGAGCATCTTATTCTTCGGGAACCTATAGGGGTGGAGGAGCCGGAGGTGCCGCTAATGGTTCTACTGATGATGGTGGAGCAGGATATCTAAGCAGTATTACTGGAACAGCAACTTATTATGCTGGAGGGGGAGGTGGTGGTTCAATTGGTACTGGCGGTGTAGGAGGAGGTGGAGACGGTTATGGAGGCTACGCCACTGGTTATGCTGGAACAAATGGGCTAGGTGGTGGTGCCGGTGGTACTGGAACTAGTGGTGGTCTTGGTGGTGCTGATGGTGGTTCAGGTGTTGTTATTATCAGTTATTCTATAGTAGGAATAGGTACAGACTCTAGCCATCCTGGTCAAAATTGTAACGATATTTATCTTCGTAACACAAAAGCACGTACGAATGGTATGTATTGGGTGAAACCAGATACGTCTGCAGCTTTTCAAGTTTATTGTGATATGGAAACTAATGGTGGTGGTTGGACTTTAATTGGTAAAGGAAGAGAAGGCTGGACATGGACTAACGCGGGACAGGGAACTGTTGCTGATTTAGCTCAAAATCCAGACAGCAATACAGTTTCTACTTTACCTGCCACAACAATAGATGCTTTAGTTGGAAATAAAGACATAAATACACTTTCTGGCGGAGTTAGGGTGTATAGACACGGCTTAGATCAAGATTGGATATTTGATTATCCAACTATGACGAATTGGGACTGGGGAATGAGTACGAGTAAGACCGCTACAGTCGTTTCAAGAACTCCTACTTGTACTGGTATTACGTCTGGAAATACTAGAGATACTTATTGGTGTGACGGTGTAAACGGTCCTAATAGAATCTTTACCTGGGATTGGTCTGGCCATAACTATGTGATGGGTTGGTCTGGGGGTGTTTCTAGTTGTACGGGATATGGAAGTGATGCGTGGTGTTACACAAATGAAGACCGTCCTCTTTTCAGAACCCAAGTTTGGATTAAAAGTAGTCCCTTGCTTTTACCAACATGGAGAGAAATATCGCCTTTTCAATAGAAATTAAAAACCCTTGCTATTGCAGGGGTTTTTTGTTATATTAATAATGTAAGTATATTAACGTTAATTTTGAATTTTTGGTAATTATTTAATAATCTTAAGAATGAATTTTAGTAGAAAAATTTAAAACTGAAAATTGATTATTTATTGTGCGCCAAATTTTCATATATGAAAATATGGAAACATTATTGATTGTGGCAACGATTGTCTCATTATTCATAGGTGGTATCATTGGCTATTATATCCGTCAGTCAATCGCCAGGAAGAGAGCAGGAACTATTGAAGCAGAATTACAGAAAAAGATTGTTCAAACCAGGCAAACCGCTGAAGAGATAATGAGCAAAGCCAAAGTAAAAGCAGAGGAAATAGAAAACAAATCATATTCTGATATAGAAGAAAGACAGAAGGTGGTTATAAAAGCAGAGAACAGATTATTCAAGAAAGAAGAAGAAATAGAATTAAAAGATAAACAATCAACAGAAAAAGAAAAGGAAGCTGTTGAAAAACTAGAGAAAGCAAAAGAAATAAGAGAGGAGCTAGATCAATTAAGAATTGAATCTATTAAAAAACTAGAAAAAATAGCAGGACTGAATAAAGAGCAGGCCAAAGTTGAGTTATTAGAAAAAACAGAGAAAGAATACGAAGTAGACGTATTGGAGAGGATAAGAAAGCTTGAGTTAAGAGGGACTGAACAATACGAAAAAAAGGCAAAAGAAATTATTGCAACTGCAGTTCAATCTTACGCTCTTCCTCAAACACAGGAAATTACTACTTCTTCTGTTGTTCTTCCTTCTGAAGAAATTAAAGGAAGAATCATTGGAAAAGAAGGAAGAAATATTAGAGCTTTTGAAAAAGCAGCTGGAGTTGAGTTGATTGTTGATGAAACTCCTGGACTTGTAATTATTTCTAGCTTTAATCCTGTTAGAAGGGAAGTGGCAAAGATTGCTTTAGAAAAACTATTAAGAGATGGCAGAATACAACCAGCGAGAGTTGAAACTGAGATTGAAAAAGCTACCGAAGAAGTAAATAAGAAGATAAGAGAGGCAGGAGAAGCGGCCGTATATGAAACTGGAGTATTGGACCTTCCAGAAAAATTAGTTCAAGTATTAGGAAGACTACAATACAGAACCAGTTATGGTCAAAATGTATTAAGTCATTCAATCGAAGTAGCTCATTTAGCCGCTGCTTTAGCTTCAGAAATAGGCTTAAACGTTGCACTTTCCAAAAAAGCTGGTTTATTGCATGATATAGGAAAAGCCCTTGACTATAAGATAGAAGGGTCTCATACTGATATTGGAGCTAAGATATTAGAGAAGTTTAACATAGACTCAGCAATCATTTCTGCGATGAGGTCTCACCACGAAGAGTATCCTTACGAAAGTTCAGAAGCAGTCATAGTTCAAACCGCTGATCAAATATCAGGAGCAAGGCCAGGAGCTAGAAAAGATACTTTAGAGAACTATCTAAAGAGATTGGAAGATCTAGAAGATATTGCTAATTCATTTAATGGAGTTGAAAAATCATATGCTATTCAAGGAGGAAGGGAATTGAGAGTATTTGTTAAACCAAAAGAAGTAGATGATTTAACAGCTCATAAGCTAGCAAGAGAAGTAGCTCAAAAAATTCAACAGGAATTAAAATATCCTGGAGAAATTAAAGTAATGGTGATAAGAGAGTCGAGGGTAACCGAATATGCGAAATAATAAAAGGTCGATAATCATATATAAGAATTAAATATATACACTAAAATGACAAAAGACGATATCGTAGAAGCAATTGTTAAAAAAACAGCCATTGCAAAGAAAGACGCTGCAGAGGCTTTAAACACAATCATTGAAGAAATAACAAAAACTCTATCAAAAGGTGGAGATGTAACTTTGACAGGATTTGGAACATTCAAAGTAGGAGCTAGAGCTGCTAGAGAAGGAAGAAATCCTAAAACAGGAGAAAAAATCAAGATCCCTGCAATGAAGACTCCAAAATTCAAAGCTGGAAAAGGATTGAAAGACGCTGTTAGATAAAATTAAAAACAAAAGCCGCTCGTAAGAGCGGTTTTGTGTTGGGCCAATATTAGACTAATTATTTAACTGATTATTATACCAATCATTATGTCAATTACTATACTAATCTAAGTGGACCCAAGGAGACTTGAACTCCTAGCCTCTTCCGTGCCACGGAAGCGCTCTGCCAATTGAGCTATGGGCCCGCGTGTAATATTCTAGGCAATTTCATTAATTCTGTAAAGATGTCTGCAGAAAAATAATCTATTCTGCAGACTCCTTTATATTCTAGTTTTAGCGTTTTTTTACCAATAGTTCTTTTGTCTATTCTAGTTCCATAAAATTGAGAGGGTGGTATTTTCGTAATTTTTGACCAAAATTTTTCTAGTTTTTTAATGTCTTGGTCTGCTCGACACTGGACAGTGCATCTAAACTTAGAATTATCTATTTTATAGCATTTTCTTAGTAAGTCTAGAAACATATCGATAATGAAAGGGTCAGAATTTCCAAAAGTTAAAGATCCTCTTTTTGTTTTAGATCCTTCAGCTAGGTAAAGAAGCGAGAGAGAAATTAATGCTATATTTCTATTTTTAAGTAAAGGAGATAGATGTTTGTTTCTATCAATAATCTTTGCTATTTTTATTTCTCTTTTTAGTTTGCATGCCTCTACAGCTCCTTTTTGACTCTTAACATTTATAGCTTTAATTTTTTTAAAATATTTTTCGGGAAGGGGGATGTTTTTACACCAATCAGAAAGAGTGCTTTGGGGAATAAAAACATTAAGAATTTGCTTAATTTCTGAATAAGTTTTTCCTCTTTTTCTTAATTTTTTAGCAGAATCTTTAAGGCTATTCATTAACATTATTTTAACACAATACTGGAGGGTAAACAATTGTGTCCCCGAGAGGAATCGAACCTCTATCTAGAGCTTAGGAGTCTCTCGTTCTGTCCATTGAACTACGGGGACATGATGATTGATAAGGCCAGATTATCATATTTTATAGTTGTTTACAATATTTTTTTATGATAGAATTAATTCATGAAAAAATCTCCAATCGTGGAAATAGCGAAGAAGATTTGTCCGGCGGTAATAACAATTATCGCTTCTCGCGACCTACCACAAATCGATGAATTTTATTTCCTTCCTTACAAAGGAGAGAAGGTTGCTTTTCCTAAAAAAGTAAATGGAGAAAAACAAAAAACTAAAATTGGAGGAGGGAGTGGATTTATTGTTTCTAAAGATGGATACGTTTTAACTTGTAATCATGTAGTTGAAGAATTAGAAGCAGATTATACGGTCATTCTTGATCCAGATAGGAGATATAAGGCAAAAGTTCTATCAAGAGACCCTTTAACCGATACAGCTATTCTTAAAATCGAAGATGGCGTAAGTTTCCCCTTTTTAAAAATGGGAGACTCTGACAATGTTGAACTAGGAGAATCAGTGATTGCAATTGGTAATCCCTTGGGAGAATTTGAAGATACTCTATCGGCAGGAATTGTTTCTGGATTAAGCAGGAGGATTACAGCATATAACGGAGCAAGTACTACATCAAAAGCTACAAGTTTAAGAGGATTAATTCAAACAGATGCTGCTATTAATCCTGGTAATTCAGGGGGACCATTAGTAGATATGAAAGGGGAGGCGATAGCAATAAACACAGCAATGATAATGGGAGCAGAAAATATTGGATTTGCTTTACCAATTAATTATATTAAAGAAGACTTAAGAGAGATAAAAAAAGAAGGAAGAATTAAAAGGCCATATTTAGGAGTAAAGTATATTATTTTGAATGACCACATATCTAAGGTAAATAAGTTGGAAAGTTGTTATGGAGCATTGATAGTAAGAGAAATGTTTGGAGAGCCAGCTGTAGCTAAAAATTCTAGTGCTGACCAAGCTGGATTAAAAGAGTATGATATTATTTTAGAAATTAACGGTAAGAAAATAACTCAAGATAATTCAATTAATGATGTTTTGTCAGAATGTGCAGTGGGTGAAGAAATACATTTATTAGTTTTAAGAAATAGAGAAGAAATTAAGTTAGAAACAATTCTTAAAGAAAGAAAATAATGAACAAAACAGCAATTACATCTTTAATATCTTTTGTTGGTTTATTTTTTGCTCAAGCAGTCTCGGCGGTTTGTCCAGTTTGTGTTATCGGAGTTTCGGCCGGATTGGGATTGGCAAGATGGTTGAAAATAGATGATACCATCACTGGTCTATGGATCGGAGGTTTAACTGCTGGTTTGATTATGTGGACTATTGAATGGCTTAATAAAAAGAATATTAGATTTAAAGGTAGAAATCTTTTAATAATTTTATCTTATTACGCAATGGTTATCTGGCCCCTTCATTCAATTGAAGTTATTGGAAATGAATATCATACAATATGGGGAATGGATAAGTTAATTTTAACTATCTTTATCGGGAGCACTGCTTTTTTCGGTTTTGAAAAATGGTACAGGGTAATGAGAGCAAAAAGAGGAAAATCTCTTTTCCGCTACCAGAAGATTGTTTGGGCTTGGTTGCCGTTAGTAATTCTTTCTATAATTTTTTATTTTATAACCAAATAATGTATTGCATTTTGGTAAAATTAAATAAATTGTATGTTTAATTCGAAAAAAGGATTAATATTCTTTTTGTTGGGCATTTCATTATTTTTTATAGCCATTGTATTGGGCTCGTTTTATTATATTTTCGAAATTAAATATGCCAATAAAATTTATCCCAATATTTATATCGCAGGAATAAACATGAATGGAAAAACATTATTAGAGGCGAAGGGCTTGATAGATGAAAAAATAAACATTGTCAATCAAGATGGTGTTTCTTTTTATTATGATAATAATAAAGTAATAATTTATCCTATCAATTCTTCTTCCGATGCAGCTGTTGTAGATGTTTTAATTGATTTTAAGATTAATGAGACTATTGATGAAGCAATGTTTTTTGGTCGAAGCGGAAACTATATTAATGATTTCAAATCTAGGCTAGACCTTTTTTTTAATAAAAACCACTATATTAAATTAATAGTTAATTTTGACAGCGATAAAATAATAAATGATCTAAAACAAGACTTTTCTATTCTTTCTCCTCAAAATGCTACTTATTATTTTGATTCTGAAAATAATCTATTAATTAAGCAGGGAAAGGCTGGTAAAGAAATTTATTACGAAAAATCAATGGTTGTTTTAAAAGATAATTTAGGAGAACTTAATTTTTCAAATATTGTTTTAGAGGGTAACAATGCCAATCCTGAAATATCAGAAGTTGACTGCTTAACAATGAAAGATAAGGTAGAAAATGTTTTAGCCCTAGCTCCGATTAAATTAAAATATAATGAAGATGAATGGACTATAAATAAAAAAGCTTTATTGGAATTAGTGGTTTTATTAAAAAGAGAAGGAAGCCTATCTGTTGCTTTGGATAAAAATAAAATCAAAAAATATATAACAGAAAAAGTAGCAGCAGAAATAGATCAGAATTATGTTTTGCCTAAATTTACTTTAAACGAAGGGATTGTTGAAAATTTTAAACCAGGCAAAGAGGGGAGAGTGTTAGATGTTGATTTGACTGTAAATTTATTATCAGAACTGATAAATAATCCTTTTAAAGAATTAAATCTTTCTGTCAAAATATTGCCTTATTCTACTGAGAATGGAGAAGTTAATGATGTTTTAGGAATTAAAGAAATTGTTGGTAGATATTCTTTGGGTTTTGAAGGTTCAACAAGCGCACGTATTTCAAATATTAAAAATGGCGCTAAATCTCTTAATGGATTATTATTAAAGCCAGACGAAGAATTTTCCATGCTTAAAGCTCTTGGATCTATAGACGAAGAGAATGGATATTTTAAAGAAGCGGTAATAAAAGGCAATGCAATTTATTATGAATTTGGGGGCGGTCTTTGCCATACAAGCACTACTTTGTTTAGAGCAGTTCTTGATGCTGGACTGCCAATAACTATGCGTCAAAATCATTCTTATAATATGCCTTATTATCAGCCGGCCGGAATCGATGCTACGATTTATAATCCTTATCCAGATTTCAAATTTATTAATGACACAGGAAATTATATTTTAATACAAGCCGAAGCAGATTATAGGGAATTGACAATTGAGTTGTGGGGAATAAATGACGGAAGAATTATAAAAAGAACAGAACCATTTATTTATAACATAGTTAAACCTAGGCCTAGTAAAATGATTAATACTTATAGTTTAGCTAGTGGGGCAGTAAAATGCACCTATGCTGCTTACGATGGAGCCGATGCATATTTTGACTATGAAGTTACTTATCCCAACGGAGTAGTGAAAAAAGAACGTTTTAGTTCTCACTATATTCCACGTCAGGGAGTTTGTCTTGTTGGGATATAGTAATTGGTGGTGACTAATGAGATTTGAAATAAATAAATCCTTTATCAATTATCAATAAAAGTTGAGAAATGTTTTTGACTCAAAAACAGAAAGATGATATAAAAAGGAAGTAGCACGGGGCATAGTGAAACGGCCATCACGAGTCCTTTGGGAGGATTTATTCTGAGTTCGAATCTCAGTGCCCCGAAAGGGTTTCTTGCGAGTGTAGCTCAATGGTAGAGCGACAGCCTTCCAAGCTGTACATGAGGGTTCGATTCCCTTCACTCGCTCCATATTATATCTCCTGAAAATAATGGACAATAAAAAAATAAAAGTGGCCGTAGTTGGCGGGGGAGTGATGGGATTATATATTTCTTGGAAATTATCAGAAATGGGGCATGATGTCTCTCTTTTCGATAGAAAAAAAGAAGATGCTTTAGGTAAAAAGTGTTGTTCGACCTTGGTTTCAGAAAGAATTAAGCAATTTATTCCTATTACTGGAAAGTGTATAGAAAACAAAATATCTTCCTGCGTAATAAATTTTCCTAGAGGAAAAGTCAAGCTTAATTTTAAACCGCATCATTTGGCTCTTAACAGAGAAACGTTGATAAGTATTCTTTTAGATTTAAACAAGAAAACTGGGACGAGAATTATTTTGGGACAAGAGATTAAAAAGGTGCCGCAAGGATTTGATAGAATTATCGGATGTGACGGCGCCTTTTCTGTTATTAGAAGAAGTTTGAATTTGCCCGATCCTAAGATTAAGAATGGAGTTCAGGCTTATTCTTTGATAAAAAATAATTCAAACATTACAGAAACATTTACTGATTCAAGCATATTTGGCTTTTGCTGGAAAATACCCAAGGGAGACAAGATTGAATATGGAGCATTGGGCAATCAATTGGAAGTTAAAAATAAAACAGACAAGATATTAGGAATAAAGGGAGTTGAGAGAGATTCTTTTTCTGCTGCCGCTATCCCTTGTCCTAAATTTTCACTATTTAATGCGGGATTAATTTTTCCTAAAGAAAAATATATTACTCTTTGTGGAGACGCAATGGGACTAACTAAACCATGGAGTGGAGGAGGAATAATTTGGGGCCTTTACGCTGCCGATATTTTAATTAAGACATTTCCTGATTTTAAGAAGTATAAAAAGGAAACAATTAGATTTTTTAAGTTTAAAATATTAAAAGGTCAGATATCTAATTATCTAGTCCAGACAGTAGGAAAAATATTTACAAACATAATCCCAAAAGAGATGACATATGATAATGATTTTCCTTCTATCAAATTGCTTTTAAGGGGGAAAAGTGATAGTCTTTAAACATATTTAGGAGAGATGCCTGAGCGGCTTAAGGGGATGGTTTCGAAAACCATTGTGGGGTAATTCCCACCGTGAGTTCGAATCTCACTCTCTCCGCCTTAAGGCCTAAAGATATGATAAAAAAAAATAAACAACCTGATGTAATTTCAAGGCCGCCAGTGGTGGTTGTTTTGGGACATATTGACCATGGTAAAACTTCTTTATTAATGGCAATTAGAGAGTTTAATATTTTAGAAAAAGAATCAGGAGGAATTACTCAGCATGTCGGTGCATATCAGATAGAACATAATCAAAAAAAGATTACTTTCATTGATACTCCTGGACATGAATCTTTTTCAGCTATAAGAGGTAGAGGATCTAAATTGGCAGATATCGCTGTTTTGGTTATTGATGCTAGTGAGGGAATTAAGAAGCAAACAAAAGAAGCGATTGCCCTTATTAAAAATGCTAAACTTACAACAATAGTGGCTTTGAACAAAATGGATAAACCAGGAGCTAATCCCGAAATGGTCAAGCAACAATTATCTAAAGAAGAAATTTTAGTTGAATCATGGGGAGGACAAGTTCCATCAGTTGAGATATCAGCTAAGACGGGACAGGGTATAACAGATTTATTGGACATGATTCAATTGGTGGCCGATGTAGAAGATTTAAAAGCGGAAACAGAAGTTTTGGCTGAAGGAACAATTATCGAAGCTTATCTTGATCCAAAGAAAGGTCCAACGACTACTGTTTTAGTAGAAAATGGAACATTGAGGCAAGGAGATTTTATTGGAACTGATTCTGTTGTTGGTAAAATTAAAAATTTAGGAGACTTTTTGCAAAAAGAAATGGAAGAGGCTAATCCATCTGACCCAGCTGTAATTATTGGTTTTGAAAATGTTCCAGCTGTTGGAGAAAAATTTCATGTATTTTCTTCTTACGAAGAAGCTAAAGCTAATTTAAAGCAAAGAGAAATAAAGAGAGATACTTTTGAATTCGACCCTAATAAAAAATATTTGAATTTAGTAATCAAAGGAGATGCCCAAGGTTCACTCGAAGGAATAGAGGAAGTTTTGAAAATTTTACCACAAGATAATGTTTGTATTAGAATAATTAGAAGTGAAGTGGGGGACATAACAGAACAGGATGTTAAAATGGCAAAAACTAGTGAAGCAGTGATGATTGCCTTTAGAGTTAAAAAAGACAAGGTGGCGGAAATTAGTGCTGAAAATAATAAAGTTAAAGTTTACGAATTTTCTATTATCTATGAGTTAGCTCAAAAGGTGAGAGAATTAATGGAAAGAAAATTAACCAAAGAAAAAGAAAGAATTGATTTGGGTAAAATCGAAGTTTTAGCTATTTTTAGAACCGAGAAGAATAGACAGATAGTGGGAGGCAATGTTATCGAGGGAGAGGTACAAAAAGGAGCATCATTAGAAATATTTAGAGAAGAAGAAAAAATTGGTCACGGAAGAATAATTGAATTACAGTCAAATAAAAAAGATTTTGATGTTGTTAAGAAAGGAAAAGAGTGTGGAATACTTTATCAAGGTAATGAGAGAATAAAAGAAGGGGATACTTTAGTTGTTTTTAAGGAAGAGTATATACAAGAAGAATTGTAATATGTTTAGAATAGAAAAGGTTAACAGTTTGATACAGCAAGAGCTTGGAGAAATTATTTTAAAAGAGATAGATATTTTTCCTGGAACACTTTTAACTATTACAAGAGTTGAATGCTCAGGTAGTCTTTTTCAGTGCAAGGTTTATATATCTGTTATTCCTGAAGAAAATTTTGATGATGTTTTGTCTCTTTTAAAAAGACATATTTATGAATTGCAGCAGATATTAAATAAAAAATTAAAGATGAGGCCAGTTCCCAAGATAGAATTTTTAAAAGAAACGAAAACAAAGGAGGCAGGAAGGATAGATGAGTTGTTAGCGAAGATAAGAAAGGAGGATATTGAAAAAAACGAATAATCTTGGTATTGTTTCTATATGGCTAGGGCGTGGTGGCCAAGCAGTAAGGCAAGAGTCTGCAAAACTCTTATACGTGGGTGCAATTCCCACCCACGCCTCAGATCTTTCAAATAGGTAAAGGTAAAAGAGTAATTGACTTGTGAGTGTGCCTAATGATATAATTGTTTTAATGGACCGAAAAACATGGACAAAAATTCAATTAAAAGAGGCCATTAAAAGTTCATATAGCTATAGGCAGGTTTTAAATAAATTAAATTTAAAAGCAGCGGGAGGAAATTATGCTCAATTAAAAAAATACATTGAAGAATATAACTTTGATGTTAGTCATTTTAAGGGAAAGGGATGGAATAGGGGATTACAATTTTTATTTACCCCTAAAATACCTCTAGACAAAATTTTAGTTAAGGGTAATAATTTTCAAAGCTATAAGCTTAAGAATAGATTAATTAAAGAAGGATTGAAAAAATCACAATGTGAAGAATGTGGCTGGTCGCAAAAGAGTTTTGATGGTAGATTACCATTAGAATTGCATCATATAGATGGTGATTCTCATAATAATAGTTTGAGTAATTTACAAATACTTTGTCCTAATTGTCATAGCTTAAAACCAAACTATCGTGGTCGCAAAAAATAAACATGCCTCGGTGATGAAATTGGCAAACATACAGCACTTAAAATGCTGCGGGTAAACACCCTTGTGGGTTCAAGTCCCACCCGAGGCACATAAAAAAACACACTGGTTAGAACCAGTGCGTTTTTATATCTCCAATACTTCAATATATGTTTCTTTAACTCCGAATTCTTGAGCTTCTTCAAGAGTAGGGAACCATATATCAAATTGGTAGTCGCTTTTTCTTGAGTGCATTCTATCTTCTACTGTGAAGACTTTATTTCCATAAAGTTCAGGTATTCTTAATTCTGTTCCGAATGGTAGCATGTTATTTGCTACTATACCATCCCTAACTGTTGAACCATTAGCGGTAATGAAGGGGGTATCGTCGGTTTGCCATGTCGTAGAAGAATAGGCAGTAATGATAACTTTTATCTTCTTATGCTTTAATTGGTTATTATCCTCATCTCTGTCTTCCTGGTTGGAAAATACCGCTAAAGTATTGTTTTCCAAGGAATAACTCTTTTCTGATAAGTAATCTTTAGCCAAGTTAGTGTTATCTGATTTGGCATCAATGGTTAATATCAGGGCCGAGAAAGAGAAAATGATAACCGCAAAAAGTATAATTGTGAAGTTTTGCTTGTTAAGCATATATAAAATCCTGCTCAGCAGGACTGAACATATTTTAACCCATAGGGCGGTTTTAGTCAATAGTTTTGTCCACACACTGTTTTTAGCCATAGAGGCTATTTTAGCCGTCAATAGCATGACTTGATAATATTAAACCTTTATGATATAAGGAGATATATGCAAAACGAAACATTACAAAAACTAACCGATAACGTCCAGATTCCCAGAAATGGAGAAATCATAGACGGCAAAATTCTCGCTATTGAGAATTTAGCTATGTATCTAGATATTGGTCCCAGAAAGACTGGTATTATCTATGGTGCAGAATATCAAAACGCCAAAAATGTTTTAAAAAACATTAAAATAGGAGATACTATCTCAGTTAAAGTTGTTGAACCTGAAAACGAAGAAGGTTTTGTTGAGCTATCTCTAAGAGAAGCTGAAAAAGAATTAGCTTGGCAAACAGTCAAAGAAAAGAAAGATCTAAATCAAGAATTTGCAGTTAGGATTAGCAAAGTTAATAAAGGAGGCCTTATTACTGAAGTTGCTGGTATTCCAGCCTTCTTGCCAACCTCTCAATTATCTCCAGATAACTATCCTAGAGTTCCAGAAGGAGATAAATCAAAGATATTAAGAAAGTTACAGAGTTTTATCGGACAAGATGTTAAAGTTAAGATTTTAGACTTCGATGAAAAAGCTGGACAAATCATATTGACCGAAGAATCTAAAGAAAGCGAAACACTACAGAAAGCTATTAAATCATTAAAGGTGGGGGATATTGTTGAAGGAAAGGTATCAGGAATTGTTAATTTTGGAGCATTTATTAAATTTAATCTTCCCGACGCAGGTCCAGAAGATTCAGCTCTAGAAGGATTAGTCCATATCTCTGAGTTAGATTGGCAATTAATTGAAGATCCAGCTCAAGTAGTTGAAGTAGGACAAGATGTTAAGGCTCAAGTTATTGATATTTCACAGGGTAGAGTTTCTTTATCTATAAAGAACCTAAAGAAAGATCCTTGGCAGAATTTAAATTACAAGACAAATGACGTTGTTAAAGGTTTAGTTGTCAGATTCAATCCTTTTGGAGCTTTTATCCAACTTATTGATAGTAATTCAAAAGAATCTGATACTAAAATACAAGGATTAATACATATTTCTGAGTTTGGCTCTGAAATAAAAATGAAAGAAAAGCTTGAATTAAATAAGGAATACGAATTCCAGATATTAAGCTTCCAGCCTCAAAGACATTGGATGTCTTTAAGAATAAAATAAAAAAATATGAAGAAGAGTCCTATCAAGGGTCTCCTTAAAAATCTCTTTTTAGTTGTTCTAGTTTTTTTAATACTCGGAGTCGCTTTTAGTTTTTTTAATACTCCTAAGGAAACTGTTAATAATATTTCAATTACCCAACTATCTTCTGACGTAAACAATGGAAAAGTGAAGGAAATTAAAATATTGAATAACGATATCTCTATAGAATATTTAGACGGAACCAAAGCTATTAGTAAGAAAGAGGTAGGAGATACCTTGGGTCAAGCATTGTTAAATTATGGTGCTGACCAAGAAAAATTAAAAAATATTTCTTTTGTTTTCGAAGAACCCAACACTTCATGGGATTGGATTGGTACTTTTTTAATAATGGTAATTTTTCCATTAGTTCTTTTTGGTGTCTTTTTCTTTATGATTTTTAAGAATGCTAAAGCTGGAGCTGCGCAAAGTTTTGATTTTACAAAAGCTAAGGCTACTTTATTTGGAGCCGAAGGTCACCCTAAAGACAAGATAACCTTTAAGGATGTTGCAGGATTAAAAGAAGAAAAGCAAGAATTAGAAGAAATAGTAGATTTTTTAAAAAATCCTCAGAAGTATTTAAAAATGGGAGCAAGAATTCCTAAGGGTGTTTTGTTGGTTGGTCCTGCTGGATGTGGAAAAACATTATTGGCAAGAGCGGTTGCAGGGGAGAGCAATGTTCCTTTCTTTTCTGTAGCTGGTTCTTCTTTTGTAGAAATGTTTGTTGGAGTTGGTTCAGGTAGAGTAAGAAGCTTATTCGCTGCTGCTAAAAAACAGCAACCTTGTTTGGTTTTTATTGATGAACTAGATAGTATTGGTAAAACAAGAGGTCCAGCTATTACGGGCGGACATGAAGAGAGAGAGCAAACATTAAATCAATTATTGACTGAAATGGATGGATTTGAGAAGAACGATAAAATTATTATTCTTGCAGCCACAAATAGACCAGATGTTTTAGATCCTGCTTTATTAAGACCAGGCAGATTTGATAGAAAGGTTGTTATTAGTTTGCCAGACATTAAAGAAAGAGAAGATATTCTAAGTATTCATTCAAGAGGAAAGCCATTGGCAGACAATATTAAATTACGAGAAGTGGCCGAAAGAACACCAGGATTTTCTGGAGCTGATTTGGAAAATGTTTTTAATGAGGCAGCAATTTTAGCCGCCAAAAATGAACAAAAGCAAATAATGCAAAATGATTTATTAATATCAATTGAAAAAGTTTTACTTGGTCCTGAAAGAAGAAGTCACATCATGACTGACAAAGAAAAACAAATTACTGCTTACCATGAAGCTGGACATGCTTTGATTGGAGCTAAGACTCCTAATGCCGAACCAATTAGAAAGATATCAATTATTGGTAGGGGAATGGCTGCTGGATATACTTTGAAGGTTCCTAGGGAAGAAAGAATGCTTAGAACTAAAAAAGAATTTGAAGCTGAGATTGCCGTATTATTAGGAGGATATTGTTCAGAAAAAATGATTTTTGGAGATATGACCACTGGAGCGTCAGATGATTTAAACAAGGCTTCTATTATTGCTAGAAATATTGTTAAGAAATATGGAATGTCTAAATTAGGACCAATTGTTTTTGGAGACAGAGAAAGTCAAATATTCTTAGATGGAGAAACAGAAAGTAGAAATTATTCTGATGAGGTTGCTTTACAAATAGATAGGGAGGTTGAAAGAATAATAACCGAAGCTGAAAAAGAAGCTGAAAAGATATTGCAAGAAAATAAAAATGTGCTAGAAAAGATAGCAAAGAGATTGATTGAGAAAGAAACAATAGAGAGGGAGGAATTTGAAGAATTGATAGGAAAATAAAAATCTCTGCGCGTGTAGCTCAGTTGGTTAGAGCACAGCTCTTATAAAGCTGGGGTCGATGGTTCGAGTCCATCCACGCGCACATTAGCGTTTTATTGACTAAAAGCCTTAAATCGCCTAATATATAAAAGAGCTCTTTAAACCTAATGGGGCGTATAGCTCAGTTGGTTAGAGCGTTACGTTGACATCGTAAAGGCCTCCTGTTCGAGTCAGGATACGCCCACCAAGCTAATTAAGATAAAGTAAACATATGGCAGAAGAAACACAAAAAGAAGAAAATATTGCAGAAGTTGAAACTGAAACGGTTGAAACGGAAGCTGTAGAAGAAGTAAAAGAACCCTTAGAAGAAAAGGGTATTATTGAGGCTAATTTGAAGGGTGATTTGCCCGACATTAAAGCTGGAGACATGGTTAAAGTTCATCAGAAGATTAAAGAAGTTAAAGATGGAAAAACCAAAGAAAGAATTCAAATTTTTGAAGGTCAAGTTTTAGCTAGAAAACATGGAAAAGGAGTTTCAGCTACTATTACCGTAAGAAAGGTTATTGATGGAATTGGTGTGGAAAAGATTTTTCCAATTCATTCTCCTTCTATTGAAAAGATTGAAATTGAAAGAAGCGGAAAAACAAGAAGATCAAAATTATACTACTTAAGAACTGCAAAAGGAAGAAAAGCAAAATTAAAAACCAAGGAAAAGAAAGAAATTGCAGAATAGGGGCGAGTGATGAAATTGGCAGACATCTATGCTTGAGGTGCATAGGGGATTATTCCCGTGCGGGTTCAAGTCCCGCCCCGCCCACATAGATGCAAGACGGGCGATTAGCTCAATTGGTAGAGCACTTCGTTTACACCGAAGGGGTTAGAGGTTCGAGTCCTCTATCGCCCACCGATATGCCGAGGTAGCCAAGTCGGTCACGGCGAATGTCTGAAAAACATTAGATTCCGGTTCGATTCCGGACCTCGGCACAGATTGAAAATTCAGATGCGGGCGTCGTATAGTGGCTATTATGCGACCTTGCCAAGGTCGAGACGGCAGTTCGATTCTGCTCGCCCGCTCCAATAAGATTAATATATTTAAAACAAAACATGAAAATAACTTGGCACGGAGATTCTTGTTTCGAAATAGCGAGTGTTTCTAAAGACAAAGATAATGTTTTGACTATTGTCGACCCTAAAGAGGGAAAAAAGTCTGCCAAGGCTGATATTATACTCGAAACCCATTCTTCCGAGAATGGATTTGAAACGGACGAACAGTTCGTTATTTCCTCATGCGGAGAATATGAAAGAAAAGGAGTCTTTATTCAAGGAGTTCAATCTTTTCAGGTAGACAAAAAACAAAAAAACATTATCTATGTAATTGAAGTGGAAGATATTAGAATCGCTCATTTAGGATATTTTGGAGAAAGTGATTTTTCCGAAGAACAGATTGAAGAAATGGGAATGGTAGATATTTTAATTGTTCCAGTTGATGGAGATAAAACAATTAGCTATGCAGAAGCAGCTAAAATTATTGCTAGAATTGAACCTGCAATTATAATACCAATGTGCTATGATAGTAAAAAGACAGAAAAAGGATTAAAACCTTTTTTGAAGGTAATGGGGGAGAAAGAAATAGTTCCTCAAGAAAAATTAAGCATTCAAAAGAAAAATATATCAGTTGGAGAAAAAGCTGAAATAGTAATATTAGAGGAAAAGTAAAATGGTAAAAAAAGAAGAAAAAGAGGAAAATATAATATTGGGAAGTGTTGAAGAGCGAGAGATTTCTCAAGAAATGAAAGAAAGTTATATCGACTATGCTATGTCGGTTATAGTTTCAAGAGCTCTTCCCGACGTTAGAGATGGATTAAAACCAGTACAGCGAAGAATTCTTTACGCCATGTATGATATGGGCGCAAGGTCTGATACTAAATTTAGAAAATCAGCTGCGGTTACTGGAGAAGTTATGGGAAAATACCATCCTCACGGAGATAGTTCTATTTATGGAGCTATAGCCAGGATGGCTCAGGATTTTTCACTTCGTTATCCATTGATCAAAGGTCAAGGAAATTTTGGTTCAATTGAAGGAGATCCTCCAGCCGCACAAAGATACACCGAATGTAGGTTATCTAAAATAGGAGAGGAATTATTGCAAGATATTGATAGTGAAACTGTTAATTGGAATGATAACTATGATACGACTAGAAAAGAGCCAGTTGTTTTGCCTTGTCCTTTACCTAATTTACTATTAAACGGTTCAACGGGTATTGCGGTTGGTATGGCAACCAACATTCCTCCCCACAACTTAAGAGAGGTTTGTGGAGCTTTAATACATTTAATTGATAACCCTAAAGCAGAAACAGAAGATCTGTTTCAGTTCGTCAAAGGACCTGATTTTCCAACTGCTGGAATAATATATAACAAGAAGGATATTCTTTCTGCTTATTCTCAAGGAAAAGGATCATTTTTAACTCGTGGAAAAATTGATGTTGTAGAAAAAGAGAAAGGACATCAGCTAATTGTTTCAGAAATTCCTTATCAAGTAGATAAGTCAGTTTTAATTGTTCAGATGGCTAACTTGGTTCACGAAAAAAGAATGGAAGGGGTTAAAGACCTTAGAGATGAATCTGATAAAGAAGGAATGAGAATTGTGCTTGATTTGCAAAAAGGAGTTGCTCCTAAAAAAATATTGAATATCTTATATAAATATACTGATGTCCAAAAAAAATATCATTTAAACATGCTAGCCTTGGTTAATGGAATTGAACCAAGAGTTTTGAGCTTGAAGGATGTTTTGGAATTATATCTAAACCACAAACAAGAAATAGTAGTTAGAAGGACTCAATTTGATCTTAAAAAAGCTAAAGAAAGAGCGCATATTTTAGAAGGTATTGCTATAGCATTGGATCATGTTGAGGCTGTTATTAAAACAATTAGAAAATCAAAAGATAAGGAAGAAGCTAAACAGAACTTAGTCAAAGAATTTAAATTGACTATGATTCAAGCTGAAGCAGTTGTTGAAATTAGATTGCATCAATTGGCTAAATTAGAAAAACAAAAAATTGAAGACGAATTAACTGAAATATTAAAAAGGATAAAAACATTAACTAAGATTTTAGAAAGCAAGGCTGAACAGAAGAGAGTAATGAAAGAAGAAATTGAAAAGGAAATGGAGTTGTATGGAGATGAAAGAAAAACTCAAATTGTTGCTCACAGTCCCGAAACAATTTCCGAAGAAGATTTAGTTCCATTAGAAGATACAATTGTTACTTTGACTGCTGGAGGATATATTAAGAGAATTAATCCTTCTGAGTATAAGAAGCAGAATAGGGGAGGACAAGGAATGTTAGGAATGAAAACTATGGAAGATGATGCGGTTTGCCACTTTTTCTCGGCTAAAACCCATGATTCGTTATTCTTCTTTACTGATTCAGGAAAAGTGTTCCAAACGAAAGTATATGAGGTTCCAGAGGGTCAGAAAGCGAATAGGGGTAGAGGTTTGATGAATTTCCTTGAGATATCAACAGCTGATAAGGTTCTTTCAGTTTTGCCTTTAGATAAAAAAGACAAAGAAGAAAAAATTAAATATTTAATAATGGTTACTAAGAATGGAGTAATCAAAAAAACTCCTTTGAAGGATTTTGAAAATGTTAGACGTGGAGGATTAATTGCTATTAAATTAAAGCCAGACGATATATTGTGCAACGTTAAGAAAATTGCTGATGGCGATGAAATAATTTTAGCTACTAAAAATGGTCAATCGATTCGTTTTGCTGAAAAAGAAGTTAGACAAATGGGAAGACCAGCATCAGGAATAAGGGGAATAAGATTAAAGAAAGGGGATGAAGTTATTGGAATGGAGGTTGTTAAAAAAGAAAGAGTGAAAGAAAAAGATTATGTCTTGATTTTAACTGATAACGGATTTGGAAAGAGAACTTTAGTTTCTGATTATAAAACTCAGGGAAGAGGTGGCTCTGGCGTTAAGATTGCTCACATTACAACTAAAACCGGACAGTTAGCTAAGATTGAGGTTATCGCTGATCAGGCTGACTTGATAGTTATTTCTCAAAAGGGACAAGTTATTAGAACTAAGATTTCAAGTATTCCTAAATTAGGAAGAGATACCCAAGGAGTTAAAATAATGAAAATGAAACCAGGAGATAAGGTGGCTTCAGCAGCCTGTGTAATTGAAGAAACCGAGGTAGAATAATTTACATTTATTAAAATATCTTATACAATATTCTTATATGAACGAAGGGTTTCTAAATCCACAACAAATTCTAAAGAATATTTCTCTCAGAGAGGATATGGTTGCCTGTGATTTTGGCTGCGGATCCGGTGGGTGGGTAATTCCATTAGCTAAACAATTAAAGTCGGGAATGGTTTACGCAGTAGACATTTTAGATACCGCTATTTCGGCTTTAAATGGAAAGGCATCTTCTGAAAAGATTTTTAATATTAAAACAGTAATTGGGGACATAGAAGAAGGAGTGAAGATGCCCAATGAATATTTTGATTTAGTTTTAATGACTAATCTTTTTTTTCAATTGGAAAATAAAGAAAAAGTTTTAGAAGAAGCGAAAAGATTGCTAAAAAACAATGGGATGATATTAGTTATCGACTGGGAAAAAGATGCCCCCCTTGGTTCAAAAGAGGGAAGGGTTTCAATTGAAGAGATTAAGGAGATGGCAAAAAGAATTGGTTTAATTTCGGAAAAAGAATTTAAAGCTGGTAATTTTCATTGGGGTTTAATTTTAAGAAAAATATGAAAAAAATACTTTTAATCATCTGTATTTGTTTGTTTGTGATTCCTTTGTGTATTTTTGCAGCGGAATCAACTGCAACGATAGAAAATCCAATTGAAGCTACAACCTTTACTCAACTTATTGATATGATAGTTAAATGGATTTTAGACATAGCAATGGTCTTAGCACCCTTAGTTATAGTTTACGGAGGCCTTACGTATATGACTGCTGCTGGAGACACAAGTAAAGTTAGTCAAGCAAGAAAAATTATACTTTACGCTGTTCTTGGATTTATATTAGCGCTATTAGCGTCATCTCTTATAAATATTTTTAAAGACTTAGTAGCCCCATAAAATGAGGTTGGCATATTGTGCTAGTTGGCATTTTAAAGATTTAGTGGTAAAATAATTTTAAATTAGAATTAATTAATAAACATGAAAAAACAATTCCTTATCAATCTTATTGTTTTAATGGGAATAGTGCTTGTTCCAATTTTTGCTTCTGCTGATGCAGTAACAGACACTATTTCAAATATTACAGATTATATTATTATTATTTCTTCGGGGTTAGCAATTTTAATGTATGTTGTTGCAGGATTTCTATGGATGAGTGATGCTGGAAATATAGAAAGAGTAAAAATAGCTAAAAGCATTATAGGCTCGACGACAATTGGGTTGGTTGTTATATTAATGGCTGTTGCATTAGTAAGTATAGTCAAAGACTTGGTAGTAACTAATTAAATAATTTAAAGGTCGGATAAAAAATTAAAAAATATGATTATGAAGAAAAAAATATTAGCTCTGATGGTGTGTGCAATAGTAGCAGTTTCTTTTATGGGAGCAATTTCTGTTTTTGCTGCAGAAACATTAGATGGTTGTACGATTACAAATATAAACAGACTTCCTACAATGTGTACGACATCTGGTTTTTGTGATTATAATGCAGTTCCTAATTGTGGATTATGTTGCGTATTAAATAGTATTTATACTATTACAGATTGGGTTTTCGTAATTTTAATGGCTATTTCTTCTTTGATGATTATTTACGGAGCTGTATTGTTCACTACTTCTCAGGGAAATCCTGATAGTGTTTCTAAAGCAAGACAGCTTATTCTTTTCGCTGCAGTCGGTATTGCCGTAGCTCTATTTTCAAGAGCCATTCCTCCAGCAGTAAAAATGATTCTTGGAGCGTAGTTTTAAATAACTTATTGACACCCGCCTTATTTTTGGTATACACAAAGGTGGGTGTTTTATTTGCCGAGGTGGCGGAACTGGCAGACGCGTATGCCTTAGGAGCATATGCCGTAAGGTGTGAGGGTTCAAATCCCTCCCTCGGCACACATTATATATAAATAAAATCCACCTTTACTAGGTGGGTTTTATTATTCTTCAATAGATATTTTTTTACTTTTTGCTCTTTCTATTTTTTGCATTCTTACAGTTAATATTCCTTCTTTTACTTTAGCATCTATTCGGCTCGTGTCTATTTCTCTTGGGAGTATTATTTCTTTTGAGAATGGTCCCCAATAACATTCTTTTAGAAAATATCTTTTTTCTTTATCTTTACTTGGATTATCTCTTTCTCCTTTAATGATCAAAATATCATTTTCAAGAGAGATATCTATTTGTTCTGTTTTAATTCCAGCAATAGCCGATTGAATAATTAATTCTTTTTCTGTTTCGTAAACATCAACAACTAATTGTCCATCTGGTCCATCCCAGCTTCTTTTTTCTTCTACTTGTTGTTCGTCTTTTTTCTTTGCCATATTTTATATTTTACAAACACCTTTTAATTTTTTAATTTCTTTTAGACAGATTGATAGAATTAAGAAAAGTACATATACAATCGCTAGGGCATATAGGGAAGATGAGTATCCCATTTCAGATATTGTCTCTTTCATTATAGACGATTCTAAGAAAAAGTTAAAGAAGGCATGAGCACTAATTGCAATTATGAAACCGAGAGCAATTAAAATATGACGGAACTTTAAATTGCGGAAAGCTAAAACTAAAAACAATCCTATCGTTCCAGAAGCCAAAGCGTGAAGAAGTGTTGCTCCGATAAATCTAGTAAAGGAAAGAATAAGTGGATCATTAAGCATTAAGAATTGTTGAGTGCAAAAAAATAGAGTATTTTCAGCTGTAGCAAATCCTAAAGCTCCGATAATCATATATAGTGGAATATCAATTGGTTCATCAATGTGAGAACTGTTAAATATCGAATATCTAACAGCCATATATTTAAATATTTCTTCGGTTAGACCAATAACAAATAACCCTTTAATAATATAGTAAGCTTTGTAAGATAGATTAAGCGTTGATAGTTCATTTAAGAGCCACAATTCAATTAAAGCGATTGGAATAGCGGCTAATGCTCCGCAGAAGAAAACCTTTATAATTTGTTTTTTTGGTTCAGGGAGATTGTCTTTTCTAAGAAAGAAAAGTAACCAGATAACTCCCGGAAGAATAGCAAATGATAAATTTATTAAAATATTATTATCCATTTATTTTTAAATTAGAATTAGGTTTTAATTTTTGCCAAGATACTTTTTTTACATTAGAAGAAAATAATGCAGTCAAAGCAATCATTGAAGCATTGTCTCCGGAAAATCTAGGCAGGGGAGAGACAAACTTTAATTTTCTTATTTTGCTTTGCTTTTTAAATTCTTTGACAAGTTCTCTATTGGCAGAGACTCCTCCACCCAGAAGTATGGTTTTTGTTTTTAATTCTTCAGTGGCTTTTATAGTTTTAGAAACTAAAACATCAATAATAGATCTTTCTATTTGATAGCACATTTCCACAATGTAATCTTTCGATTTTTTTTCTTCATTCGTTCTTTTTTTAAAATCATAAAGCACAGCAGTTTTTAAACCAGAAAAACTAAAATCATAATTTTTATCGTGTATCATTGGGCGAGGGAGAGAAATATTGAATTTATTTTTTTTGAACTTCTTTGCTTCTTTAGCAATGCTTGGCCCTCCAGGATATCCTAATTCTAATATTCTAGCGGTTTTATCAAAGCATTCTCCAGCTGCATCGTCTCTGGTTTCTCCGATAAGTTTGTATTTTCCTATATTTTCAATACTAATAATTTGTGTGTTTCCTCCCGAGACCACTAAAGCAATTGCCGGAAATTCAACCTTTTCAATTGGAGCAAGCCAATTAGCAATAATATGTCCCTCAAGATGGTTGACCGAAACAAGGGATGTGTCCCAGTAGAAAGACAAAGCTTTTGCGAAATTAATTCCAGTATATAGACAAGGTTCAAGGCCGGGACCATATGTAACGGCAATTTTGTTTATTTCAGGAATTTCGTATTCTTTTAAAAATTCTTTGATATCATTAAAGATATCTTGATTTCTTTCAAGAATTTTTTGTACTTTTAATAATTTTTTAGCATTGATTGGCTTTTTAGCTTTCTTTAATAATCCCGCTGTTTTTAAAGATTTGATTAAAAGGGGAGTAAGGCTTTTTTGATGTTCTCTTTTGGCAATAGCGGGAAATACTCCTCCATAAGAAGAATGAATTTTTGCCTGAGAAGAAACATAATTAGAAAGTATTTCAAAATCATTAAAAACTGGTTGTTTTTTCTTTAGAGCAGAAGCAGTGGTTTTAATGATGCTTATTGCTGTATCATCACAGCTCGTTTCAATGGCAAGGATAATCATGTTTGACATTATTTCAACTATTGTTTAGATTGTAAACGAAAAAAGATATTTTCGCAAACTGAGTTGACTAAAAACATTTTTAAGCTTATATTATAACTATACTTTTAACGATTATGAATAATAAAAACGTAGTAATTTCTTTAATTTCGATATTGGCCTTGGCCCTAGTTGCCGGGATTTTTTGTTATCCAAACGGATACAATCAATTAGTTGATAATATTAATTCAAAATATAATTGGAAGATATGGCATTTTCCAACCACAGACTTTAAACTGGGTTTAGATCTTAAAGGAGGAGTTCATTTAGAGTACCAGGCTGATTTAAGTCAGATTAATGATAATGATAAATCAGATGTCATGGAGGGATTAAGAGATGTGATTGAAAGAAGGGTAAATATTTTTGGAGTAACTGAGCCCATAGTTCAAGTATATGGAACAGACAGAATAGCGGTTGAACTTCCAGGAGTTGAAAGTATTGATTCAGCAATTGCTTGGATTGGAGAAACTCCTTTGTTAGAATTTTGGGAACTAAGACCCCAAGAAGAAATAGATAAGATTAATGCAAAAATAGAAGAACTGAAAGGATTAACTAATTTTGAGGAAATACAAAAAATTACTGACTGGCAAGTTGCTTTTGAAAATCCTTATAAAAAAACAGAATTAACAGGAAAATACTTGAAAAAAGCTACTTTGGATTTTGATCAAACAACATATGCTCCAATTGTTGAATTAAAATTTGACGATGAGGGCGCAAAATTGTTCGAAGCTATTACCGAGAGAAATATTGGTAAAACTATAGCTATAACTTTAGATGGGGCATCAATCGTTGATAATAATGGAGACGGGAAAATAGATGGTTCTGATTCATATGCTCCGAGAGTAGAAAATAAAATTAGTGGGGGAGAGGCAATAATTACTGGACAGACAGATATTAAAGCAGCTAAAATTTTAGTTCAAAGATTAAACCAAGGAGCTTTACCAGTTCCACTAGGAGACCCCATTGTTCAAAAGAAGGTTGGACCAACTTTAGGCTCTATATCATTGAATAATGCTCTATGGGCAGGCATATACGGCATAATAGGTATTGTTATCTTCCTAGTGTTACTTTATAGACTACCTGGATTATTAGCTTCTTTCGCTTTAATTGTCTATTGTTTGATATTTTTATCATTAATTAAATTAATCCCTGTAACAATGACTTTAGCTGGTATCGGAGGAATTATTCTTTCTATCGGTATGGCAGTTGATGCTAATATTCTTATTTTCTCAAGAATGAAGGAAGAGTTAGTCAAAGGAACAGATACTTTAACTAGTATCGAAGAAGGATGTAATCGCGCTTGGCCTTCAATTAGAGATGGAAATTTTACCACTCTTATCGTTGCTTTCACCTTGTACTTTTTAGGAACTAGTTTCATTAAGGCCTTTGCCTTCGCCTTGATTGTCGGTATTTTAATCAGTATGTTCTCGGCAATGGTTGTTTCAAGAATATTCTTAAAATTTGTTGCTAAAGGAAAGATAGGAAAAATTAAATGGTTATGGTCATAAAAATATGAATTTTTTAAAATATTCAAAAATATATTTCGCTATCGCAATATTATCAGTAGGAGTAAGTATTTATTTTTTATCTGCTTTTGGATTAAAATTGGGAATTGATTTTGAGGGTGGTAGTTCAATGAATGTCGTTTATAAAAACGATGCCCCTAGTGTTGAAACAATAAAAGCAGCTGTTTCCCAAATTGAAGAGATGAACAATGTTCAAATTCAACCAGCAGGAGATAATGAAGTTATTTTAAAGATTAACAAAAAAGATCTTTCTAGTGAATCATATAATAATATTTTATCAAAAATAAAGGAAACGGGGGAGATTGATGAAACAGCATCAGGAGTTGAAACTATTAGTCCTTTGATTGGAAAAGAACTAAAGGACAAAACAATGGTTGTAGTAGTAATTGCACTATTAGCAATGCTTGCCTATATTGCTTTAGCCTTTAGAAATGTATCAAAACCAATCAGTTCTTTTCAGTATGGCTTTTCTTCAACCTTAATGCTATTCCATGATATTATTATTCCTTTAGGAGTTTTAGCAATTCTTGGTAAATATTACGGAGCTCAATTAACTATTCCAGTTATTACAGCTTTATTAACTATCGTTGGATACTGTATTAATAATACGGTAGTAGTCTTTGATAGGATCAGAGAAAATCTTATGAAAGACAGAAAGTCTTCTTATGCAGATATTGTTAATAAGAGCTTGAATGAAACATTTTCTAGATGTGTCAATACTTCACTAACAGTATTAATAGCTTTGATTCCTTTATACTACTTTTTTAGCAATGAAGAGGGTTTAAAATACTTCACATTAACTATGGGAATTGGAGTTGTTGTAGGCATGTTTTCGTCAGTATTTTTAGCAAGTCCCTTATTAGTTTTTTGGAACAACTTAAGACAAAAGAAAGCAGGCAAGTAAGTTATTGACAATTTTCGTATTAAATGTTATAAGTTAAATACTATGGAATTTGACTGCAAAAAAATAACACAAAATATACTGAAAAACCTTCCAGACAGGACAAGAACTGTTATTTCTCGTAGGTTTTCGTTAGGAAAATCGGGAAAACCAGAAACCTTGGAAGCTATTGGTAAGAGCTATAATATCACCAGAGAAAGGGTAAGACAGATTGAAGTTGATGGGGTAAAAAGAGCTAAAAAGGTTTTGGATAATTCTGAGATTAAAGATGAATTTAAGAAAATTAAATCTTTTTTTGAAAAGAAGATAGATGCTTGTGGGGGAGTTAAAAAGGAAGAGAAACTATTAGAGGAAGTTGAATCAAATGAGGATAAGAATTGTATCTTGTTTTTACTTTCCTTAGCCGATGGTCTTATTAAAGAAAAAGAAGACGATAATTTTTATTCTTTCTGGACAACCAATAAAGATTTGATTTCTTCAGCCAAAAAAATTGCATCTGATTTTGTTAGTCAATTGAAGGAGACTGGTAATCCAGAAACCATAAAAGGATCTTATTTGAATTATAAAGAAAAAGGAGGAAAGGCTGATGAAGAAGCTTTTTGTTCTTATTTAGAAATATCAAAAGATATTTTAAAAACAATAGATGGAGACAAGATTGGATTAAAGTCTTGGCCAGAAGTAAATCCAAGGACAGTAAAAGATAAAATTAAGTTAATCTTAAAACAAACCGAAAAGCCATTACATTTTAAAGAAATTGCTGATATGATTTTCGGATTAAACGAATCATTAATTGGTAGATCTAATAGAGCTAAAAAATTACATCCTCAAACAGTGCATAACGAATTGATTAGAAATCAAGATTTTGTTTTAGTCGGAAGGGGATACTATGCTTTGAAAGATTGGGGATATAATCCGGGACAAGTTAAGGACGTCATTTATCAAGTTTTAAATAGTTCAGAACAGGCCCTACCCAAAGAAGCAATAATTCAATCTGTTTTACAGCAAAGAATGGTAAAGGAATCAACAATTCTTCTTAATTTGCAAAACAAAAAATTCTTCATTAGAGACGGAGAGGGAAAATACAAGATTCGCGAAGCATAAGCTTAAAATTAATTGATGCCAGCAGAAATATCGTTTACAATTGAAGCATTTTCCTCTTTTTGGAAAATTATTTTTCCTTATCTTTTGGTCTTAAAAGCTATAATATTTCAATTTTGGTGGACGGTTGTTCCATTTTATTTGTTTGGTAAATTAAAATTTGTCTATGGGTTATATATAAGCAATAAGTGGTTTGGCGATAAAACAAGAAAACCCGTGGTTTTAGAAATTAGAATACCTCAAGACATTATTAGACCATTAAGAGCTATGGAAAATGTTTTTACTTCTATTTGGGGTTCTTACGATCCACCTAAAGATTGGAGAGCTGAACACTTTGAAGGAAAAAGATTGTTAGGGGCTACTTTTGAAATAGCGGGAATCGATGGGGTTCCACATATATATGTCAGGATTCCTTCAAGCAACAGAAAATTAATTGAATCATCCATATATGCTCAATATCCAGAAGTAGAAATTGTAGAGGTTCCTGATTACACTAAACAAGTTCCCGCAGATGTTCCTAATCAAGATTGGGATTTATGGGGAACAGATTTTCAATTAATAAAATCAGATGTCTATCCAATCAAAACATATGAGCAATTCTTTGAAGAAAAGCCAGAAGTTTCTAAAGAAGAAAAAAGGATTGATCCTCTAGCTTCTTTGTTCGAGGTGATATCAAGAATGTCAAAAGGAGAACAGCTTTGGATACAAATATTTGCACAGCCAAGAGGTCCGAAAGAAACAACTCTTTTTGACAGAGCAAGAAAAGAGGTTGATAAATTAGTAAAAAGGGCGGAAAAGCCAGAAAAGAGAACATTGTTGGCTGATTTTTTCTATCTTTTAATTCATGGAGAAATACCTAAAGAAGAAAAAAAGGAAGAAACAGTTTTGCCTCCGGAAATGAAATTAACATCCGGAGAAAGAGATATTGTTACGGCAATTGAAAGAAAGAAATCGAAAAATTGCTTCCTTTGTTTTATTAAATATGTTTATATTGCCGAAAGAAAAGTTTTCTTTGGTGGAGCAAAAGGATTTGGAGTTAGTTTCTTTGCTCAGTTTGCAACTCAGAATTTAAACAATATGAAACCGTGGGGGATGACAACAACTAAAATACAATCGCCTGACATTTTTACTGCCCGAAGATTATATTTGAGAAAAAGGGATTTGATTAAATATTACAGAACAAGGTGTCCAGCTTTTGATCCTTTTTCTGTAGAAGGAGCAACATATTTTTTAAGCACGGAAGAATTAGCCACTCTTTGGCATTTCCCAGGTGCTGCCGTGCCAACCACAGCCTTGAAGAGAGTAGAGATGAAGAAGGGAGCACCTCCCTCAACATTACCAGTAGAATAATATTATGGAAAAACAAGAAATTATATTTTTTGGTCAAACGACCTTTAGAGGAGAAAGAAAAAGATTCGGAATTAAAACAGACGATAGAAGGCGTCATATATATGTTATCGGAAAGACTGGTATGGGTAAGACCGAACTTTTGAAAAATATGGTTATTCAAGACATCAAAAATGGTAATGGGGTTGGTTTTGTTGACCCTCATGGAGAAGCAGCCGAAGAAATTCTTAAATTTGTTCCCGAAGACAGAATAAAAGATGTGGTTTATTTTAATCCAGCCGACATTGAAAATCCAATAGCCTTTAACATTATGGAAGATGTTGATGCTGAGTATAGACATTTGATTGCTGGAGGAATGATGGGAGTTTTTAAAAAGATTTGGCCTGATGTTTGGTCTTCGAGAATGGAATACATTTTGAATAATGCTATTTTAGCATTACTTGAAACTCCTGGTTCAACTTTATTGGGTATTAATAGGTTGTTGGCTGATCCAGAATGGAGAAATGAAATACTAGAAAATGTTAAGGATTCAGTGGTTAAAGCTTTCTGGCTTAAAGAGTTTGCTCGATACAGCCAAAGATATGAAATAGAAGCAACGGCGGCTATTCAGAATAAAATTGGACAATTTATTTCTTCTCCTTTGATTAGAAATATTATTGGACAAGAAAAATCAACAATAGATATTAGAAAGATAATGGATGAAAAGAAGATATTAATCATGAATCTTTCTAAGGGAAGAGTAGGGGAGGATTCTTCAAGATTATTAGGGGCTCTTTTGGTGACCAAGCTTCAATTGGCCGCAATGTCGAGAGTAGATATTCCAGAAAAAGACAGAAATGATTTTATTTTATACATTGATGAATTCCAAAACTTTTCAACAGATTCTTTTGCTAGCATTTTATCAGAAGCTAGAAAGTATAGATTGTCTTTAGTTTTGGCTCATCAATACATTAATCAAATGGAAGAAAAAGTTAGAGATGCTGTTTTTGGAAACGTAGGAACAATGATTACTTTTAGAGTCGGAGCTGAAGATGGAGAATTTTTAGAAAAAGAATTTTCTCCTGAATTCTATACTCACGATTTAGTAAATCTTCCCAAACAAAACATCTATGTTAAATTAATGATTGATGGATTAACCTCTAGGCCTTTTTCTGCAGAAACCCTTCCGCCAGCTGTTTCTGATTATGATTTTGAAAAAGAAATTATAGAATTTTCAAGAAAGAAATATGGAATAGAAAGAAAGACAGTCGAAGAGAAGATTTCTAAATATGCTGGAGTAGAGGATTCTCCCAAAATGGAAATTAAAACAAGCAATAGAACATCTAGTGCCGAATTGTTTGATGCTGAATGTGGGAAATGTGGAAAAAAAGTTAAGGTTCCTTTTAAACCAGACGGAAAGCGTCCAGTTTATTGTAAATCTTGCTTGGGCAAGAGTGTTAGTAGTAGTCCTCATGAAGAAAAACCAAAGAATGTTTTCGAAAAATTACCATTTATAAGTCTTGAGGAAACAGCTAAAGAATTTATTCCAGCAAAGAAAGAAAAAAAAGTAGGAAAGGTTATTAAATCAGAAACTATTGATACGAGTAAGACTAAAAAGAAAATAGATATCCAAGGATTACGAGAAGTTATAAAAGAAGCTAAAAAGGATAAGGTTGAAGAGAGGGGAGGACCCAAAGAAACGGGAACTATTAATCCTGGAGAGGTTATTAAATTTTAAACTTAAAAACTTGTCTTTTTGTCTTCTTTTTGATATATATAATCTATCTTTGGCCCTATCGTCTAACGGTTAGGACACCAGATTTTCAATCTGGTAATCAGGGTTCGATTCCCTGTAGGGTCACAATGGACGAAAAATATTATCTAAAAATAGGAAGAGCGGCAGACCTTAAAGACAAAAGGGAAAGAGGTTTATACCGCTTTTTGGAAATGTTTACCGGACTTTTAAGCCTTTTAGTATTATTTTTGTCGGTTTTACTTTCTTACAAGCTTCCCGTATTGGTAGCTTTTTTTATCATTCTTTTTGATATTTACTGGCTTTTAAGAACCGTCTATTTTGCTTTTTATTTAAGGGCTGGTTATTCTCAGATGAAAAAGAACGAAGAGGAAGATTGGATTAAAAAGCTCGAATTATTAGGAGTTCCTAGAAATGGAATTAATATTCCTTCATGGAAAAATATTTATCATTTAATAATTTTACCAATGTATCGAGAGTCATTTGAAATAGTAGAATCTACTTTTAAATGTCTTTTGAATACAGATTATCCAAAAGAAAGAATGATTATTGTTTTAGCTTGTGAAGAAGCGGACAAAGAGAACGCCAAAGAAATTGCTTTAAAGATAAAAGAGAAGTATGGGGATATTTTTTATAAATTATTAATCACTTGTCATCCTATGGGTTTGGTCGGAGAGTTGGCTGGCCATGGAGCAAATGATGCTTGGGCAACGCAAAAAGCTAAGGAGTTGATTATCGATCCATTGAATATTCCTTACGAAAATATTATTGTTTCTTCTTTTGATATCGATGCTTGCGTTTATCCTAAATATTTCAGTTGTTTAACTTATTATTATTTAACAGTTGATAAGCCGTTAAGAACTAGTTATCAACCAATTCCATTATATCTAAACAATGTTTGGCAATCTCCTCCATTATCTAGAGTGTTTTCTTTTTCTTCAACTTTTTGGCACACCATGAATCAAGAGAGGCCAGAAAAATTAATTACTTTTTCTTCTCATTCAATGCCCTTTAAAGCTTTGAATGAGGTTGGCTTTAAACAAAAAAACGTTGTATCTGATGATTCAAGAATTTTTTGGCAATGTTTTTTTGAATACGATGGAGATTACAAAGTTCAGCCAATGTATTATCCTATTTCTATGGATGCCAATTGTGCTGAAACATTTTTAAAAACATTAAAGAATATTTATAAACAGCAGAAGAGGTGGGCCTATGGAGTAGGGGAAGTTCCTTTCTTTATTTTTGCTTCTTTGAAAGATAAAAAGATTTCGCTTCAAAAAAAGTTTGCCATGGGGTTTGAATTAGTTGAGGGGCATGTTTCTTGGGCTATTTCTTCAATTTTAATATTTGCCTTAGGATGGCTACCTTTATATCTAGGAGGAAATGAGTTTGCTCAATCGTTGGTATCATATAATTTACCCAAAATTACTAGTATTATTTTGACGATAACTATGTCGAGCTTGATTATTAGTATTTGGGTAAGTATGTTATTGCTTCCACCTAAACCAGTCAACTACGGAAGATTTAAATATATTTTAATGGGTTTCGAATGGATTTTAATACCTTTCGTGATGATATTTTTTAGTGCTTTACCAGCTTTGCACGCCCAGATGCATTGGGTCTTTGGTAAATATATGGGGTTTTGGGTAACACCCAAGATAAGGAAAAATGAAAAATAAATTATTACTAATTATAATTTTTCTTTTAATTATAGACATCTGTTACGAGGTTAATTTTCCTAAGGTTAATAAGATAGAAATTGAAACAGATAAGATTGTATCAGGTGAAGAAATAAAGATAGTCCAAATTTCAGACCTACATAATAAAATATTTTTTAACAATAACGAAAAAATATATTCTAGTATTAGAGAATTAAATCCAGATATTATTGTTTTGATGGGTGATATTATAGATAGGAGAACAAAAGATTATCAATACGCATATTCCTTTATCGATAATTTAATAAAAATTAACCCTCGCATCTATTATGTTTTGGGCAATCACGAATTGAGTCATGCAAATATTGATGATTATAAAAAAGAATTAGAAAAAAGAGGAGTAATTTTATTTAATAATAAGGAAGAAATTTACAAGGACATATTAATATATGGAGTTAATTATTATGAGGAAAAATATCCCAATCCGAATAATGATTTTTTCTCTTTGCTTTTAACTCATGATGCCAGCTTGGCAATTTATAATTATCATAATTTTGACTTGGTTCTTTCTGGTCATACTCACGGTGGGCAAGTAAGAATTCCTTTAATCGGAACTATATATGCACCAGGGCAAGGATTTTTTCCTAAATATGCCAAGGGTTTGTATAAAATAGAAGACGAAGAAATATATATTGATAGCGGGCTAGGTAATACATTTTTACCGATAAGATTTTTAAATCAAAGCCAGATTAGTTTTATTAAAATTATTTCAACAAAATAATATTTAATTTTTTATCAATTACTCTAAATGAACCTTTTCTTCAAAAGCCTCTAACCTTCTTTTTAAAAGGGGGTATTTTTGTATTTGAGGAAATATCTCTTCTGCCGCTTCTCTTGCCCTCTTTACGCTATTTAAATCCTTTAGGGCTGACATAGCAAAGTCGGGCAGTCCCCATTGTCTTACCCCAAAGAAATCTCCAGGGCCCCTTAATTTTAGATCCATTTCTGAGAGTTTGAATCCGCTATCATATTTAATCATCGCTTCTAGTCTTTCTCTAGTTTTTTTACTTCTTGAATCGGTAAAAAGTAGGCAATATGATTGTTGATCTCCTCTTCCAACTCGACCTCTAAATTGATGTAGTTGAGCTAAGCCAAATCTATCGCTACCCTCAATCATCATAATGGTAGCATTAGGAATATCAATTCCCACCTCAATAACAGAGGTAGAAACAAGAATGTCGTATTTTTTGCTTCTAAAGTCTTTCATTGTTTTATCTTTTTCCTTGCTAGTCATTTTTCCATGAAGCATTGCTAATTTAAATTCAGGAAAAACATCACGAGAAAGATAATCATATTCTTTTTTTACATTTTTAACTTCTTCCTCTTCTTCCTCTGATTCTATTCTTGGACAAACAACAAAAACCTGGCCACCTTTTAGAACTTCTTTTTTAATAAATTCGTATTTTTTAGTTCTTTTTTTTTCAGAAACAATTTCGGTGATAATCTTTTTTCTATTTTTGGGCATTTCATCAATAATTGATAAATCTAAATCTCCCCAAACAGTTAGGGCTAGGGTTCTGGGAATAGGGGTGGCAGTCATAGACAAAAGATGGGGAACTCTGTCTCGATTTTTTTGAAGAGCTGCTCTTTGCTTTACTCCAAAACGGTGTTGTTCATCAACAATTACCAATCCGAGATTTTTAAATTTTACTTTTTGTTCTTCTTTTTTCTTTTTATTGCTAACAATTAAAGCCTGGGTTCCGATTAAAATATCAATATCTCCATTCTCAACCTTTTCTAATAGTTTGTTTCTCGATATTTCAATAGTGTCAGAGTGAAGTTTTTTTGAATAATATTTGTCTTCTTTGCCAGTTAATAATCCAACGTTTAAATTAAAACTTTTAAGCATTTGGAAAAAGGTTTTAAAATGTTGTTTTACTAGTATTTCGGTTGGAGCCATTAAGACAACTTGTGTTTTAGCTTTAACCGCATTGATTGAGGCTAGGGCTGCAACCGCGGTTTTTCCTGAGCCAACATCTCCCTGTAACAATCTATTCATGGGATTTGGATTTTCCATGTCTTTTAATATCTCGTCTAGGGTTTTCTTTTGTGCCTTAGTTAATTCAAAAGGAAGAGAGTCCTTAACTCTTTCTATTAGTTCTTTGTTTGTTGGAATTGCTTGAGATTCTTCTTTTTTAATTTCTAGTTTTTTTCTTAAATTGAAAAGAGAAATGAAAAATATTTGTTCAAAGGAAAACCTTTCTTCAGCTTTTTTTGCTAGTTCCAAAGAATCGGGAAAATGAATTTGCTCTAAAGCTTTTTTTAAAGGAAGCAGCTCGTATTTTTTTAATATTTCTTCGGGTAACGTTTCAGGAATTTTATTTTTGATATTCTCAATAATTGGTTTAAGAATATATCTTAAATATTTTGAAGAAACGTTTTGTGATTCAATATAGACAGACATTATTCTTCCTAAATGAACAGTTTCTTTTAAAGATATCTTTTCATAAATAGGGGAGGAGATCTGGATAGTTCTATTTTGAAAAGAAAGCTTTCCCGCCAGAATAACTTCCTCACCAATCTTTAATATTTTTCCTATATATGGTTGATTAAACCATACAGCTTCTATTGCGCCAGTGTCGTCTTGAACTAAAGCGGTTGTAATAATCATTCTTTTAACCCAAGTTTTGTTTTGTTCGAGGGAAATGATTTTTCCTTGGACGCAAGCTTTTTCATTTATCTTTATATCTTTTATTTTAGATATTTTAGAGAAATCTTTGTATTCTCGTGGAAAATAGTAAATTAAATCAGCCAAAGTTTTAATACCCATAGCTTTAAGTCTTTTGCCGTAAACCGTTCCAACATGAGGAATTTCTTCTATTTTAGTTGAGAAATTCATATGTGCCCTCGAGAGGAGTCGAACCTCTATCGCAAGCTCCGCAAGCTGGTATTCTATCCATTGAACTACGAGGGCGTATTTCTATACTATACAAAAAATAGACTAAAAACAAGATATAATAAAAAGAAAAATATTACTATTTTTGTAATGATTTTTCTCTTAAATAGTTTTGAAATGGAGCAAAAAGTGGATTTGGTAATTCATTCCATTTAAACCAGCCCCATCCTTCGCATTTTTCTGGTTCCATTATTTTCGGCTCTCCCGATCTGCAATCAGCCCTAACGAAACAGGTGATATAATGTTTATTTTCTTCCCTCATTATATCATTGGTGAAAGTATCTTTTTTGATGTTAGCAATAATTAGTCCAGTTTCTTCCATTACTTCTCGCGTAGCGCAGTCTTCAATAGTTTCATTGAATTCTAAATGTCCACCAGGAAAAGCCCAAAATCCGCTTCCATGAGAACCTTTTCTTTTACCTAAAAGAATTTTATTGTCTCTTTCAATAATAATTGCAACACCTACTTTTGGTCTTTGTATATCCATATTTATTTTGTTAGTTCTTTAATTATACTATATGTTTGAAATTCGGGAGCAAGACTATCATAGGTGCCATATTTTCCAAAAGAAAGTTTGTATTCTTTATTATTGGGCCACGTCCCCCCATGAATAGGATAAGCGAATAATATTCCTTTTGTGGCAAAAAAATCATGAGCACTTTTTAAAAATTCATTTTGTTTTTCTGTAGAACTTTGACTAAAGGTTCCCATCGGAGAATTGATACTTCCACTCCAATCGATAAAAGCGATAATAGGAATATTTTTTATTGTATTTTTAATATTATTCCATCTTTCATCATCTAATCCATTTGTTATTTCTTCTGATTTTGGAGAAACTGTGACAAAGTCAATATCAGGGAAAGGATATGGTAATTCAGAGAAATTGTACCATGTTCCAACAAGGATATATTTTCCTTTTGATAACCCATATTCGTGTATATCATCAATGATTTTTGAAGAGGCTTCATAAGAGGCTTTTACTGCAGGATGATTTGGATTGCCAGTATATTCTTTCATAAGACTTGCTTGAGCGTACAACATATCAATCCAGATGGCATCGACGCCGATATTAATTTGTTTTTCTGCCCAACTTAAAAGTATTTTTTGGTATTCATTGTTTGTTATGTCCGGAAAGTAGGCAGGGGAATTATCAGACCATCCTAAATATTGGGAAGCTTTATTTTGTAGAGCTTCTTTAGATATATCAAAATTAAACTTTTTTGCATCTAAAGCCATTTCCCATGTTTGGGCTGATTCGTAAGTAATGTCATTAAAATCAATTTTATTCAAACGTTGAGCAGCTATTGCTCCAACGATTATCGTGTCTGGTTTAGCAGTTTTTATTTTATTTATTGCTTGCTCATACTGTTCATAGGTGTATCCTTTTTGGGCACTTAATGACGAGTAATTAGTGGGATATCCAGGCATCACTGAAGTTGAAGATTCTGGAACTGATAGCCATCTAAAAAATCCTCTTAAAATTAAATCAGTATTTGTTTCTTTAAATATTTTTAGCACGTCATCTGTAGTCCTACCAAAATAAACTCCGTCAGTTATTCTTTCGTAAAGAGAAGCAACTTTTACTCGAGACAATTTTTCTTTAGCTATTTTTTCAAGCTCGGAAGGGGTCTGATTGTTTGAAGATTTTTGTTCTGTTTCAGTCGTTTGGCTATTAAAAAAATCCTTATCAGTAGAATTAGGATTTTGATTAGAAAATTTATTTAATCTTTGCATTGCACAGATTATCATTAATAATGTGATTAAGATTGTGAACGCTATTAAGATTTTTTTCATATCTATATACTTATAAACTGGAGGAGGGAGAGGGATTCGAACCCTCGGTAGGTTTCCCCACAATAGTTTTCAAGACTATCCCATTCAACCGCTCTGGCATCCCTCCGTGATAGGGAAATAATATATAAAAAGGAGGCAATTGTCAATTAATTATCCTCGGTGAAAACCTAGGTCGGCGGGATTACTTCCCCCAGAAATATGCTCCATTTTTCCTCCATTTTTTTCAAAAGTATATCTTAATTTTTTAACCTCATTGCTAAGAGAAATAGTTTCTTCGGACAACTCTTTTTTGATATATCCTTTTGACCAATAATCAAGTATTAGCTTGCTATCTCCAAAGATTTTTTTAATATCTTCTTTTATGGCAACTTCTAATGCGTATTTGCAAGCCAATAATTCTCCGAAATTATTAGTAACATCATCAACAATCAAATGAAATCCTTTTTCATTTATATCTTTCTTTTTTAATATTTTATTTAAAAGACTATTTCCTGTTTCATCGGTAACGCTAATTTCAACTCCTTTGCCAGCACCAGTTCCGGCATCAAAATATATACCTTTTTCAGAAGCAGTATTTTTTAAATTGTAATCAGCTCCTGCTTCAAGCCATCTTTCAGCCTGATCTTTAGATTCAAATCCTTTATATTTAGTGTTGATCATGCCTGAAACAATCTTCTGGCATTCGGGCCAATTGTCAGTAATTCCTGTTTTTCCGTTTATTGAATAGGCGTAGTATTTTTTCTTACTCATATTATTTTGATTTTTTGTTTTTAATAAATTCAAAGATGATAGGGATGAAAGATAAAAGAATGATAAAAATAATGATAATTGAAAAGTTTTCTTTAATTTGAGGAATATTACCTAAGAAATATCCTGACAGGGTAAATATTAGGACCCATACTAACCCTCCAGCTACATTGTACGTTATGAATTTTTTATAGTCCATTTTTCCTAATCCAGCAACGAAAGGAGCAAAGGTTCTTATAATGGGAATAAAACGAGCAATGAAAATAGTTATACCTCCATATTTTTTATAGAATTCTTGAGTTCTAATTAAATATTCTTGATTAACTTTAGTAGATAATTTATTTCCAAGAAATTTTCCTATAAAATAATTTGTTGTGTCTCCCAAGAAAGCAGCAATCCAGAGAATGATAATTAAAGTATAAATATTTAATGAACTGATTGCGGAAATAGCTCCAGCAGCGAAGAGGAGGGAATCGCCAGGAAGAAAAGGGACAAAGACTAATCCAGTTTCGATAAAGATAACTGCAAATAATAAAAAATAAGATAGTATTCCGTAAATATTAACAATTTCGGTTAAATAAATGTCTATATGAAGAATAATATTGATTATGTCCATAATATGTTTAATGTGGGTTGTTAATTTTTGTAGGATAGGAGAATATCATAAAATAAGACGAGTACATCTTACTAGATGATACATATCTTTCTTCGTTTTTAATGAAGATATGAGCAGAGCCCATTTGTTCAACGTGAGCAAAACCTTGTTTTTCCATTGCTTCAATAAAAGAATTTGTATTGGAAGTTAAGTACGTTTCATTATTTATTTTCGTGGATTCAGAAGTTAAGATTACTCTTGGGAGAGCAAGCGCGATATTGATATGATCATCGTCTTGCTTAAGCGCCCTGCCGAAAACGATAAGATATGTAAAAGCAATAATAATTATGACTCCGAAGATCACTATAAGGATTGATTTTTGTATGGAGTAGTTCATTAGATTTGATTGATGAATCAGTCCCGAACTTAATAATTGGCGGAGAGGGAGGGATTCGAACCCTCGAACCGTTTTCACAGTTAACACCTTAGCAGGGTGCCCCATTCGACCACTCTGGCACCTCTCCAACATGTTGTCATAATATACAAAATAGTAGTATTGGTCAACCCAATTCTATCTCTCGCGCAACACTCAAACCCCAGACCTCTTTAGCCCCATTTTCTTTTAAAATTTTAGCGCATTCATTCATTGTTGTACCCGTGGTATAAACATCATCTAGTAGAAGAATGGTTTTGTTCTCAACTTCTTTTTTATCAGTAATTGCGAAACAATTTTTAATATTTTCAATTCTTTCCTTTCTATTTAATTCCATTTGTGGTTTTGTTCCTTTTGTTTTGATAAGACTTGTTGATATTTTGATGCCAGTTAATTCAGAAATAAGTTTTGCTATTTCTTCAGATTGATTAAAACCTCTTTTTTTCTTTTTTTTAATATACATAGGAACAGGAATAAGAATAAAGTCATTGTTAATTTGGCAATCGATAGTTTTTAGGTGACTTAAAACAAGAAAGGATAGGGGAATACTTAAGTCTTCTATATATCCATATTTTAATTTATAAATAGCATCTTTAACGATTTTATTATTAAAAGACGTGGCCGATAGTATTTTGTCAAGGTATTTATTTTTACATTGTTCGCATTTATTTCTTTTTTCCATTTTTTCACACAAACAATATTTAAAAGGATTAATTGGAACTAAAGAAAGACAATCTTCACAAAGATATTGTCCTTCTCTTCCACAACTAATACATTTTTTAGGGAAAATTATATCCCAGATTGTCTTTAAGTATTCCATTGTTTTTTCAAAAGTGTTATTATATGAGTATAACATTTGTCAATTAATTTAAAAATGCTATAATATTTTTAATATGTGTTTTGCAAAAAAGAAAAAGCAGAATAGTCTAGGTATTGATATCGGAACAAAAGTTATTCGAGCAGTTGAAATATCAGAAAATAAAGGAAAGATAGTCCTAGAAAATTATGGGGAGGTCAATTTAGATGTTGCCTGTAGGCAATTTTTCAGATCTTTTGATAGGAAGAATTTAAATCCAGCGGTCAATAATATTGCAACGGCTATAGCTGGAATAATAGAGGAAACCGGAATAAAAACTAAGAAAGTTGTTTTTTCCTTACCGGATTTTGCAACATTTTTTACAACATTTGAATTACCGCCAATGTCCAAGAAAGAAATAGCTGGTGCTATTGGTTTTGAGGCAAGAAAATATATCCCTTTGCCATTATCAGAATTAGTCTTGGATTGGCAATTAATGAATAAAGAATCTTTGAAGCAAAGTAATAAGGTTTTAGTCATGGCTGTTCCTAAAATTATTGTTGAGCAATATAAAAGTATTGCTGAAAACGCTGGATTAGAGCTGGTTGCTCTTGAAGCCGAAGCAATGGCTTTAAAGAGGGCAGTAATTAAAGAGAATGATTCACCGACATGTTTATTAGAAATGGGGTTTCAAAGTACTAACATCAATATAGTTGATGAGGGATTTATGAAGATGAGTTCTAGTTTTGATGTGGCTGGTAAGGATTTAACTTTTAGTCTTTCTGAAACTTTAAATATTCCAGCTGGAGAAGCGGAAGTAATGAAAAAGAAAGAAGGATTGACTGATTCTGGAGATACAAAAATTTCGCATGTTCTAATGCCCATTTTATCAATTATATCCGAAAAAACTAATACATTAATTAAGGAATTTGAAGCAAGAGAAGGGAAAACAGTTGGAAAGATTATTTTAGCCGGAGGAACCTCGATGTTACCAGGAGTAAAAGATTATTTTGAAAAAACTTTAAAACAAAATAAATCTCAGAATTTAATTATTGAAATTGCCGAACCGTTTAAAAATATTATTTATCCGTCAATTCTAGACAAAAAAATTAAAGAAATTAATTCAAATTATGCTATTGCACTAGGGGAAGCCTTGAGAAAATTTGAATAAGCAAGTATAATATAAATAAGAATTAAAAAATAATTATGGCAATTGAAATAACGCCAGAAAAAAAAGAATCAGAATTAAAACAAAATCTTATTTTGGTTTTTTCAATAATCGTTCTTTTAGCGTCCTTAAGTGTTTATTTTTATTTTAACAATATTATTCTTGTTCAAAAAAAAGCTGAACTAGTAAATTCTAACAATGAATACAATGCCCTTATCGGAAGAAGCGATATTAGAATCAAAGAAGATCAATTAAAATTGGCTGGTAAGTATATTGAAGATTTTAAAGTTCTTTTTGAAAGTAATCCTAAAATTTTAGGTTTTTTTACTTCTTTTCAGGAATGGACTCAACCAGAAGTAGTTTTTTCAGGGTTTCTTTTTGATGTTCCTTCTAGGGAAATTACTATGTCTGGATCAACAAATGGTTTTAGAAATGTTATACAACAAATAGCTATTTTAAGAATAGAACCAACTATTGAAAGTTATCAAGTTTCAGATGTTAATTTAGCAGAAAATGGTTTAGTTAATTTTAATTTAAAATTAGTTATAAAGCCTGAAGTTTTAAAATAATATGGATATTAAAACAACAAAAAATATAAAAATATTAATATCGGTTATTATTTTTATTGGAGCTATTGGCACTGCTTATTCATTAAGTCTTCCTAAGTGGGAAGAAATTAACGGTGTTGATGGACAAATAAAACAAATGGAAGCCTTAACTAATGCGAAGAAAAATTATTACGCAACTATTGATACCGAAATAGAAGCCCTTAATAATGCTGGATGGGCTGAAAAGAAAAATAGTATTATGATTAATTTTGATTCATCTTTATTTTTTACTCCCAAAATTAATAATTTTTTTAGAACCATAGTTTCATCAAGTGGAATGACCTTAGAAGGAATGACAAATTCTCTTCCGGAAGGAGGAAGCAGTCAAGTAACAACTACTTCCGAAAATGGGACTAAGACTAGTAGGGGTGCCGAAACCACACAAACATTGACTCAACAGAATAGTAATAATTTGAGTCAAACACAAGGCTCAACCAAGAAAACAACAGTTAATTTAAATGTTACAGGAACTTATAATAATTTTAAAAATTTATTATCTTTATTTGCGGGTCAGACTAGAATAGTTACTATAAAAAGCATTTCTGTTTCTTCGTCAAATCAAGAAGAATTAAAGGGTAGAGTTAAGGTCAATAATCATAGCTTTAGTCTAGTATTAGATGTTTATTCTTATTAATTTACAATCATGGAAGAATCAATAAATCAAAACAATAAAAGCGTTTTAGAGAAAACAATTCCTTATATTTTAATAATAGGAGTAATTGCTCTTGGATATTTTGCTTTTTTAAAATTTCAAAATGCTTCAAAAAATACAAACGTTTTGCCAGTTATCGACATGGGAACTGTTCAAATTAATGTCGATACTGAATTTTTGAAGTCGAATGCTTTCACGCAATTAAAATTTATTCCCGATTCGAATGTTTTTGATGAGATTACGGGAGATGTTCCTAAGGGGAGAGATGATCCTTTTGCTCCTGTTAAATAAAATTTAATATGATTTTTTTACAAAAACTATTAGAGAAAAAAATAATAACCAAAGAGCAAGGAGATGAATTGCAAAATGAATTTAAGAATTTTAAGGGGAGTGAGGAGGAATTCATAATCTCTAAAAAATTGCTCAAGGATAACGATCTTAATAAAATCAAGGCAGAAATATTTAATATGCCTTTTTTTGAGAACGCAGAATCTTTAGAAGTTCCTAATAACGTCCTATCGATGATTCCAGAAGAATCATCTCGGTTTTATAAAATAATTCCCTTAACTCTTCAGGGGAACATTTTAGAAGTTGGAGTAGTAAATCCAGACGATATTAAAGCTAAAGAAGCACTTAATTTTTTAGCTAGACAGAATAAAATAACCTATAAAACATATCTTATTAGTGCTAATTCTTTTGAGATTTTTTTAAAACAATATAGAAATATCAGAGAAGAGGTGGGTAAAGCCTTGAGTGCTCTTGAGACGGAGCTTGGAGGTGGGGATGATAATATTGAACTTTTTTCAGCCGACTCTAAGCCTAAACCAGAAAGACTTTCTGAGGATGCACCGATTATTAAGATGGTAGCTGTTATTTTAAGGCACGCTGTTGACGGAAATGCTTCTGATATTCACATTGAACCAGAAGAAAATCAATTAAGAATACGTTTTAGGATGGATGGAAGTTTATATTCTTCTTTATTTTTACCAATTCATACTCATCCTTCAATAGTAGCAAGAATTAAGATAGTTTCCAATTTAAGAATTGATGAAACAAGGGTTCCTCAAGATGGAAGGTTCTCAGCTAAAATAGATAATAAAGATATTGATTTCAGAGTTTCAACTTTTCCAACTAAGCTTGGAGAAAAAGTTGTAATCAGGGTTCTTGATTCTTCAGAGGGACTGAGAACTTATGAAGAGATAGGAGTTTTGGGATATAATTTAAAAACGTTAAGAGAGGCCATTATTAAACCTTTTGGATTAATATTATCAACTGGACCAACCGGTTCTGGTAAAACAACAACATTGTATTCTATTCTTCAGGAATTAAATAAACCAGAAGTTAATGTTGTTACTCTTGAAGATCCAATTGAGTATTTTGTAAAAGGAGTTAATCAGTCACAGATTAGGCCAGACATTGGATATGATTTTAGTCAAGGATTGAGATCGGTAGTTAGGCAAGACCCAGATATTATCATGGTCGGTGAAATTAGAGATGAAGAATCAGCTTCTTTAGTTACTCATGCTGCTTTGACTGGTCACGTTGTTTTATCAACTCTACATACCAATAACGCTGTTGGTGCAATCCCTAGGTTGATTGATATGAAAATTAAACCATTTCTTTTACCGGCAACTTTAAATATTGCAATAGGTCAAAGACTAGGACATCGTCTATGTCCATATTGTAAAGAAAAGACAAGGCCAAATAAAGAAGTGGAAAAAATGATATTGAAAGAATTATCTCAAATGCCCGAGACTGCTAAAAGTTTTTTTACGGCTCCTAACCCAATATATATTTATAAACCAAAAGGATGTTCTAAATGTAATAACAAGGGAGAAAAGGGAAGAATTGGTATCTTTGAAGTATTAAAGATGACTCCCGAATTAGAGAAGGCTATTCTTGAAGATCCGTCTGAACAAAACATTATAAAGGAGGCTAAAAGACAAGGAATGATAACAATGAGACAAGATGCAATGATTAAGGCTCTTCAAGGATTAATATCTATTGAAGAAGTATTTAGAACAACAGAAGAACAACAAGAAATAATTCAAGAACAAATTTAAGATGGAATATCAAACATATCTTAAACAGCTTTTAGAAGCAACCATAAAGAATAACGCTTCAGACCTTCACATCTCACAGGGCCATCCTCCCGTATTAAGAATAAACAGAGAGCTACTTTGCTTGAAGGGGGATCGTTTAGGTGCTGAAGATGCTAAAGGGATTTCTTTCGCATTAATGACCGAAGAACAGATTAAAAGTTTTGAAAAAATTAAAGAGATAGACTTTTCTTATGATTTTGAAGGAAGAGCAAGATTTAGAGTCAATATATTCTACCAGACAGGAACAGTCAGCGCTGCTTTAAGACTTGTTCCAGAAAATATTAGAACAATGGAAGAATTAAATCTTCCAACTAGGCTTCATCAATTTTGTGAATATACCCAAGGATTTGTTTTAATTGTTGGACCATCAAGTCATGGTAAGAGTACAACTCTTGCCGCACTGATTGATGAGATAAATCATACTCGAGCTAATCATATTATAACGATTGAGGACCCAATTGAATATATATTTAAAGATGATAAATCAATGATAAATCAAAGAGAATTACATTTAGACACATTATCTTTTGCTCAAGCGTTGAAATCAACATTTAGAGAAGATCCTGATGTTATTATGGTGGGAGAAATGAGAGACCCCGAAACAATGGCAACAGCAATTACTGCTGCTGAAACTGGACATTTAGTTTTTGCAACTTTACATACTAATTCTGCCGCTCAAACTATTCACAGGATAGTAGATAATTTTAACGGAGATCAACAATCACAAATTAGAGCGCAATTGGCTAGTTCTTTAGTTGGAATAATTTCACAGAGATTAGTTCCTTCAACTGATGGAAGAGTTGTTCCAGCCTGTGAAATAATGTTGAATACGCCAGCAATTTCTAATTTGATAAGAGATAATAAAATATATGAAATACCGTTAGTAATAGAAACCTCTTCTGAGTCGGGAATGGTCTCTATGAATAGATCATTATCTGAACTAGTTAGAAAGGGGATAGTGACCATTGAGAATGCTTCTAAGTATTCAAGTAATTTAAGAGAATTAAGAAAATTAATATGAAATATCTTTATCAAGCAAAAGATATAAAAGGAGTAAGTAGTTCTGGAGCAATAGAAGCTACCTCAAGAGAGGCGGCTTTAGAAGTTTTAAATAATAATGGTCTTTTTCCTATAGAAATTAAAGAAGAACAAGACGAGAAAAATAAGGACGTATTAAATAAAAAGATTAGTATTAAATTGTTTTCTGGGACTTCAATGAAAGACGTAGCCATGTTTTCAAGACAGCTTGCAATCATGATTGACTCAAATGTCCCTCCAGCCGAAGCCATTGATGCTTTGGGAGACCAAACAAAAAATCAAGATTTTAAAGAAAAGATATATATTATTGCTAATGACGTAAGGGGCGGTACTCAATTGTCAAGGGCTTTTGGTAAATTTCCTGAAGTTTTTTCTTCGTTTTATATTAATATGATGAAATCAGCAGAAGTCTCTGGAAACCTTCCTAATATTTTAGACAAGGTAGCTGATCATTTAGAAAGTGAATATGCTATTCGTTCCAAAATGATAGGAGCCGCAACTTACCCAATGGTGGTTATGATTATTTTTATTTTGATTTTTGTAGTTTTAATGATTTTTGTTGTTCCCGGATTAGTTAAGGTTTTGATTGAATCAGGACAAGAGCTTCCCATAGCGACAAAAATAATTATAGTTATTTCTGACTTCTTTGTTAATTTTTGGTACGTGGTTATGGGAGGAATATTAGGAATAGTAGCTTTCCTTATTTATTATCCTAAAACAAGACAAGGAAAAGATATTTTTGACACGATTGCTATAAAAATTCCTATTTTCGGACCATTCTTAAAGAATCTTTTTCAAGCACGCTTTGCAGAAAACTTTTCTACGCTTATTTCTGCTGGTCTTCCCATTAATGAAGCTTTAGAGGTGGTAGCAGATTTGATAGGGAACAATGTGTATAGAGATACAATTATTAAAGCAAAAAATAGAGTTGTTAAGGGAGAAAGTATAAGTATTGTATTAGGTCAGTACAACGAAGTTGTTTCCCCTTTGTTTGTACAAATGGTATCGGTTGGAGAAAAAACAGGAAAATTAGATTCTTCTCTTACTAATGTAGTTAGGTTTTATAAAAGAGAAACAGATATATTCGTTAACTCTTTATCAAGTATTATAGAGCCAATATTAATTATTGGTTTAGCATTGATGGTTGGATTTCTAGTTGCTGCCGTATTATTACCAATATATCAGGTTAGTACGACTGTTCCAATGTAGAAGTTTGTTGACAATATAGTAATTATCTAATAAAATTAGAATATAAAAAGAAAAAAGGTCGAACATTAACTATTTTTAAAAATATGCAAAAAATAAAAGGTTTTACTTTAATTGAGTTATTGGTCGTTATCGCCATTATTGGTATTTTATCTGGCCTTATTATCGTTTCTATGAATGGTGCACAAAATTCTGCTAAAGATGCTAGAATCAAAGCAGCTATGGATCAAATGAGATCAGTAGCAGAAATTTATAAAATGAACACTGGTGCTGGAACTTCATATGGAACTGCTGGTCCTGGAGTTCAAGGAGATGGAGCTAATTTTAGTGGGGTTACTGATGGGTTGTCATTGTATAACGATGTGGACTCTTTAACTGCTGGCGCTATTGTCTTAAATATAGCCGCAACCCCAGCTTATTGTTTTTCTGTCGTAATGAATTCTGGAACAAATTGTGTTGATTCGGCAGGAAAAGTAGGTATCGTTGCTTGTGGTGCAGATACTGCTTGTCCATAATTTACTTAATTTAATGTTTTTAAAAATTATATTACAGACCGTAATTAACCTTTTTTAAAAAAAAGATTTCATCCCTTTTGGGGTGTTTTCTTTTATTTAAATATGTTAATATTTATTTATGATAGAATTAATCTTAATTTTTATTCTGGGATTGATAATTGGCAGTTTTCTTAATTGTGTTATTTGGAGACTGTACAAAGAAGAAAATTTTATTATCGGTAAATCGTATTGTCCTTATTGTCATCATGATTTAGGATTCTGGGATTTGTTTCCGGTTTTAAGCTTTGTTTTTTTAAAAGGAAAGTGTAGATATTGTAAAGGAAAAATTTCTTTTCAATATCCTTTGGTTGAATTAATTACAGCCACTATTTTCTTTTTAGTATTTATTTATCTTGGTTCAGTAATTTCTCTACAATTATTTTTTTGGTTAATAATAATGGCTTTTTTGATAGGCATTTTTATTTTTGATTTAAAATATTTTATTATTCCCGATGAAATTACTTATTCTGCTATTTTTCTATCAATTATTTGGTTAGTATATTCATTTTTTATCGGAACGATTAGTAGTCACGAAATAATTTTAACGATAATATCATCTCTTGGTGCATCGTTATTTTTCTTTTTGATATGGTTTTTTTCGAAAGGAATGGCAATGGGATTTGGAGATGTTAAATTAGCCCTATTAATAGGTCTTCTCTTGGGTTTTCCCAATACTATCGTTGCGCTCTTTTTAGGTTTCCTTTTGGGTGCTATAATAGGTTTAGCGATGATATTTTTAAAGAAGAAAGAGTTTGTGTCGGAAGTTCCATTTGCACCATTTCTTGTGGTGGGAACAATAATTAGTTTTTTCTTTGGGAACAATATGATTAATTGGTATCTTTCATTAATGGTATGATTAAACAAAAAATAAAAGGTTTTACTTTAATTGAAGTGCTAGTTATATTATCGATTATAACTATTATGACTATTTCAGTTTTTTCAAATTATGGAAAAAACAATGAAGTGTTTGCACTAGAAAGATCTTCCCAGAAGATTGCTCAAGACATAAGAAGAGCTCAGGAAATGGCAACATCTGGATTGGAAAGTGCTTCTTCTATTTTAGGATATGGAGTTTATTTTTCTACTAGCAACCCAACTTCATATCTTATTTATGAGGAGGTAAACGATGCAAGTCCAATCATGTCTTATGAGACTGGAGATATAACAAAAGAAACAATTAATCTTGAAAATGGAGTTGAAATTCTTAGCCTTGTAGATAGTGTTTCTGTGAGTAATATTAGCATTTCTTTTGAGCCTCCTAATCCTTTAACATATATCGATGGAGATTTTTCTGATAAGACAGCAATAATTACTCTTTGTGTCGCAAGTGATCATACAAAAACTAGAACTATAACAATAAATAGCGCAGGAATGGTTCAGGTTACTAAATAATTACATGAATAACATTTTTAAAAAAGAAAAAGGTTTTTCCTTGATAGAAATTCTTATTTCTATTTTGATTGTGGCGATAGCATTTATAGGTGTTTATCGAGTAATTTCTAAGTATAATACATATACACAAAAAGAAAGAGAAAGTTTTGTTGCTGCTTATCTCTGTCAGGAGGGAATAGAAATTGTTAAAAACTTAAGAGATAGTAATTGGATAGAAGGAGTAGATTGGGATAATGGATTAATTTCTTGTGCTTCTGGGTGTGAGGCCGATTACAATGATAGTGCTTTAACTGCTTGGTCTTCGCCAGGAAGAGATTTGTATATCGAAAATGTTACGGGGAGTTATGAATACCTTGCTGCTCCTGTTGAGGGAGATATTCAGACCTCGTATAAAAGAAAAATAGAAATTTTACAGTCTGGAGATGACGAATTAGATATTACAGTTATTGTTTATTGGGGAATTAATGCGGGAAATGCAATGGTAGTAAAAGAAAATATATTTAATTGGAAATGATAAATAACAATCAAAAAAGAAAAGGCTTTACTTTGGTTGAGACATTAGTTTCTCTCTTTATTTTTTCTATAATTGCGATTCTTTCAATTAATTTTTTCATTTCAGTCTTGAGTACTCAAAAAAGAATTTTACAAAATCAAGAATTACTGAATCAGTCAAGTTATGTTTTAGAGTATATGGCAAAAGCAATTAGAATGGCAAAAAAAGATTTAACTGGAGATTGTATTGGTTTAGCTTACGCGGGACAGACTTACAATGTATTAGGTTCTTCTTTAACTTTTTTAACATATGACATCAAAGATTCATCTTATAAATGTCTTCAATTTTTGCTTAGTAGTGGCGCAATTGAAGAGAGGAGATCAACAGATAATAATTTTTCTAATTTAGGAACAGCCCAATCGTTAACCCCTTCTTCGGTTAGTATTGATAATTTATGGTTTAATGTGATAGGAGACGCAGTAGATACAAAACAGCCTAAAACTACAATTGTAATTAAAATGACATCTCTTTCCTTGGAAACAAATTCACCAAACGTAGTTGTTCAAACAACTATCTCTCAAAGACAATTAGATATTTAATATGATAAACAAAAATCAAAAAGGAATATCGGTTTATATGACGATAATTATACTATCAGTTCTTTTATCTGTTTCTTTGGGGTTGACTAGCATTATCGTTGGAGGAGCAAAAGTGGCAAGCAATTTGAGTAATTCGGTTAAAGCATTTCACGCTGCTGATACGGGAATAGAAAAGGCATTATATAATATCAGAATTCTTAGTGACTGTAGTGATATTGCCAATGGAATTCTTGCACCTAACTATACCTATCAAGTCGAAATTACTTATTCAGGGGCAGATTGTATGGAAACGGGAACTAGTATAAAATCTATAGGAACATATAATGCAACAAACAGAAAAGTAGAGGCCTATTATTAAGATGAAAAAAGGGGAGACACAAAAGAGAATAGAAAAGCTGAAAGATTTAATTAATTATCACCGTTATCTTTATCATGTTTTAAACAAAGAAGAGATATCGGAATCAGCGTTAGATTCCTTGAAGAAGGAACTTTTTGATTTAGAACAAAATTTTCCTGAATTTATAACTCCTGATTCTCCGACCCAGAGGGTTGGCGGAAAACCAATAGATGCGTTTAAAAAAATTGAACATAAGGAAATGATGCGTTCGTTGAACGATGCTTTTTCAAGAGAAGATATGGATAATTGGGAGAATAGAAACAAAAAACTTCTTAATGGAGAAAAAATTGAATATTATTGCGAGCCCAAGCTTGATGGGTTAGCTATTGAATTAATTTACAATAAAGGAATATTAAAAACTGGAGCAACAAGAGGGGATGGAAAGATAGGAGAGGATGTTACCCAAAATATAAAAACAATTGAAGCAATTCCACTTAAACTAAGAGAAGAAAAAGACATTATAGATGATTTAAAGAAAGAAAGATTACCATTTATAAATTTTGATAATATTATTGTTAGGGGAGAAGCAATAATAACTAAAAAAGAATTTAAAAAAACAAATAAAGAAAGAGAAAAGAACGGCTTGCCTCTTTATGCTAATCCGAGAAATTTAGCAGCCGGTTCTTTACGACAACTTGATTCAAAAATTACATCGGAGAGAAATCTCGATGCAAATGTTTACGATTTAGTAAGTGATTTTGGTCAAAAGACTCACGACGAAGAGCATAGAATATTAAAAGTATTAGGGTTTAAAACAAACAACAAGCATAATAGATTATGTAAAAATATGGACGAAGTTTTCGATTTTTATGCTTATTGGCAAAAAAATAGAGAAAAACTTCCATATGAAATAGATGGTCTAGTTATATCAATAAATAGCAATGAAGTTTTTAATAAGTTGGGGGTTGCAGGTAAGGCTCCTCGTGGAGCGATAGCTTTAAAATTTCCTTTAAAACAATCAACAACAATTATTGAAGATATTAAAATTCAAGTTGGGAGAACCGGAGCAATGACACCGGTTGCAATTTTGAAACCAGTAGAAATTAATGGGGTTATTGTTAGTAGGGCAACATTACATAATGATAAGGAAATAGAAAGATTGGGACTGAAGATTGGAGATACGGTGGTTGTTGGTAGGGCTGGAGACGTCATTCCTGAAGTAATTAAAGTTTTTCCAGAACTAAGAACGGGCAAAGAAAAGAATTTTAAAATGCCTGTGAATTGTCCATCGTGTGAAACAAAATTAGTTAAACCAGAAAATGAAATTGTTTGGAGATGTCCAAATCATAATTGTTTTAGCAGAAAGATGGGATGGTTTAAACACTTTGTTTCTCGTTCAGCATTTAGTATTGATGGTTTGGGTCCAAAAATAATCGAGAAGTTTATAGAAGAAGGTTTGTTGTCTGATCCATCAGACTTATTCGAATTAAAAGAAGGAGATATTCTTCCCTTGGAAAGATTTGCCGATAAGTCAGCAAAGAAAATAGTTTTAAATATTCAAAATAGAAAAGAAGTTTCTTTTTCTCGTTTTATTTATTCTTTGGGAATAAGAAACGTAGGACTAAAAACATCTTTTGATTTGGCACTTACCTTTAAATCAATTGAAGAAATAGAAAATGCCTCAGTTGAAGAATTAGAAAGTATTTCTGATGTTGGACCAATAGTTGCTCAATCAATTTTTGATTGGTTTCGTTTAAAAGAAAATAAAGATTTTTTAAGGAAATTAAAAGAGAGGGGAGTTAAGTATTTTATTGAAAAAAGAGAAGGAAAATTATTAGGAAAAAAGTTTGTCATAACAGGAACTTTAGAAAAAATGAGCAGAGATGTTGCTAAAGAAAATATAATTCTTTTGGGGGGAGAGGTTTCTGATTCAATTTCTAAAAATATAGATTATTTAGTTTTTGGTGTTAATCCAGGCTCTAAATATGAAAAAGCAATTAAATTAGGAATTAAAACATTAAAAGAAGAAGATTTTTTAAAAATAATAAGTTAATATGTTTTTCTTGGGTCACATTAAAAGAATGGATTGGACGTTGATTGTTGCCAGTTCTTTATTAGCGATAATAGGAATGGTTTCGATATATAGTTCTTCCTTATTGGGAGATTTTTCTAATTTATACAAACAAATTGGTTTTTTTGTTTTTAGTTTGATTTGTATGTTTTTAGTTAGTTTTATAGATAATAGAACAATCAGAGAGAATTCATCAATAATTCTTACTTTATATTTTTTGTGCATATTGGCCCTAATTGGTGTGTTCTTTTTTGCTCCAGAGATTAGAGGAATTAAATCGTGGTATAAGATAGGGGTATTTTCTTTTGATCCCATTGAACCGACTAAAATAGTTTTAATCTTGCTTTTGGCTAAATATTTTTCTAAAAGACACGTTGAGTTATATAGAATAAGGCATATTATTTTGTCGGGTGTTTATGCTTTTATTCCTTCTGTTTTAATATTCTTACATCCAGAATTTGGTTCAGTAATAATTATACTTTCTATTTGGATAGGAATACTTTTAGTTTCAGGGATAAGAGTAAGAGATTTTATTCTATTATGCTTAGCTTTTGCTTTGATTTTTGTCGGAATTTGGTCTTTTATGCTTAAAGATTATCAAAGAGAAAGAGTTTTTAATTTTATTGCTCCCCAAGATGATCCTCTTGGTGGTGGTTGGAATCAGAATCAAGCGAAGATAAGTATTGGCTCTGGCGGGTTGTTTGGAAAGGGAATAGGGAATGGTTCGCAGACTCAATACGGTTTTTTACCTGAACCGCAAACAGATTTTATTTTTTCTTCAGTAGGAGAAGAATTAGGACTTTTGGGAACCACAGCCATTTTTGCTCTATTTGGATTATTATATTGGAGAATATTAAAAATTGCTCTTGATGCTCGTTCTAATTTTACTAGACTTTTTGCTACCGGTCTCGCTTTATCAATTTTCATCCAAATGACAATCAACATTGGAATGAATTTGGGATTCTTACCAGTCATTGGAATTCCTTTGCCTATGGTTAGTTATGGAGGTAGCAACTTATTATTTATCTTTATAGCTCTAGGTATTTTACAGAATATGAAGATTAATGAGTCTTAAATATAACTAGGGAATATAGGTAATAAAATAACAGCTATTGACAATTATTTCATTTGTGATAGGATATATTTAATTTGCAAAATAATTACTAGGTATTTTGATTTCATCACACATTTTTCAGTAATTAATTGTTTCCTTAAGCCCTACAAAAAAAATAATAAATCAGGGTATTTTTTGTTTGAATATCGAAATTTTTAGTCTTTAAGTTAAGCACCATAATTAAAATTATGAAAATCAAAACCAAAAGCTTTGCTAAAAGTAAAATATCCTATCCTTTGCCTAACTTAATCTTTATGCAACAGGAGAGTGGTAGACAATTTTGGGAAGAGGAGTTGAAAGACCTTTTCGCTGAGGTGTCTCCCATTAAAGACTATACTGGCAAAGAATACGAATTGCACTTTTTGGATTACAAGTTAGGTAAGCCTAATTATGCATCTGGTTTTGACGCAAGAGAAAACAACGATTCATATGTTGCTCCCTTGAGAGTTATTGTTAAATTAAATAATCTGAAGACCAAAAGAACCCAAGAACAAGAAATATTCTTTGGTAATTTTCCGTTGTTGACCGAAAAAGGAACCTTTATTTTAAACGGAGTTGAGAGGGTTGTTATTTCTCAATTAATTCGTTCTCCGGGAGTTTTCTTTCCTTTAAATATTAACAAAGGGATAAGATGCTTTGCTGCTAAAATTATTCCTAATCGTGGAAGCTGGCTTGAATTTGAGACCGAAGCAACAGGAGTTTTATCAGTAAAAATAGACAGAAAAAGAAAAGTTCCTGCAACAACATTATTAAAAGCTTTGGGTGGATTTAATGATGACGACATTAAAGGTATGTTCGTCGGTTTTGATAATGGAGAAACAGCTTTCATTGAAGAAACCTTAAAGAAAGATCCAGCTCATAATCAAGAAGAAGCATTATTGGAAATATATCAAAGATTGAGAAGTGGGGAAATGGTTAATCCTGATGCAGCCAGAGAATTGATTTTCAATATGTTCTTTAATTTTGAAAGATACGACCTATCAAAAGTAGGAAGATGGAAAATGTGGTCAAGAATGCCTGGATTGAAGCCAAAAAAAGAAAAAGAAATCACTAAAGAAGATAGAGTTTTGTCAGTTAATGATTTGGTAGCAGTAATGAAAGAGATTATTAGAATGAACAATGATGAAACAGCTGTAGCTGATATGATTGATCATTTAGGAAACAGAAGAGTGAGAACTATTTCGGAATTATTATCTAATAAATTAAGAGTTGGTATTTCTAGAATGGCTAGAATTATTAAAGATAGAATGTCGACTTTAGATTTTGAAAACTTAAGCCCGACTCAATTAATAAATCCTAGACCTTTTTCAGCACAGGTGACTCAATTTTTCACCGCTAGCCAATTTTCTCAATTCATGGACAATACTAATCCTCTTTCAGAATTAGAACACAAGAGAAGATTGACTGCTACTGGTCCTGGAGGTTTGACTAGAGAAAGAGCTGGTTTTGATGTTAGAGACGTACAACCTTCTCATTATGGAAGAATTTGTCCAATTCAGACCCCTGAAGGTCCGAATGTAGGTTTGGTTACCCATTTATCGCTATATGCTAGATTAAATCCATATGGCTTTTTAGATACCCCTTATTATAAAATTACAAACGAAAGAATTACAGATGAGGTTTATTACATGGATGCTAACGAAGAAGAAAGATATAATATCGCTTCAGCCAGTGTGCTTTTAGACGAGAAGGGAAATATAGTAAAAGACAGAGTTGAGGCTAGAATTAAAGGAGAGACGGGAGAAATTGAAAAAGAAAAGATTGACTATATTGATGTTTCTCCTCAGCAATTTATTTCTGTTGCGACAGGATTAATTCCATTTTTACAGAACGATGATGCGAACCGTGCTCAGATGGGTTCAAACATGCAAAGACAAGCAGTTCCTTTGGTTAATCCAGAAGCTCCTTTAGTTGGAACAGGATTGGAGGCTATGGCTGCTAGAGATTCTGGACAATTAATTGTAGCTGAAGAAGCTGGAAAGATTGTTAAAGTTGATGCAACTGTTGTTGAAGTTAAGGGAACTACTTCGGGGAAAGTTAAAACCTATCCCGTTAGAATTTTTGATAGAACAAACCAATACTCATGCTTCCACCAGACTCCCGTAATTAACAAGGGAGACATAGTTAAAAAAGGAGATGTTTTAATTGAAGGAGGTTCAATCAATAAAGAAAGATTAGCTTTAGGAAGAAACCTATTAGTATCATTTATTTCTTGGAGAGGAAATACTTTTGAGGACGCTATCGTTTTATCAGACAGACTAGTAAAAGAAGATGTTTTTACTTCTGTTCATATTGAAGATTTCTTTTGTGACGTCAGAGAAACTAAGCTTGGACCAGAGTTGACTACATCTGATATTCCTAATGTTGGAGAAGATAGACTAAAAGATTTAGACGAAGATGGAGTTGTTAGAATTGGAGCCGAAGTTGGACCAAATGATATTTTGGTTGGAAAGATTTCTCCTAAAGGAGAAGCTGATTTATCTGCGGAAGAAAGACTTTTAAGAGCTATTTTCGGAGAGAAAGCTAAAGAAGTTAAAGATACTTCAATGAGACTAGAGCATGGAAAAAGAGGAAGAGTAACCGATGTTAAAGTTTTTGACAGAAGCGAGGGATATGCATTAGAGCCGGGAGTTATTAAAAGAATTAGGGTAAGAATTTCTGAGGTAAGAAAGATTCAAGTAGGAGATAAGCTGGCTGGAAGACACGGAAATAAAGGTATTATTGCTAAAATATTACCTGCCGAAGAAATGCCTTTCTTGGAAGACGGAACTCCTGTTGATATTATTTTGAACCCATTGTCAGTTGCTTCGAGAATGAACTTAGGACAAATTCTTGAAACTCACTTTGGATTAGCTGTTAAGAAGCTAGGATATTTAGCCGAGACACCATCATTATCAGGAGCAACCGAAGCTGATATTAAGGAGGAATTAAAAGAAGCTGGATATTCTACTGATGGAAAATTAAGATTAGTTGATCCTGAAACTGGAGAGTTTTTCCCAGAAAAGATTACAGTCGGATATATCTATATGATTAAATTAGCGCACATGGTTGAAGACAAAATTCACATGCGTTCAATTGGACCATATTCATTAATTACTCAGCAACCATTAGGAGGCAAAGCTCAGTTTGGAGGACAAAGGTTTGGTGAGATGGAAGTATGGGCTCTTGAAG
>DCUP01000003.1:205086-205213 GCA_002327845.1 Patescibacteria group bacterium UBA2211
GCATCGTTCAATCTATTATTAGCAGAGTTTAAAGCCCTTTCCTTGAACCCAATTATTAAGGGAAAGACTGAGGAAGAAGACTAAATTAAAAATACAAAAATATGTTTGTCTCTAATTTAGAATCAAT
>DCUP01000009.1:0-12373 GCA_002327845.1 Patescibacteria group bacterium UBA2211
AAGAATTAGGAGATGCTACTGGAGTAAATGGAGCTATAATGGTAGATCCTCCTGAGGCTGGCGGTGCAGGGGGTGCGGGAGGTGCCGGCTGCCAAATCAAATAAGGATAACTATTCCCTTCGCTTATCTGCCAAATGGTTGTAAAATTCCAACTAGTAAAAGTAGCTTCTGCTTTCATTTGTGTAGTTGTTTTAGGAACAGCATCTCCGCCTGTACCATCAGCAGCTTGTCCAGTAGTAACACTGTCGAAATAACAACTGGTTTCATTAGCAGTATAACTTTTTCCAATAAAACCACCAATATTACTACATGTTTCAGTACAAGAAACAGCACCGATAGCATATGAATTAGTAATATTATTATAACTTTCTGCGGCGAAACCACCAACATAGCCAGGCCAATCAGAAGCTGCACCAGTTGCAGTTACACTTCCAGTAGCATATGAATTAGCGATGGTGCCAGAATTTTCTGCGACAAAACCACCCACAAAACCATATTTGGAAGCGGTCACATTTCCAGCAGCATAAGAAGTATTAATAGTACCCTCATTACCTCCAATTAAACCACCACATCGATTACCGCAAATTATGTTAACAGTAGAATATGAGTCAGTAATAGTCCCCGTATTATATCCAGTCAAACCACCCACCCAATCAACATTATAACCACCATTTGCAGTTACGCTTCCAGTAGTGTAACAATCAGTAATAGATCCTTCATTTTTTCCAGCTAAACCACCATGATAGTCATTATCAGTAGTTCCGGTTATACTTACATCAGTCAACGCAACATCTAAAATACTACCTAAAGCACCAATATTTCCAAATAGTCCGTTATATGTTGTTGCTCTATTTATTGTTAATCCATCAATAATATGACTATTACCATCTAATGTTCCTGTGAATTTAGTACTACTATTACCAACAGGTAAAAATCCAGCACCAGCATTCCAGGTTGCTGTATCTGTACAATCAATTTCAGAAGTTAAAATATATGAAAGACCTAATCCTGTGTTCATGGCCTGCAATTCCAAGCAGGTTGTTATTTGAAAAGGATCGCCAGAACTTCCATCTCCACCACTAAAGGCAGAAGCATTAAAAGCAAAACAGAAAAGAAAAAAAGAAACGAGAACAGTTACTGAAAAAAAATAACCAGTATTGATTTTTTTCATCAAATGAATTTATATTATTATAATTTAAATATATTATATATTTATTTTATTTCTTTTGCAAATAATTTAATTAAATTCTCTAAAATATTTTAAATAATAAAAATATTTTAAATAAAAAAACGCATCTTTGTAAGATGCGCTTCTTAAATATTAACGTTTTGACCACTGTGGAGCTCTTCTTGCTCTTTTTAATCCAGGCTTCTTTCTTTCTTTCATTCTTGGATCTCTAGTTAAGAATCCTGCCTTTCTTAATCTCTTTCTGTAATCAGGATTAAATACAACCAAGGCTCTAGCAATACCGTGTCTTACAGCCTCAGCTTGAGCGTTTACACCCCCTCCCTTGACCATAGCTGTGACTTTGAACCTGTCTAGTGATTTCATCTTATCTAATGAAGCTAAGGCAATAGATTGCAATCCTTTAGTGGGAAAATATTTAGTGAAGTCCATATTATTGACTTCCATTACTTTATCTCCCTTTGTGTATAGTCTTACTCTAGCAGTAGCAGTTTTTCTTCTTCCGGTTCCTTCAAAATACTTATCTCCTAGATTTTTAAAATCATCTTCATTTACAACAAAATCATCTTCGTCATCGACTCTTATTGGTAAACCAAAATCAATGTTTTCAATCTTTGTTTCTGTCTTTACTTCTTTTACTTCCTCTATGACCTCGGAAACTTTCTTTTTGGTTTCCTTTTTAACAGGAGAAACTTTCTTTTCTTTTTTCTCTGCTGGTTTTTTTGTTGTTTTTTTCTCAGCCATATAATTATTCAAACTTTAATCTCTTTAAGTGTCTTGCTCTCAATCTGTTCTTTGGTAACATTCCGTTAACAGCAAACTTTATTAATTGTCCCGGATTCTTTTGAAATATTACATTCATTGGAGTGTGCTTATCATTTCCCAAATATCCAGTATGTCTGAAATATGTTTCATCCTGCATCTTATTTCCAGTAACTTTAATTTTATCAGCATTAGTAACAATAACAACGTTATTTGGTTCTTTATTAGGAGCATAAGAGACGCTCTTCTTTCCTTGTAAGATAGCGCAAAGATCAGTCGCAAGCCTTCCTAAAGCCTTGCCTGTTGCATCAACCCTTATAGTTTCTTTTGTAGTTGTGATTACTTTTTTCATATTCTTAAACTAATTGAATCATTGCCATTTTAGAACTGTCTGATTTTCTCTGTCCTATTTTTGTTATCCTAACATATCCCCCTTTTCTTTCTTTGTATCTAACTCCTAAATCTTCCATTAACTTCTTAACTGCTTTGGGAGTAAAACAAGTAGCTAGATATCTACGAGCAGCCATATCTCCTTTCTTTGCTCTGGTTATTTTTCTTTGAACAAAAGGAGAAAGCTCTTTAGCTTTAGCTTCGGTTGTTGTAATCTTTTCTTTTAAAATCAAAGATGTAGCCAAAGTTTTCAACAATGCATGTCTCTGATCTCTTTCTCTATGTAATCTTCTTCCTTTCTGTATTTTTTTCATATTACTTTTCTTTCTTTTTTGTTGTCTTTTTTACAGCCTTCTTTTTTGGTTCAATTACTTCTTCTTCCTTAACAGCTTCAGCCTTTATTCCTCCCATCTGTTCAGCCATAAAGCCGAATTGAGCTAATAAAATGTCTAAAGATTCAGCAAAAGCTTCTTCTGGAGTAATTGTTCCATCTGTTTCAATTTCTAGAGAAATCTTATCAAAATCAGTTCTGTTTCCAACTCTCATATTTTCAACAACATAATTGACTTTCTTAATGGGAGTGAAAATTGCATCCAATCCAACAACACCAACTTCTCTTTTTATTTCTTTATCTTCAAAAACATAACCAACTCCTTTTTCAATTTTAATCTCGATTTCCAACTCTGTATTCTTATCAGTTATTGTTGCAATATGCAAGCCTGGATTAGCTAATTTTAAATCAGCTGGACATTCAAAGTCGCTTCCTAAAGCTTCCTTTTCTCCTTTTATCTTCAAGGTTGCAATTTGTGGATCATCAGTAAACAATTTAAATCTTAATTGCTTAATATTCATTAAAATGTGTAGAATATCTTCTTTAACTCCAGGAAGAGTAGCAAATTCATGAGGAGCGTTTTTTATTTTGACCTCTGTTACGGCAGCACCGTTTAGAGATGACAAAAGAACTCTCCTAATAGCATTACCGAGAGTAATTCCGTAGCCAGGATAAAGCGACTCTATTTCGAAAATAGTGTTGTTATCGCTTACCTTTTTTGATTTAATTGAAGTTGGCAATGGAATCATATGTTTAGTTATGATATTTATTTTATTACCTTGAATAGTGTTCAAAGATTGTTGAAATTTCAGATGGCAATTGTACGTCTTCTGGTGTTGGGTATCTCATAACTTTACCCTCGATTTTACTTCCATCAAAGCTTAACCATTTAGGTAAGCTGTATTTTTTCATTGCTTCTGATATACCCTTTAGGGCTTCCTTATTTTTTGAACCTTCTCTAATGGAAATTGCGTCACCAACATTAATTCTACATGAAGGAATATCAATTTTCTTTCCGTTAACTAAAAAGTGTCCGTGAGTAACAAGTAGTCTTGCTTGACCTCTCGATTTAGCCCATCCCATCCTAAAAATAATATTATCTAGTCTACTTTCTAGTTTGGCAATCAATTGAGAAGCAACATCAACTCCAGAAGCTCTGTTTTCCATAACTTCAAACACATAGTCTTTGAATTGTGATTCTGAAACATTGTACCACTTCTTAACCTTCTGCTTTTCTCTCATTTCACGGCCAAATTCAGTCAAGTTGCCTCTTCTTTTCTTAGCTTTCTGTCCTGGAGCAAATGGCCTCTTAATCATGGCACATTTAGAACCCAAACACTTCTCTCCTTTTAAGAAAAGCTTATCTCCTAACCTTCTACAAATTTTACACTTTGCTTGTTTCATAAATATATTAAAGATTATAACCTTCTGGGTTTCTTAGGCTTGCAACCGTTGTGTGGAACTGGAGTAACATCCTTGATTGAATTAATCTCGAATCCCTGATTAGCGATTGATCTCAATGCTGATTCTCTTCCTGAACCAATACCCTTTACTACTACCTGGATTTTTCTGATTCCCATCTTTTCAGCAATCGCTCCAACTGTTTCTGAAATTTTAGAAGCAGCAAAAGGAGTTGATTTCTTGCTTCCCTTGAATCCTATCTTTCCAGCTGACTTTGAGGCTAAAACGTTACCCATAGTGTCAGTCAAAGTAATAATAGTATTGTTGTATGAACTGAAGATATATATCTTTCCTTCTCTGGTAGCAGCAGCTTTAGAAACCTTAGGTTCTTTACTTAAGGTTTTTTCTAGCTGTTCACCCTCTTTGATCATTTCTGCTTCAGTTTTTTGTATTACGTGTTTTTTCCCCATAGTAGTATTAAATTCTATTTAGGTCCTGGTGCAGCCTTTCTTCCTGAACCGACTGTCTTCCTTACATTATGTCTTACTGTTCTATTATTGATTCTAGTTGTCTGACCTCTTACTGGTAAGCCCTTAGCATGTCTAGAACCTCTCCATGAGCCAATATCTCTTAATCTTTTGATGTTCATCATCACGTCTCTCTTCAAATCTCCTTCCACTCTATAATTCTTTTCAATGTATTGTTTTAATAAGCTAATGTCATCCTGAGTTAATTCCTTGGCTTTTTTGTTTAAAGGAATATTACAATCTGTCAAAATCTTTTTAGCTAAAGATGGTCCTATTCCGTAAATGTAGGACAATCCGATTTCTATTACTTTTTCGTCTGGAATGTTAATTCCAATAATTCTTGCCATAGTGTGTTTAATTATGCACCTTGTCTTTGTTTGTGTTTAGCGTTCGCCTTACAAATAACATAAACACGTCCTTCTCTGCGGACGATCTTACAATCTTTACAAATTTTCTTGATTGATGGCTTAACCTTCATGTTATTTTTTTCTAAATATTATTCTCCCTCTTCTTGCGTCATAGGGAGTCATTTCAACGGTAACTTTATCACCAGGTAAAATCCTGATTTTAAATACTCTTAATTTGCCTGCCAAATGCGCCAATACTTCAGACTGGTCGTCATCTAGTCGCACCTTAAAAAAGCCATCAGGCAAGCTCTCTGATACAACTCCTTCTTTTTTAATCTTGTCGTCTTTTTTTACCATTTGAAAGATAATAAGACAATAGCAAAACTTTCGCTTTTGGTCAAGAGATTCAAGCGTTTTTGGCTATTATCTACTTTTTACCACTATTTATTATGTCTGTAAATATTAAAACTTCAATTGAATGTTTATTCTTTCTTCATTATTAGGAATTTTAAACTTCCACCATGGAGAAAGATTAATCTCTACTTTTTCTATTTCTGGTATGTTTGATAAAAGAGAAGCTGAATAATTAGTATCTTTTCCTTTTAGGCTACCCAACAATATATCATTCTCAGGTATTGAATAAATTTTACCACTGAATACAACGTTCAATGAGATTGTTCCATCTTTGTTTAATTTCTTTTGTTTGACCTCATAAGTTACACTATTGGGAACCATTTTCTTCAATTCAGAGATATCTTTACTTAATAATGATTCTCCTAGCTTATTTATATCTTCATCCCTAAAGACAGTTGCATTAGTCTCTACGTGCCCTGTCACGCTGAATATATCCAGTTCGTCTCCTGCTTTAGCGCTAACCAATAAATCGGTAATTACAGGAGAAATGTCTTCTGAAAAATACTGGTAACCTGAAGGGGCATTATCAATTAAAGCTTTTTTTGATTCTTCATCATATTTTTCTTCAAAACTATCTTTAGCTGAAGTAATATCATTACTAGTTACGATTTTGACCTGTGACTCTTCTCCTCCTGCCATTGGCGTAACTGATTCAGCCCAAATATTTGAATAATATTCTGAACCGCTTAAGCCGGGAATAGAAAAAATAGAAGAAGAAAGATTATACTTCTCTCCTGCTTCGGCTGCGGTAACCTTAATCTCAATTGAACCATAAGTAGAGTCAGAGGTAGCTTTCGGAACAGTAAAGGCTGTATCAGACTTATAAACCAATTCTCCCGTGCTAGACATGAACCTAGTGCCCTTAATTAAACTTAATGGCTTAGCCGGACTAATCTTATTAAAAACCTTTATCGTTCCCGTTGCTTTCTTTGCTTTATCATCTGTTCCTGTCGCATTATAATTTTCAGAACCATCTCTTTTGTCTGAAAAGACAATACCAGGAACGACATTATTTTCGTAATCAATTAGCGCTTCACTAGTATTAATTGTAAAACTAGCTTCAGTTGTAACTTCTTCAACTTTAGGAGTAATAAAAACATCTGCTTTTCCCTGAACAAAGAAAAATACTGCACCTAAGGATAAAACCACAATAACTAAAAGAGGAACAAAAGGAAATCTTTTTTTCTCTCTCTTAATCGGCTCTCTAGCTGAACATTCCTTGGCTAATTCCTCATGTTTTTCAATCTGATATTCGGGAGGAATGATGTCATATATTTTCTTTGCCATGTATTTATTAATTAATGACTGCTTTAATTCTTCTTACTCCAGCACTAGAACTTTCTTCTTTAATTATCTTAAATAATTTTAATTGGCTTGTTTTTTCTACGTGAGGACCAGCACAAATTTCTTTAGAAAAAACTTCTTTACTGTCTGGGTTAAATATTGTCCAGACGTAAACCTGATCCGGGTATTTTTCTTTAAAGAAAGCAATTGCTCCTGATTTTAATGCTTCATCTAAATTCATTTCCTCTTTTTTTACCTCCAAGTCTTCTTTAATTTTTAAATTAATTAAATCTTCAACTTGTTTAATTTCTTCTGGGGTCATTTTTTGAGCATGCTTAAAATCAAATCTCAATCTTTCAGTATTAATATCCGAACCCATTTGTTGAACATGTTCCCCTAAAATCTTCCTTAAAGCAGCATGTAAAAGATGAGTAGCTGTATGCAATTTAGCCCCTTCTTCTCCAGCATCTTTCCCTACTCCTCCAAACTTTTTTTCTGCACCAGCCCTAGAAATACTTTGATGCTTTTCTAGTGCACTATTAAATTCATCAATATTAATATTGATTCCCTTTTCTTCTGCAATTTCTTGCGTTAACTCTAGGGGAAATCCATAGCTTTGATATAAATCAAAAACTTCTTCTCCTGTTAATTCCTTTTTTGTTAAAAGTATCTTTTCTATTATTGATAATCCTTTTTCAAGGGTAGCTTCAAACTTGTACTCCTCTTTTTTAATAGCATCAATAATACTTTCTTGTCTTGTAAAGACATTAAGATATATATCTTTGTATTTATTGATAATAATATCAACTAGAGGAAGATAAAATTGCTGATCTAATTCTAGTGTTTTTCCGTATCTAATGACTCTTCTTAATAATCTCCTTAAAACATATCCTTGACCAACATTAGAAGGCTCGACTCCGTCAGAAATCACGAAAACTGAACTACGAATATGGTCAGCAATAATTCTGAAAGCTTTTTTATTTTCTAAATACTTGTGTCCTGATATTTCTTCTAATTTAGAAATAAAATCAGCAAATAAGTCTGTTTCATATGCTGCGCTTTTTTGATTTAAAAGCGACAATAACCTTTCAAATCCGATTCCAGTATCAATATTTTTCTGAGATAATAATTCATACTCCCCAGAATCATTTTTAAAGTATTGCATAAAAACAAGATTCCAAATCTCAACCACTCTTTTGCAGTACTCACAGTTCGGCCCGCAATCCGGCCTTCCGCAGCCCAACTCTTCTCCTCGATCATAATGAATTTCAGAACAAGGACCGCAAGGACCAGTGTCAGAAACCGGACCCCAAAAATTATCCTTTTTAGAACACTCTTTTATCCTTTCTAAGGGTATTCCATATTTTAACCAAATATTAATAGCCTCTTCGTCTCTCGCAATACTTCCTTCTCCCTTAAAGACAGTAACGTGAATCTTTTTTTTATCTAGTCCTAATTTATTAACTAAAAATTCCAAAGCATATTTAATCGCATCTTCTTTAAAATATCCTGTTTCGTCTTGTCCAATAGACCAGTTTCCGAGCATTTCAAAAAAAGTGTGATGAGTGTCATCTCCTATTTCTTCAATATCTCCAGTTCTAAAACATTTTTGACATGTTGCTATATGTCTTGAATTAAAATCTTTAATAGGATCTTTTTTACCTGATAAATACAAAGAAAACTGTTGCATTCCAGCAGTTGTAAATAAAACAGAAGGATCGGTTGGCAAAAGAGAGGACGAAGGAATTATCTTGTGTCCCCTTTCAGCGAAGAAATCTAAAAAAAGTTTTCTTAATTCATAAGAATCCATTAGATATAAAATAACAAATTAAAGGCTCGGGGTCAAATATTGACTTTTATTAATTAAAAGGTAAAAATTAAATAGGAGGCCTTAATAAATGAAAAAGAAAATTACCAATCAACAGTCCGTTCCAAAAGTAACAATATTGTTACTAGTGGCACTTCTCTTTGTTGGTGTTTTACTTGGATTTTATCTAATTGGAAAAAATCCAACATTAGTAGACGGATTCTTAACGATAAGTGCCGCAGCACTAGTATCGTGGTTATTTGTCTAGACAACGCACCATTTAAAATAGATGGTGCGTATCTCATTTGACTTTTAATAATTAAAATGTTTTAATTGAAAAAGCACGGGAGGTGCTTTATGGAAAAAGGAACTAAAAGTTATAAATTCTTTAATTTTCTTGGACCATTTTTAATAATAGACACTGTCATTCTTTTCCTTTGCTACCTTATCTTTAACAACCTTATTTTCTATTTTTCCGGGGTCATTTTCGGAATTACTGGGATAATTCTCCTTTACTTATTTAAAAAGATAAAAGAAGAACCAACGATACTTTCTGTAATCTTGTTTATACTTTCAGGAGTTATCCCAATAATCAATATACCGGAAATAATTGCTAAAGCATTAATGTTTGTTTGTCTTTTTGGTGTAATCTATCTTATCCTGGTACCACCAAAAGACAAAAACATCTCTCAAAAAGGCATTATCAAATAAAATAATGTCTCTTTTTTAAAAAACAAAAACGCACCAAATGAATGGTGCGCCTTTTAATTTAAAAATACTATTTATCGGATACTTTTCTTCTCATTTCTTCGATAAATCTAGCAGCAGCTTCTTTTCCACCCAAGCCGAATGATAATCCTAGGGCCAAGGTTATAGTTCCAACGAATCCCATAACCAATACTTTGATGATTTCAGGAATAACTCCCAACTGGAGCAATACTGCTAAACCAGCAAAGACATATATTGAACCCTTAACTACTGATCCCAAAAAGTTAACTGAACTAATTCCCATCTTCTTGATTGAGACCTTGGCTATTTTTTCAACAATGTCCGCGATAATGATTGCCACAACTAAAATAACAATGGCAACTAATAGGTTTGGCATCCAAGCAATGATACTTGCTAATAACTCTGCAAAAGCTACCCAACCCATAATATTTGTTACAATCATTAGAAAAACTATAACAAGAATCCACTTACAAACTGCTCCGATAAAACCGGATGGTTCTACCTTGAAGTCAGCATTAGATAAGGCTTCTTTCCAGCCAGTCTTCTCAAAAATGCTGTCAAATTTAAGCTTATTCAATATCTGAGCAACTAACTTTCCAATCCAGATGGCTATAAACCAACCTAGAATGAAAATAATAATAGCAGCCAAGAGGTTAGGAAGGAATGAAAGAATTTCTTCCAAAGCACCCTGCAAGGCTTGCGTGGTAATTAATGACCAGTCTTGTATCATATATTTTTCCATCTTCTTGCATTCCTTAAATCAGAAGAGATAAAAGAAACTTGGAATAAATGGACATTATTATACAATTATTATAACAACCCCCTAAAAAGTAAGCAAATAAGTTATCAACAGACAACTGACTTTTTTTCTTTCTTTAATTCTTTCATCGAGAGGAACATAAAGAAGGCCAATAAAGAAAATGTGCTTAAAGGAGCTATCCAGAAAGGATATTCATTACCAAAACTCTCAAGAGTCATTATTGCTCCCAATAATCCAATTGAATACATGGCTCCATTCTTTAAGTAAGCATATTTACTGATTTTATCTATTCCCTTCAAGGTTAATTCTCTAACCACAAAAGCTCCTAATCCATTTCCAATAATAATCAAAGGAATAGACATAGTAAAAGCAAAGGCTCCGATTACTCCATCAATTGAAAAAGAGGCATCTAATACTTCCAAATAAAGAATCTTACTCCAGGCGCTCATATTGCCACTCATTAATTCTTTTTCTTTCTCTTCGGCGTTCTTTTTGAATCCATCAGTAATAAAAAAAGCTGAAACTCCGATTGTTGCAGCCAAGGCTAAAATAGGATTAACATTTACAGCAAAATAAACCACTAAAGTTGTAAATAAAGACGCAATAGCGTAAAACCAAACTCCTTGTTTGTGAATAAATCTTTCTACTAAAAAGGCGCATTTCTTTTCTTCTAAAAATAGCCATGCTAAAAATACTAAAAATAGATATGAACCTCCACCCAATAAAAGCAACGGTTTTGAAGTTTCGAGAGATTCAGCAACCATTGCGTTATTAGAAGAAAAAGCTGAGGAAAATACTTGAATAATAGATAATGATGGATTGGTTAACCATACGATTAAAAAAGGTAATAAACCTCTTACTACGAATACAGCAAAAATAATTCCCCAAAACAAGAATATTTTCCTAAATCTTTCGGGCATTGTTTTTAAAACATGAGCATTGATAATCGCATTATCAACACTACTAATAATTTCAAAAACACAAAGCCCTAAAACCACTATTAATATTTCTAAAATCATATGTAAATATTATATCAAAAGATTTAAAAAATAAAAGAGGAAAACAAAAGATATCCTTGCGGATATCTTTCTTTGTGGACCGACGGGGACTCGAACCCCGAACCCCCTCATTGCAAATGAGGTGCTCTACCAATTGAGCCATCGGCCCTCATTAAACACGAACGGTGGGTATGCCTGGACTCGAACCAGGGACCTCGTCATTATCAGTGACGCGCTCTAACCAGCTGAGCTACACACCCTTCTTTAAAATATACAAATGATCATTCATTAATTTCAATCCTGCAGTCTTTTTTGAGTATATCACTTTTAACCCCATCTTTTCAAATATGCTTTCCCATTCTTTCTTTGTAAAAAAATTGCCTTTATTTGAATTATTCTGGAAAAGATAAGCAAACGATGTTCCGTGAAAATAACAAAACAATTTACTTAATAATCCTTCAGGAACATTTTCATACAAAATAATAATTCCCCTTGAAACTCTCTTAGCTTCTTTTAGCAGTTCTATTGGGTTTTGACAATGGTGCAAAACAAAATTAATTAAAACCACATCATATGAATCATCTCTTAAAAAAGAAAGATTGGCTCCTTCATATCTCCTGAAAGGAAGTTCGACTACTCGATTGTCAATAATATCTAATCCTAATACCTCTGAATTAAAAAATCTCCCGAATTCTTTACCAATAATGCCAGAGCCGCAGCCCAAATCAAGGAGAGATGAATCTTCCTTGATAAAATTTAGGCAATCTTTGCACATTTCTCGGCCAGCCTTTTCATATTGATTATGAAAAAGTCTGTATTGGAAAGGTCCAATGCTTTTCATTTAGGATAATAGTTAGTTTCTTAGAGTTGTCCCGCTCAAGATAGTCTTTTGTTTAGGTAGAAAGACCAATACCTCGTAATTAGTTCAGTGATCACTCAAGAACTAATTTCGGTCGTCAATTTGAAAAAAAATAAATGATCCACGAGCAGCTTCCGCTACCCGTGCCTTGTTACGACTTCGTCCCTCTTATTGAGCCTACCTTAGGTCCACTTACGCGGAACTTCGGGTATTCCCAACTCGCTTGACGTGACGGGCGGTGAGTACAAGACCCAGGGACATATTCACCGCAGCGTGGCTGATCTGCGGTTACTAGCGATTCCGGCTTCATGAGGTCGGGTTTCAGACCTCAATCCGAATTGAGAGACCGTTTGATAGGATTTGCTCCAGATTACTCTTTAGCTTCCCATTGTCGGCCCCATTGTACCACGTGTGCAGCCCAGGGCATCAAAAGGCCATGCTGATTTGGCGTCATCCTCACCTTCCTCCCGGTTGTCCCGGGCAGTCTCCTATGACACATGAAACATAGGACAAGGGTTGCGCAGGTTACCCCATTTAAGGGAGCAACTCAAGCCACCTGCTGACGACAACCATGCAGC
>DCUP01000009.1:12493-26852 GCA_002327845.1 Patescibacteria group bacterium UBA2211
CGGAATACTTAACGCGTTAGCTTCGCCACTGCAAGGGTCGACACTTGCAATAGCTAGTATTCATCGTTTAGGGCGTGGAATACAAGGGTATCTAATCCTTTTCTATCCCCACGCTTTCGTCTTTCAGTGTCAGGACTGTCCTAGTTGATTGCCTTCGCTTTTGGTGTTCCAATTAATATCAACGGATTTCACTCCTCCACTAATTGTTCCATCAACCCCTAACATCCTCTAGTTTACCAGTTTTCCCCGCTTCCCCAAGGTTGAGCCCTGGAACTTTAACGAAGAACTTAATAAACCACCTACAGACCCTTTACGCCCAATAAATCCGGATAACGCTTGGGGCACTCGTATTACCGCTACTGCTGGCACGAGTTTAGTCACCCCTTATTCCTGAGGTACCGTCAAAATTCTTCCCCCAGAAAAGTGGTTTACAATCCGAAGATCTTAATCCCACACGCGACGTCGCTCGATCAGGCTTGCGCCCATTGTCGAATATTCTCGACTGCTGCCTCCCGTAGGAGTATGGCCCGTGTCTCAGTGCCATTGTTGGCGGCCAAGCTCTCACTCCGCCTACCCGTCATCGCCTTGGTGAGCCATTACCTCACCAACTAGCTGATAGGACGCAGACCAATCTTTTACCGATAAATCTTTACCCTTGCGGGACCATCAGGAATTAGCCTGGATTTCTCCAGGTTGTGCCTGAGTAAAAGGTTTGTATCTACGTGTTACTAACCCATTCGCCACTGCCGTATTGCTACGGCCGTTCGACTTGCATGCCTTATCCACGTCGCCAGCGTTCATCCTGAGCTAGGATCAAACTCTCAAAAAAAATTTAAAAATTAGCGGAACAACTCTAAAAAACTTACTTAAAATTGTTATCTAATATCCTACTAAAAATGATTGCTGAAAAATGCTTTATTAATTTATCAAACTACTACGAGCAAATAGAATCTTAACCTTTCTTTCATTAATTGTCAACTGTCAATTATGAGCCGGCAGACGGATTCGAACCCCCGACCTACTGTTTACAAAACAGTTGCTCTACCACTGAGCTATGCCGGCCAAAAATTACCCTTTTTTCTTTTTAACTGAAGCCTTAATCTCTTTCCAATATTCATCTAGGCCTTTTGTTCTCTTTAATGATCTTTCTCTTAACTTTACTATCCAATCAGACATTTTCTTATCAATCTTTAGTGATAATATTCTAATCTTACTTAATAATTTATGTAATTTTGCTTCAAGAGAATTTGATCTTTCTTTAATCACCTCTTTTGTCTTCTCTCTTATCTTTTTTTTCAATTCTTTTTTCAAAAAAATAGCTTCCGGTTCAGGCATTGCCTTTAACTGCGGAATTTTCTTGAAAATGAAAACTGATAAACAAATAAAGCTGACAATTAAAACAATTAAAGATACAATATCAAAATTCATATATTACGAATCTTTTAACAACAATATTTTCTCCTGTTTTTGCAATGTACTCATTTATTAAAACTTGAATTGTTTTCGTATCATCCTTTATCCACAACTGATTTACTAAACAAATATCTTTCTTGAACTTTTCTAGTTTTCCCTTGATAATTCCTTCAACAATTTCAGCTGGTTTATTCATTTCTTTTGCCTGTTCTTCAATCATTGCCTTTTCTTTTCCTATGATATCTTCAGGAATTTCTTCTTCTTTGACATATGATGGTCTCATTCCCGCAATCTGCAAGCAAATTTCGTGAGCAAGAGTTTTAAAATCTTCTCCGCGAGCAACAAAATCAGTCTCGCAGTTTATCTCGAGCATNNGCGGCAACAGCCTGTCCCCTCTTTTTTAAATATTCTTTAGCTTTATCAATTTGTCCTTCTGATTCTTCAAGAGCTTTTTTGCAGTCAGCTAGAGAAATGCCTGTTTCCTCCCTTAGTTGTTTAACTAAATCTATGTTTACTGCCATGTGTTTTAATAAATTAGATTTATTCGGCAGGTTTGCCGTTTAATACCTCCTCTATCTTATAGAGAATGTATTCTATAGATGTATAAGCATCATCGTTACCCGGAATAGGATAATCGATTAAATTTGGATTAATGTTGGTGTCAGCTAGAGCAATAACCTTAATTCCACATTGTCTTGCTTCGGTTAAGGCTAGAACGTCTTTTTCGACATCAACTATGAAAACTGCTTTAGGTAATTCTTCCATGTTCTTCACGCCATCAAACTTTAATCTTAATCTTTCTAATTCCTTTAACATGGTCAATCTTTCCTTCTTAACGTATTTCTTTTCAAAATCAATTTCTTTCGTCTTGGCTTCTAAATCTTTAAAGTAATTAATTCTTTTTCTTATTTCTTTAAAATTAGTAAACACTCCACCAATCCATCTTTCGGTTACATATGGAGAATTACATTTAATGGCAATGTCTTTTACTAAATCTCTAATAGCAACTTTAGTTCCAATAAAAGCAACAGACTTTCCTTCGCTCTTCAACTCTTTTAAAAAGTCTAAAGCTTCTGTTAATTTCTCGGCTGTCTTATCTAAATCAATAATATGAACTCTGTCTTTCTGCTTAGCAATATAGTCTTTCATTTTAGGATTCAATTTTGACTTGTCGTGGCCATAACCAAGACCAGCTTGAATCATTTCGTCAACTGAAATATTATATCCTATCTTTTTTTCTGTTTTTATTTCTTCCATAATATTGGGACTGAATAAATCACATTCGCATAGCTGCGAAGTGACATAACTATCGTATTTGTCTTAATTTTCTTATGTTTAATATATATCACGAGAAAAATAAAAAGGCAAGAGCCAAAATTAAAGACCCTAATTGTTAAGGGTCCGTGTTCAACATTCTAACATTTTAATCCGATATTCATCGAATTCTTTGAGCGCTTTTCCAAAATCTTGGACTTCATCGTTTGTTTGCATGAGGTCTATTAACACAAAGAGAAGTCTCTTTTTTTCTTGTATGTTGTTTTCGGATTTAGAAAAAGCATCTCTGGCTGCCTCGTAAGCATTACTAAGTGCCATAATTTTTCCTCTTTACTTATTCTATAATAGAATAATGCTACTTAATTGTCAATAGCATCTCCTGATTGCTTTAATTTAAGAATTTTCTTCAATTGGTTCAGATTTTTGTCCTATAATAATTTTCTGAAAAACATCCGGGATTTTTTCTTGAACATTATTCTCTATCGACTCATCAATTCTATTTTTTAATGCCTCCTTTACTTTTGAATCATTTAAGAAGCTAGCGTCTATCTCTATTTTACTAATAAGATTAGCTATACTACTAAGGCTATCCCCAAAAGAAAGCCTAGCCAAAACCTCTTCTTTAATAGCTTCTTTCATAAAATCTTCAGGAATATTGAATTTCTTCTGCAAAGAAGTAGCTCCATTAATTAAATCTTTTACAAGACGCATTTTGATTTCCGCCTTAACCGCACCGCTCATAAAAGCATCATCAATATTAAAGGTTTTTTGAACTTCTACCGCTTTATCAATATTGTCTAAAGATAATATGCTTTGAATTCCAGTTTCTGCTGCTTTTTTGGCTTGTTCGCTTTCTAAAAACTCCTTATTAACATTTAATTCTTCCAATACCTCATAAGCATTATTAATTTCTCCTTGAGACAACTTTAATACTACCCTATCCTTTGCTAATTCAATAAATCTTTCATCATTTAGAAAATCTTCTCCGATATTGAAATGATCCAACATGTATAAGATATCTTTATGGTTTATTTTTATAAAATTATCCAATATATGATTTTCAACCATTTCTTTAACTTTTTCTTCGCTAATATTATTCTCTTCTGCTATCCTGGTTGCATTATCTAAAAAACCTCCTCCTAGTTTATTTTCAAAATCTTTTTCCGGATCATATTCATTTTCAATATTTTCTGCCTGCTTTTCCTGTTCTATCCCCTCATTATTTAATTGTTCTTCTGGATTAGGCTCCATTGGTTCAAAAGGCATATTTTTTTTATTTAATTTATATTACCTAAATAATACCATGCCCCACCCTTGATTTCAACCCAATTTTTTGCTATACCTTAATTATTAAAAGATAATCACAGAATATGAAAAAAGACATTCATCCAAAATACTTTGAAACTGCTAAGATTCGCTGCGCTTGCGGAAATGTTTTTGAAGTTGGTTCAACTATTGAAAACATGGAAGTGGAAATCTGTTCACAGTGCCATCCTTTCTATACAGGAAAAGAAAGAAGCTCTGATCAGGTAGGTAGAATCCAAAAATTCAAAGAAAGAGCTGCTAAAAAGAGAAAATAATCTTTTATGTCAGAAGAAAACCAAAAATATAATGCGGTGATCATGGAAATAAGAGCGGGCGTCGGCGGAGAAGAGGCCGCTCTTTTTGCATCTGACCTAGCAAGAATGTACACTAGATATGCACAAACAAAAGGCTGGAAAGTCAACGTTTTAGATGAAAGTAAAACCGAAATTGGAGGAATTAAAGACATGACATTAGAGATATCTGGTGATGACGTCTATTCTAAATTTAAAAACGAAGCTGGAGTTCATCGAGTACAAAGAATCCCTTCAACTGAAAAGCAAGGCAGAATACACACTTCAACGGCTACAATTGCAGTATTGGCCAAACCATCTGCTACTCAAATCAATATTAGACCACAGGATATAAGGAGCGAATATTATAAAGCTTCTGGAGCTGGCGGACAATATGTTAATAAAAGAATGTCAGCCATAAGAATTATCCATATTCCCACTGGAGAAGTAGTTACTTGCCAGACCGAAAGGAGCTTGCAACAGAATAAAGAAAGTGCCCTTTCCGTCTTAGCCGCTAGATTATTAAATAGACAAAAAGAAGAATTGGACAAACAAATGGGTGGAGCAAGAAAAGCACAGATAGGAACGGCGATGAGAGAGGAAAAAATGAGAACATATAATTTTCCTCAAGACAGAGTCACTGATCATAGAATAGGAAAAAACTTTCACGATATAGAATCAATAATGGATGGAAAGATAGACAAAATGATTGATAAGGTTTCTGAAGAATTAAAATAAAAAATAGAGTTACTGGCTCTATTTTTTGTATCTCTTGACTTTTAAAGCTATTAGTATATAATATAGACATGATTATTCTTGAGGATAAATCAAGGATTTCTTCGAAAGAAGAAATCGATTCTCTGGTAAAAATTCTTCTAGACATATTTTCTGGAATTGAAAAGAGCAAGAGAATCTACCACAAAGACATCTTTGTGATTGAACAGACCATGTTCAGAATCAAAAAAAATCTGCTTCCTTGGAAGCGAGCACACGAAAAAGGATTCCCTGTGAACACCTTCCGTTACGTTCTGGAAGACCTCGCAAAGGCCATCAATGACCTAAACACTCATGAGGTTTACCGGTATAAGGAAGATGCAGAATTCATTGCTACATGGCTGGAAAAAAATCCCGCCAAGACAGAAATGATTATCTGTCAATAAAAGGAGTACACCGAGCCACAAACACACCAAGTTGTTAGTGGCTCTTCTTCATTTAGAAAATCAATCCTTGGCAGTAATCAGACATTGAACCTTTGACTGTATATTCGTTAATACACCAAGCTCTGGTTGCTACGCTTGAAGCATATGCAGAAGAACCTCCATAATATTTTGAAGCGGCCCTATACTCTCCTGCTTGTGTTCCCCCACCTAAAGCTTTTAAATATAATGCTGCTGCTGTAAAAGCATCTTGAATATTCCATGGATCAGCATATGATTTTCCAGTCTGAGTTTTAACTTTTTCTTCGTATAGATTCCATGTGCTAGGAATAAATTGAGCTGGACCCATTGCTCCTCCAAATCCATATGCTACGTATCCTGATTTTGCACAAATAATCGCTCCTGATTCGGAAACAGATGCTTTACAGTGATAAAGCCTGCTACCATATTGAGAAACACAATCATTAATCCAGCAAGAAACTGGGGTTTTTTCCATTACTCTTCCAGATTTATTAATAATATTCAAAAATACCGGTAAGTCACGAGTAGGATGCATGATTCTTGAAATTAAATTTCCATTACTATACCTTCCCGCTCCAGTTTCAGCATTAGTGACATAGCACTGTCCAACATTTCTTCCGATAGCTGATTCCTGGCTAATAATGGCTAACAAAAATGCTGATCTTACTCCAATAGCATCTCCTATTTGTTTTGCTAAAGCTAAAGCTTCTCCAAAAGTAGGAGCTTTTTGATCTTCAGTTAAACCAATCATTTGAACTAATTTAGCTGCAATTTCGGCTGTTTTCTTTGCAATACTTTCTTTTTCTTTTAATTGTGCTTGATACTGTGCTTCAGTTAAAGTATATAGTTGATCCTTAGTAACCTTTGTTGCTGCAGACTCTTTCTTTTGAACACTTTGCAATTGTAAAAGACTTTCTGTTTCTCCTTTATCTTCTTCTAGTGTTACTTTTTGATTCTCGAGAGTTTCCTGTAATTTTTGGAAATGATCTAAAAGTTCTTGGTTTTTAACATTTAATGTATCTAAATAAACAAGATTATCAAAAAAATCAGAAATAGTTTTACTGCTTATTAAGACTTCGACAAAAGATTTCTTGTCTTCATCGGCAACAGCTCGTAAAATTAATCCTATTTTTTCTTTTTGCAACCCTATCTCCCCTTCTGTTTCTGTGATTGATTCTGTTGTATCAATTATTTGGAATCCTAAACTTTTAATTGAAAGATTTGATTGATATATCTGATAATCCAAATCCTTTATCTTTTTTGTTAAGGTAGTAATTTGATTTTTTAAAGTATTCTTTTCGGCACTAGTTTTGGTAATATCTGATTCAACTTCTTTCTTTTTTTCTTCAAAATATACCTGACAGCGATTTAATAAGCTTTGACATTCAGAATCAGATATCGTGTCGCAAGCTGTTTTCCATCCCTCATTGGCACACATTTCCTCTAAATTAGAAACATCTACTGCGGATACGAAAATAACAGGAAACAAAATTCCTGTTATCGCGAGAAACATTAATCCTGGCCAAATCTTAGTTTTAGAAAAACTAAAAAGCATGAATAAAATTTATTTATTCTCTTCGGTGGCTGGTTCCTCTTCCTTCTTCGGAGCTGCTGCTTGTTCTGGCTCCTTGTTAACTTCTTCAATTGGCTTAGATAACTCTTCTTCAACATTTTCAGGTTCAACAACCTGAACAATTATTTCCTCGGGGTTTTCTATTTCAATAGTAACTCCAGCTGGAACTTTAATGTCTTTAACTGTAATTGCATCTTCAAAAGTGTTCAATGTTGATACGTCGATAACAATCTTGCTTGGTAAATCTTTAGGAAGTGCTGAAACTGAAATTTCTTTCATATTCATAATTAATGTTCCGCCAAGCTTTAAAGCTGGAGCTTCTCCGACTAATTCCAAAGGAACCTCGGTTTCAACTTCTTCTTTCAAATTTGGTTGATAGAAATCAACGTGAATTAATTCCTGAGTCAAAGGATTAACCTGTGTATCATAAATTAAAACAGAATATTTCTTTCCATCTACCTCAAGATCAATTAAAGTTTCTCCAACGTCTTTTAAAACTTTTTCAAAACTCTTCTTGTCTATCTCTAAAGACATATTTTCAACATCTGAACCATATAAAACTGCAGGAATTGAATCTGCATCATATCCTGCTCTAAAAGCAGTACCCTTTTTTTCTCTTATTTTTGCTGTTAAACTTGTCATTTTATTACTTTATTTCAAATTCATTTGAATATATTATTTTGTCGACTCTAAACTGTTCTCCAATAGCACAACCTATACAAGCTGGAATAGCTAATCGATGCATAGCCGGCTCTAAAAACATTTCACTTAATGTAATTGCAAAAGCTTTTAATTGATTAGGATCAATACATGTTTCGATAATATTCTCCTTGCCACAATCAGAATAAAAATAATTATCCCATCCATTATTTTTGACTTGTATCATATATGGATAGCAAGAAGAAAAACATATCGTTTTACTTTCCTTATTTTCAATTTCCACTTTCAATTCATCTGCCTGAGAATAGTCATTTCTCTCCGTAAAAACTTTTACTTTTTCGATACTAAAACTACTCTTTTCGAATTTAGAATAAAAAATTATTCCAATAATAAAAACAAAAGCCAAAAAAACATAAGATAAAACCTTCATTTCTTTAAGTTTTGTCTTCTTTTTCATATTGTTTTCTTGAGATTAGTATATACTGTTTTTGACTTTTTTGCAATAAAGCTAAACAATTTTAGTTCTTTCTACTTTTATCTTCTCCCCCACTTTTTTTGAATCAATTCCTTCTTCTAATAATCCATTAATTGCCCCCTTAGCCTTAATACAAGAAACTGAATTAGCGATTCCTAGACGAATTGCCCACTCAATATCCATATTTGATTTAATTAAGCCAGAAATAAAGGCTGAAGCAAAAGCATCTCCCGCCCCCGTCTTATCAACCACTTTAACTTTGCAAGATGTAGCCTCGAATAAAACATCTTCTTCTAAAACTAAAACTCCTTCCGGTCCCTTGGTTACTGCATTGATTCCCGGATGGATTCTATTCAGTTCTCTCATTATTCCCATTTCATCTTTACTATCAATCCCAGTCAATAAAGAAGCTTCTTCTAGGTTTAACAAAAGGACATCTGCTTTTTTTAATATTGGTTCAAGTTTTTCTTTACCTAAAACAATCTGTGAATTACCCAAATTGATAGCTACTTTGATTTTATTCTTCTTGGCAAAATCAACAATATCTTCAGTTAGTGAGCTTAATTTTCCAGACAAAGGAGCTAAATAGAACCAAGATGGAGACATGTCCCCCCAAAGTATTTCTTCTTTATTAAGTAATTCTGATGCTCCACGGTAAGCTAAAACTGTTCTCTCTTCTTCGGATGTGTTTAATATTACCGAATTATTGGTTGGTTTTTCATTTTTTTGGATAAATTCAGTGCCTATTCCCGCTTTTTCCATCTCAATAATAATTTCTTTGCCTGGAATATCATTGCCCACTGAACCACAATAAGCCACATTAAATCCCTGCTTCTTAAATGTAAAAGCTGTATTCATTCCTCCTCCACCAAAACCAAAATACATATCATCAATATCAATTTTCGCTCCCAAATCAAAAGTTACTCCTAATCCAGAAGGAAGCTTGTCATTCTTCAAAGTATTTTTCTTATCTATCTTTAAAAAGATATCCCATGTTGCTGAACCAAATGTAATTATATCAAACATATTATTTTAATTTTCCCAAAGCTATTATTGTTTTTAAAACTGTGTCGCCGTTTAAAGAGATGCTTTCAATTCCCTCTTTTACTAAAAATTCAGCAAACTCAGGATAGTCAGATGGAGCCTGTCCGCATATTCCGCAATACTTATTCTTTTCTTTACAAGTTCTGATTACTTTTCTAATCAATTCCATTACTGCCTCATTTTTTTCGTTACCAATATATGCAAGACCTCCATTGTCTCTATCTAAACCTAATGTTAATTGAGTTAAATCGTTTGAACCAATACTCATTCCATCAAAAATCTCTAAAAATTGATCAATTAAAATAACATTTGAAGGAATTTCACACATTACGTATACCGGCATTTCTTCTTTTTTCAATCCAAACTCTCTAATTAACTCAACCACTTTCTTTCCTTCTTCAACTGTTCTACAGAAAGGAACCATTACTGCCACATTAGTTAAGCCAAACTCTTCCCTGACCCTTTTAATGGCCTCACACTCCATTTTAAAAGCTGGCTGGAAGCTTGAATCAATATATCTACAAGCACCTCTAAAACCAATCATAGGATTTGATTCTTCTCCCTCAAAAGGATTACCTCCGATTAAATTCTTGTATTCATTAGTTTTAAAATCGGAGAATCTGACAATTATTTTCTTGGGATAAAAAGCAGCAGCAATTTGAGCAATTCCCTCAGCTAACTCATTAACAAAATATTCTTTCTTATCTTCGTATTCTCTGGTCAGTTCTTCAATAGCTTTTATATCCGTGTCAGAAATCTTAATTTCTCCTTTTTTAATTTTATCGTAGTTATATAAAGCTAAAGGATGAATCCTAACTTTTTCAGCAATAATAAATTCTTCCCTCGCTAACCCAACTCCGTCATTGGGTAAAAATGAAGATTTGAAAGCCATGTCTGGCGCTCCAATATTTAATGTTATTTTTGTTTTAAGTTGTGGAATCTCATCTAAATTATAATCTTTAACCGTAAAAGGAACATCTCCTTCAAGAATTCTGCCCTTTGCTCCAGAACTGCAATCAACAGTTACCATCATTCCTGTTTTTAATTTTTGAGTCGCTTCTTTAGTTCCAACAATACAAGGAATGCCTAATTCCCTTGAAATAATAGCCGAATGACAAGTTTTTCCTCCTTCATCAGTAATAACTGCAGAAGACATAGTTAAAATAGCATTCCAGTCAGGGTCTGTCATTTTAGTAACTAAAATTTCTCCTCTCTTGAAATCTTTCATTTTCTTAACATCGGTTATTACTCTTACTACTCCCTTACCAATTTTATCTCCAATACTAATACCGGTTAATAACGGCTTCATTTCTTCGTCAATCTTATATTCTTGATAAGTATTTCCTTTTTTTGATTTCAAAGAATGAACTGTTTCTGGTCTTGATTGTACGATATATAATTTTCCATCATTTCCATCTTTAGCCCATTCAATATCTTGAGGGGCTCCATAATGTTCTTCAATTAAACATCCCCATTCAGCCAAAATCAAAACTTCTTCATCAGTAATTGAATATTTATTAAATTCTTCTTTGGTAGTTTTAATTTCTTTTATTCCACCGCTCTCTCTATAGATATACTTACCATCTTTTCTTCCTAATTCTTTGTTTATAATCGCTTTATACCCCTGTTTCATGGTTGGTTTAAAAATGAAAAACTTATCAGGAGTAATTCTTCCCTTAACAATCATTTCTCCGATTCCCCAAATTGAATTGATTAAAACAACATCATTAAATCCTGTATCAGTATCAAGAGTAAACATGATTCCTGAAGAAGCTAAATCACTCCTAATCATTTTTTGAATTACAGCTGAAAGATAAACTGATAATTGAGGAAATCCCTTATCTCTTCGATAAGCAATGGCTCGATCAGTAAATAAAGACGAAAAACAATACTTAACTGCTTCAATAACGTCTTTTTCTCCTTTAATGTTCAAATATGATTCGTGCTGTCCGGCAAAAGAAGCATCAGGTAAGTCTTCAGCGGTTGCTGAACTTCTCACCGCTACGTCACAATTTTCTCCATATTCTTCACAGAGTTTTTTGTATCCTATTAATATTTCTTCTTTTAAATCTTTAGGAAATTTTCCATTTAAAATCAATTCTCTTGATTTCTTTCCTGCTTTTTGTACGTTTTCTAATTTATTTAAATCGAGACCGTCATATATCTTCTCTAGTTTCTTATCAATTCCATTGAAAGCCAAGAAATTCTTATAAGCATCAGCGGTAGTAGCGAAACCATTAGGAATTCTGATTCCTTTTTCTGTTAACAAGGAATACATTTCCCCGAGCGATGCGTTCTTACCTCCAACAATCCCTACGTCCTTCTTTCTTATTTCTGAAAAAAATAGTGTATTTGCCATTTTGTATTAAAATCCTCCAAAGAGATTTATTATGCTAATTATTAAAAACAGTATCACGAAAATGATATCCAGAATGAAAACTACTATATTTCCCTTTTCTCTGTTCATTTCTTTATTAAACTATTAATACTCTTAACTGCCCTCTTAACATCAGGATAGTTAGGTATTCCATTTAATTCTAAATACTCAATCGCTGAATTAACTGATTCTCCGCCCAAAAAACAACAAATAATTGGTTTAAGAGGATATTTATTTCTTAATTCTAATATTATTTTAGCATTTTTCTCGTGCTCTGTCATTAATTGTGGAGTAGAGATAACAATTAAACCATTGATATTGTCTTGTTTTAGTAAACTTTCAATAGCAACTGCGTATCTATCAGATAAGGCATCACCTAATAAATCTAAAGGATTATTTTTGTTTATTACTTTTTCTATTGCCTTATTTTTTTCTAAAGATGAAATCGTTGTTTTGCTTAGACCAGGAATCTCAATTCCCATTTCAAAACAATAATCAACGGCCAAAACGCCCAAACCTCCTCCATTAGTAACAATTCCAATTCCATTTTCACATTTCGGCAAAGAACTTAAAGAAAGAGAAATATCAAACAACTCTTCTAATGTATCAACCAAGATAACACCTGATTGTTTCATTGCAGTTTGATAAACGCTATAATCTCCGGCTAATGTTCCGGTATGGGTTCCCACTGCTTCTTTTCCTTTGTCGCTTCTTCCTGATTTGATGGCAACAATTGGTTTGATTTTAGAAACTTCTTTGGCAATACGCATAAACTTGCGCCCATCTTTTATTCCTTCAAAATAAATAGAAATTACTTTTGTTTCTTTATCTGTCTTTAAATATTCAATAAAATCAGTTAAATCAACATCAGCTTCATTTCCGTAAGAAATAACTTTGGAAAATCTGAGCTTGTTTTTATCAACAACCGAGTCCAATAGTGCTCCTGACTGAGAAAGAAAAGCAATATTTCCTTTTTTAGGAGTTATAGGAGCGAATGAAGCATTTAAATTGATTAGAGGATTAATTATTCCCAAACAATTAGGTCCAATTAAAGGAATTTTGTATTTTCTTGCAATATCTCTTATTTCTTCCTCTTCTTTTATCTTCCCCGCCTCTTTAAAACCAGAAGAAATAACAATAATTGCTCCTACTCTCTTTTCGCAACAATTAAAAACAATATTTTTAACTATTTTTGATGGAACAGCAATAATAGTCAGGTCTATTTTTTCTTTAATGTCTAAGACGGAATCAAAACATTTTATTCCTAGAACTTCTTGCCTCTTTGGATTAACAAAATATATCTTTCTTAAATCTTTTCCTTCTAAAAGATTTTCGGCCAAACCCAAACCAACCGTTCCTAATTCATCGCTTGCTCCAATTAGGGCTATTGATTTAGGATTAAATATTTTTTTCATATAATTATTCTAAAATCAGTAATCAATGTTTGTTTATCCATGACCATGACTGGATTAAAATCAATTGATTGTATCTTTTCTTCTTTAGTTGAAAGATTGGAAAGATTGACTATCATTTCAGCGATATTTGTTATATCAACCTTCTTTTTTCCCCTTGCCCCGTTCAACAATTCAAACCCTTTTGTCTCTTTTATCATCTTAATCGCTTCTTCTTTGTCAGTCGGAGCAACTCTGAAAGCAACATCTTTGATTATTTCAATAAATATTCCTCCTAATCCGAACATTAAGACAGGGCCAAATTGAGAATCTCTTTTCATACCAATTGCAATTTCATTTCCAGAAACCATTTCTTGAACTAGTATTCCTTCAACGTTCTTTCCTTTAATATTTTTCTCAATTTCATCCCAAGCAACACTAAATTCTTCTTCATTTTTAATGTTTATTTTTACTCCTCCAACTTCCGACTTATGAAATATCTTTTGCGCATGAATTTTTAATACAACTGGAAAACCTATTTGTTTTGCAAATAGCAATGCCTTTTCTTTTGAATTAAAAATCTCTGTCTTACAGAAAGGAAGTTTGTATTTTAAGAGAATTTTTTTAGTTTCTTCAAAACTTAATATTTCCATGTCTTGATTTTACCTTAAAATTGAAATTGCTGCAATAAAACAAAAGCCCGAGGAAAACCCTCGGGCGAAAAGGAAAATCTTAATAACATCCAATTTCTGTTAACCAAGCATAACAATCGTGAGATGCCGTAGCTAAATTAAACTGACCATCTCCACTATACTCACAACTATGACCACAATATGGAGAATTGGTACAAACCCAACAGCCCCAATTAATACATTCTCCACCACAACTATAGGACATATACTCCCTAGCATGATTGCTCCAGGCATGAGACCCAGCAGTATATGTTATCCACCATCCATAAGTTGGGGGATGGTCCTTGACACCGCAAAATTCTCTAGCTTCGGTTGTACTCCAATTCTGATATTGCGTCCACCCAGAAGGACAAGTTTTTGAATTATCGTCAATATAGTATTCATATAAACCACCAAACCTACAAATATAACACGAACCAAGATTAAATAGTGTTCCTCCAGCAACAGTACAGTCATTAGTAGTATGAACACCATTACACATGACGGGAGGATTTGCTCTAGAAGCAGAACAGGAAGCTGTAGTTCCACCACCTGATCCAGCACAAGTCCAAGGAATTGTCTCTCCTTGATTCGGAAAAGCGGGAGAAGTAGGAGAGGGGGTTCCAGGAGCACAAAAAGTATCAGTGCCGTAAGTGGTAATATTATAAGCATAAGTCTTATTTGCTGTACCACAAACACCATTAACA
>DCUP01000008.1 GCA_002327845.1 Patescibacteria group bacterium UBA2211
GTCTGCTCATCGCTCTTCATAAAGTTTACACCAGCTTCTACTGCTTTTTTTTGATAGAGTCTTAGTTTCATTGTTTTTGTTATTCTGCTTAAAGAAATAGGACTTCCCATTTCCCTAAGCAGAATACTTAGGGAGTAGCTTACGAAGGAAAAGCTACTTGTTCGTCTTCCTCCAATTCTATTGTTGGAAACTCTTCCCCTTTAGTTTCCTGAACAGTGTCGTCATACTCTTCTTCTTTCACCATTTTACCAAATTCATTATAATAATCTAAACAAAATTGCTTCTGCTCAGCTGAAAGATATTCTCCGAGGTTCATCTTCCAAACAAAATATTGCTGTCCTTTCTGGTTAGTTTTTTTCTCAGAAGCGATGTTGATAAAACTACTCCATAGTGGTTCAGAAGCTTGGTAAGCTTGAGTCAGAATTCTTTTTGCTTCCCAAACAGAAGATCCTGTAATCCAGAAAATGAATGGCTGTAGAGTTTCTGCATCTAGGGCTAGAAATTCATACTGCAACTGTGGCCCTTTACCATCTTCCCAATCTTTAAAATCTTTCTTGTAAGTTACTAGGATTGCTTTGATTGAATCATAAGCTTTGTTGCTAGTAGTGTTTACAAATTGACCAGGGACTCCTGCTTCTATTTCAGAAGTCTTCTGTTTCAACTTAACGATTGGTTTGACTAAATCTTCTGCTGTGAAATTTTCCATCCCAGGAACATTTTTTATATTTTCCATAGGATTAATACCACTTACCTTTGTTGATACTTCCATAATTATTTATTGTTAATTTTTAATTCTTCATTAGTTACTTTAGCGATGAATGCTTGATTTTCTATTTTTGGTTCTTTGTCAACTACTTCTGAATTATCCAAAAAATATACTCCTACAATATCGCCTGTTAAACTATCAATTATTCTTGAAAGAGCTATGTCGACCAGAGTCTTTTCTCCTAAGCTCATTTTAGAATATTCTTTATCTTTAACATAAACCTTAAAAACTTCTTTGTAATCTAACTCGTTCTTTAAAATTTGGAGAGTTTTTATTTTTGATTCTGGAATAAATTTATTGAACAGCGTGATGACAGGTTCCAGTTTCATTCTCATCTCTTCTGCTGGCATTCCTTTTGGAGAAAAAACTTTGATTAGAGCCGTGTAATCTTCAATCTTTTTTACCAAAACTTCTCTTAACTCTTTTAATTTTCTTATTTTTTCTACTCGCTCTTCTTCATTCCTCTTCGCAATCTTGTAAGCAACTTCATTTGCTCTTGCTTGCAATAATTCTTTTTCTAGTTCTCCTGAAGAAAGTATCTCCATTCTTTCCGAAGGAGCAATAACTTCTTCAATTTCTACTATTTGATTTTCTAAAGTTTTCTTTCTATTAATCTTCTCAATATTCTTATTGAAAGCTTGTAAAGCCTTATTGTATGCCTCTTTTTCGTTGTTATACTCATTCTCTATTTCTTCAGCGACCTCAACATTTTTATCATTAATTTCGTCAATCTTATTTTTATGTGCAGGATTAATGTCTTGTAAACATAAGGGACATTTTCCTTCAGGGATGCTAATTTTTTTCTTAATTTCATTCTTTTTTATTAATAAATTATTGAGCTTTCTTTGATCAGGCTTTCTTAAATCTTCGATCACGATTGATTCTATTTGTTTTTTGATTGATTCATTTCTTCTTTCTATTGCATCATTATTTTGAATCTTCAGTTCATAAATTGACCAAGTATTTTTATTCTCATTTGCCTTATCAATAAGAAATTTTGTATCTCTGAAATCTTGTTCTAACTTTTCTAACTTATCCTTATCAAAGGATGGCAATTCAATCTCTGTAGAGTCATTGATAATCGTATTTGTTCTATCAAGCTCAGTATTAGCGAATCTCTTCTCAGTCAAAAGTCTTTTATGGATAATATTTAGGTCATCAAATGATAGATTGTATTTTTCTATTAAGTCATCCGCTTTTTCTCCGATGATAGTTTTAAAAAGTTTAAGCTTATCAATTTGTTCTGTGTGGTCCAAAATAAATTTCCTCTTATCTCTATCAGGGAGCGACATAAAAAATCTTATATTGAAAACGTTCTGGAATATTTCAAACGGAGGGATCAATGAGTCAAGTTCTCTCTGAGTAATGCCAGAATCTTCTTCTGATTGAGAGCCATCAAGAAAGGTTATTCTGGAATTTTTATTAGTCCTTTCTCTTTTAATTTTATACGTCTCTCCATTCACCTCAAAATCAATTTCTACTGTACATTTCATCTTCCCATTCTTGATAAATTTGCTCGTATCAGCGGATGAGCCTTCAGGTGTTTTGTTATAAAGACAGAAGATAATTGCGTCCTTAATTGTTGATTTTCCACTTCCGTTACTCCCCGTAATTAGATTGTGATCGTCAAACTCAAATTCTTTTTCTTCAAAATTCTTAAAATTAAATAGCTTCAGTTTTGTTATTTTCATGTTTTCTTTTTAAATAATATCGATGATTAATACTTGATATTTTTTCTTTATTATATTGCTTCCATAATTTTATGTAAAGAGTTCTTGCCTTTTTCTGATGGTCTTCGCAACAATACTTATTTCTCTTGCCTGTGCCTTTCCTAATCACTTCATTCTCACATCCTAACAGCTGGCATTTGTTGTATTCTTTATACTTTCGTTCACTCAAATTTTGGAATAATTTTTTCTTGCTTATTCTCATTTAAGCTTTCATTAATTTAATAAATCCCTTCCTAATTTTAGTCTTCATATTCTCTTGACATTTCATCATCTCTTCTCCTGTGACGGCTCCTGTTTGATAAGCTCTTTTTAGGTAAAAGTCGAGAGCAGTTTTATCTATCTTTAAGAAAGAGGAGGCTCGTTCCATTCCAAGAGCTTCAATCACTTTCATGGCATTATATTCTTTTGCTTCCCCAGGATCTTGTTTAATGATTTTGTAGCCATCAATGTCAATCCTTTTAATTTCATTTTCGCTCATCATTTCATAACCTTTCTTACTAGCTTCTTTTTCAACTGATTCTGTTATTTTTTTAAGCTCCTTGATAAACACGTAAACAGAACTAAACTTATCAAGATTGCTTATTTCAAATTTCTCATTTTTAATTATTGATAAAGCTTGTGTTAATTTTTCGTTCATTGTTTTTTAATTAATAATTTCTGTCATCTCATCAATGGGCACGATGTATAGATTTATACCTTTCCAATGCTGAATAGGACACGATCTAACTTTCACATAAGAAACTCTAAAAGGATTTGGATAAGTTCTTGTCCCGTCCTTACGAGCATAAGTGATGTGAACTTCCATATCCCCTTTAACCCTAAAGTCTGCGATCCCGACACACCTTTTTTTTAATTCTCCGTTCCATATCGGAGACTTAATTTCTACTTTCTCCATTGTTTTAAATTAAATTAATT
>DCUP01000007.1 GCA_002327845.1 Patescibacteria group bacterium UBA2211
AGTTCGAATCCCTCCTCCCCTGCAGTGATAGATTTTGAGAGTATAATTCCTCTATTTTCGTTGTATTATCAAGCAATTCTAGAGGTTCTAACCTACCTTGAATTACCTTAACCTCCTTAGACGCTTTTTCCATAGCGACAAGGGGTTTTTGTATTACAACAGAGAGAATTCTGTCACTTATCAAGAGGTTCGAACCTAAGAAAGAAAGTATCTCTTTTTTCTGTTCCATGGTTCCATTTTCAAAAGTTTTCTTAGCATCTCGAGCAAAGTTAAAATATGCTTCGACTTTTTCCATTAATTGATCCACTCGATTATCAGTATCTTTTAATACTTCCTGAATTCTATTTTTTTCTTTAGACAAAATTTCCTTTCTTTCTAAGAATTCCTGTTCGTTTAATTCTTTATTCATTCGCATCTCAATCAAAGAATCTATCTTTTTAAGACAGTTATTATATTCTTTCTGTCTATTTTCTGTGATTTTTTTAATATCATCTTTTTCTTTGGCGGTATCTTTTTTTAGATACTTCAAAGCCCAGTCATGAAAACTTTCTGGTATCTCTATACAAGAAAGAGCTTCTAGTATTTGTTTTTCTAAAATCTTTTCTTCAAGACATCCTTGGGAACAGTTAGGATTTTTCCTTTTAGTGCAATGATAATAGATGTATTTATGTATATTTCCATTCTTCTGTCTTTTGATCTTTTCTTCAGCGGTAATAAGAGCTCCACACTCTCCACATCTCATTAGTCCTGTAAAGGCAAAAATATGGCTTTTGGGACTTGGTTTACCCTTTCTGCCTAGAATTCCCTGAATATGATCGAATTCCTCTTCTGTTATTAACTTTTTATGAATTCCCTTATACCAATTTCCACTTCTTTTTGGATACTCGAAAACTCCGCAATAAAAAGGCCTTGTAAAAATTTTGTAAAAATTACTTATTGCTATTTTTTTACCGCTAGGCATTCTAAGCTTCCAATCATCATTTACAATTTTTGAAATTTTAGCTGGAGAATAATTTCCAGTTAACATTAGATCAAACATTTTTCTAACTAGATCGAATCTTTCTGGATCGGGAATTATATCTCTAACTCCTTTTTCAGTATGATTTTTATATCCTAGTGGAGCTGGGCCAGGATATACTCCTTTTTCAGCCTTACTACGTAAACCTCTTTTTGCGTTCTGACTTAAGTCTCTAATAAATTGATTAGCCATTCCAAACTCAACAGACATCATTAAAACATTGTCGGTAGGGTAATAGCTTCTATCGTAGACCTTTATGTGCTTTATAGAGCCTCCCTGAAGCATCCAGCTGATACTTCCTCCATCAACTGGATTTCTTGCCAGTCTATCAAGCTTCCAACAAATAATTCCTTCTGCTTCGCCATTGCTTATTCTGCTAATCATTTGATTGAAAATTGGTCTTCCTGGAGCTTTAGCTGATTTAGATTCAAACAAAACATCGATAATTTCTAAATTTTCTCTCTTAGCAATATCTTTTAAAACATCTATCTGCGATTGGATAGAGGCAACCTGCCTGTCTTCTGATTCAGATGATTTTCTTGCGTAAAGAAAATATTTGATTTTATTATTGTTTTGCATGTTTCTTTTATTACCTAATCAATAACCCTAAATTAGCAAAAAGACAATACCTTTTATCCTAATTTTGATCGTGGCCTTTTTTCTTTAAAGATAAATTTATCCAGTAATATTTTCCATTTTTATAATAAAGAAAATATCTTTTAATTTCTTTAACCAATTTTCGATTCTTTATAACTTTCTTTTTCAGATAGTTTTTAGATTCTCGAATAATTGGTTTTTAGTTCGCCCCGAGTCTGAACTTTTGCGTTCCCGCAGTCAGAAAACGGTGATAAGAACTGATAGCCCCGCAAAAGTTTGTCTTTCGGGGCGAGAAGGGAACCGATTATTCGATGATCTGTCAAATTTTTATAATTGTCAACCTTTTTTCCATTCTATTTTCTCTATTTTATCATTATACTCGCACCAAGAACCGCCTTCTTTTGGTATAACCCACCATTTTCCATCTTTCATTCTCATCTCTTCTCCCCTATAAAATGGTTGATAATTTTTGGCTCTTCCTCCGTATTTTTTTAAAAAAGCATCTTCTTTGTCTTTTTTTCTTATTCTTTCTTCTTCGGGGGTAATAGATTCCACCTTTTGGGAACTATTTTCTATCTTTGTGGAATTAATTTCCACCTCGTCTTTAAAGATAGAATCATTTTCTGCCTTTGTTTTTGAATAATATTCTGTGTTTAATCTCCATAAATCTACAATTTCATATTCATCTACGTATTGCATTGTTCTACCAGATCTTTTTTTACCGACATATCTTATCCAATGCCTTTGTAATAATTTTTTTCTATACTTCTTAACAGTTTTATCTGAAACATCCATTATTTTACCTATCGTTTTTGGCGAAGCCCAACAAGTTCCATTTTCGCTGGCTATTCTTTTCATAACAAGATAAAGACTTTGTTCGTAGGCCGTAGAATGATTAATTATATAATAAGGGATTAGAGCAAAATATTTTCTATCTCCGCTATAGTCATGTATTTTAAAGTTTTCCTGATTCATAATTTTCAATTTTTGGTTCATAAACTGCTTTATATAAATTCAATAATCTTCTAGCTAAAATACGGGCGGTCGTATCATTGATCTCTTCTTTAAATTCTTTTCTATATATTTCTTTAAATTCTTTTATTGCTTCTTCTGATAATTCCATAAAAATAACCCTAAGTTTTTCTTAGGGCTATTATGTGGAAGTTAAATTTTAGAAGGTTATACAATTAGGTACCCCAATCATGATAGCCTCTTTTTCTGTTGGTGCCTTATTTGTTTTATCCTGTTTCCAGCTTTCTTTTCCTCTTTTTTATTGAAAGGGATATCTTGATATGTTTCTAAGGCTATATCTATATCTGTCTTTTTAATTTCTCTATCTAAGACGGGATCATAAATTTTATTATTTTTACCAGATAGTTTTTCCATAATTGGTAAATTCTTAAGAGCATAATACCTCTTAATCCCTTTTTCATTTCTTAACGTCTTTTGTAATTTCTCAATTATGTGCCAATTCTTTTTTAAATCGCTCTTTAAGGTTGTATTGTCAAAAAGTTTAATATATAGCTCTTTTTCTCCAGTAATTTTATTAATTATTATTTTAGGAGAAAAGTTCATATTTTGAGGCAGTTTAATTATTTCCTCTCTTGGTAAGTAACCTTCTAATTCTTTGCCCAATAAAAGATCTGAAGGGGGAATATGATTAAAAGCACTATAAGATATTATCGGAAGGCACCAATTTTCTATTGGATACAATTTATATTTATTACATATAGCAATAATATCTTCATTAAATAATTTATCTTCTGATGTCTTTAATATTCTTGTAGCAATATTGTTACATCTGTTTTTTATTTTCTGTTTTGGCTTCTTCTTCATCGCAACAGACATGGGTTCCCAAGCCATTTTCACATCTTTAGCATTTTTAAGCTGACTCACTAGATTTCTATCAAAGAGATTATTAACCAATTCTTTAATTAATTCTTTACTATTAAATAAAAATTCTTTTATTATCTTCTTATGTTTTACGCGTAGATCAAAAATGTCTTTTTGGAAATTTTTATTCAATTTCAAAAGCCTAATTTTTTGCTTAGTCGTTTTATGGCTATTTAACATAAATAGCTCCTCTACTTGCTCTTCTAATTTTTTATTATTTTCCATCAATTATTTATAAAACATTAATTTGATATTGTCAAAAACTACACATTTTTTAATTTTTAGGGTATTATATAAACACAATTTAATAAGATGGCCTAAACCTTTAGAGATAAAGGCATGGCTCTAAGTCGGAACACGCATAAAGAACCCATCACAGGGTCGCGTGTTCCGCTATATCAGGAAACTGGTATAAGTGGCTTCGGCTACTACCTGTGGTGGGCTTTTTGTATAAAAAACACCATAGCGACTTAATGATACTAATAAAAAATATGAGCAAGAAAAAAGAAACAGAAAGTATAATCGATTTTATAATTAGACTAGTATTCCTATACTTTATTTGTCTTTTATTTTTATTGTTTATTAATAAGCAAGAATTTTGGAAATGGTTATTTGTAGGCCTGGGAATTATAGCAATTATATTTTTTATATGGTTTTTAATAACTAGAATTAGTAAAGATAGAAAAGAAAATATAACAAAAGACCTACATAGTCTTGGCTTGGATAAAGATATTAATAATTTTATAAATATATCGGGAAAAGAAAGGGGTAGGGAGGCCTGGATATGTCCAGCAGATCCTTCTTATGGTTTTTATCCTAATAAAATGAAAATCTTTATCAAGATTTTACTTGAAAAAGGCTTAAAGATTAAAGATGTTAATGATTTAAAGTATATCCTAACCAAATTTATAGAGAACAAAGGGGAGGCTTTAATGAGAGGAGGGTTTGAATTAGAACATCATAATTTTTCTCTTTTGAGCGGAATTGAGTTTGAAAATTTGCTAGTCCGACTTTACGAGTCTATGGACTATGTAGTTGAACATCCAGGAGGTACTGGCGATCAAGGAGCAGATTTAATTTTAACTAAAAATGGCCAAAGGATCTTAGTTCAGGCTAAATGCTATAACGACGAAAGAGGCGTTGGCAATGATTCAGTCCAGCAAGCATTAGCGGCTAAAAATTATTATAATTGCGATAGGGCAATAGTCGTTGGAATACCACATTTTACTATAGAAGCTCGACAGTTAGCCAAAACAACCGGAATTGGGCTTGTAGATAAAAAAGAACTTCAAGGATTATTATTGGAAAACCTAAAAGAAAACTGGAATTATTATATTTCTAAAAATAATGTCATATAAAAGAAGATTTTCAAAAAAACTAATAATCGAAATACAGGAATATTTTAAGAAAAAATACGGTTTAGATTTGAGCGAAGAAAAAGCCGATGAATATCTAAAAAGCTTAGCTGATTTCGTTTTGGCTTTTATTGAGGGATAAGCCTTGATTAATTATTTTTCTAGGTATAGGATAGAGCCAATGATAAAAATTATAAGTAATTTAATAGTCAGTAATAGCACCTCTTTTTGAGGTGTTTTAATTTATAAAAATATGGAGAAAAGTCTCTTGAAATAATTATGGCAAACAGTAATCTTACAAACGCAAAAAGAGCAAAGAACGACGAGTTTTATACTCAATACAGCGATATTCAAAAAGAGATTGAAGCGTATTTGGAATACAATCCCGATGTTTTTCGCGACAAGGTAGTATATTGCAATTGTGACGATCCGTTCGAGAGTAATTTCTTTCGCTATTTCGTACTTAATTTCAACAAGCTTGGATTGAAACAACTTATCACCACGAGCTACAAGCCCTCGCCCATAGCCAATACGCAACTGGGATTGTTTGGTGATGATAAAACTCTTACTAAATCAAAAGGCCGTCCAAAGGTAACTGCTAATAAATTTATTATCAACGAAGTGCACGACATAGACGGCGACGGTGAGTTTAACTTAAAGGATGTTGCAAAACAGTTAAGGGCAAACAAACACAATGAATGGACGCCACTTGAGAAAGACGGCGATTTTAGAAGTCAAGAATGCGTAAAATTACTAGAGCAATCCGACATTGTAGTAACAAATCCGCCGTTTAGTTTATTTCGAGAATACGTGAAGCAACTCGTAGAATATAACAAACAATTTTTAATTATTGGCAATTTAAATGCAATCACATATAAAGAGGTTTTTCCGTTACTCAAAGAAAATAAGGTTTGGTTGGGCAATAATTATAAAGTTAATGGCGGTGCAATGTTTTATGAGATACCAGAAGGAATTGCCAATTTAGATCAAGTTCGCGAAATAAAAATAAACGAAACTGGTAAAAAAGTTTTTATTACAAGAGTACAAGGTGTTCGTTGGTTTACCAATCTTGACCATGGACGTCTGCATCAACCATTACCACTGATGACCGAATTAGAGATAATCAAGTTTGTAACGAAAAAACCATTTGATAAATATGATAATTATGATGCGATAGAGGTTTCGTTAGTTAAAAATATCCCCAGCAATTATAAAGGCATGATGGGCGTACCAGTTAGTTTTTTAGACAAATATTCGCCTGGACAATTTGAGATTTTAGGAACAAGTGATAATGGTCTTGTTGATGATAAATTCAAGAAAACACTAGGCTTAACAAAAAAATTTGTTGAGGATTATTATAAGGCTGGTGGCACAGGAGCATATAAGGAGGGTAATCCAACGGCTGGTTACTATGAAAATAATGTCGCAAAGATGGCGTATAAAAGAATTTTTATTAAACACAAAATAATATGAAAAAAATTAAAGTATCAATTCAAGACGAAAACACTTTAGTTTTATTAGAAGATGGCTCAAAAGGTGACATAATTGATCTAAAGTCTATACATGAAACTGATATTGATAAAACAACAATCACGAGTGTAGTTAATTCTATAAAACGTGATGCGTTTAATGCTGAACTTCAAAAAGAAAAGGAGAATATTGAACGCGAGAATAACTTAAAGTTAGAACTTAAAGAAAAAGAATATGCTAATCGTGCAAAAGAAGACTTATCCGAAAAAGATAAGGAGATTGCTACCCTTAATTCTAGATTAGAAAGTGTTGTAGAAATGACAGAGTCAAGTGTAAAGCTTAAAGCTCTTCAAGAACTTACAGAGAAAGAAAAAGAATATCAAGAAAAGTTAAATGAAAAAGACACTGAAATAAGTAACATTAAGCATGATAAAGAACTAGGTGAAGAAAAATTTAAAGAACAAATTAAATCCGCTGAAACCGCTCTCGTATCACTCAAGGAAATGCGTACAAAAATGAGTACCAAAATGATCGGTGAGTCACTTGAAGTACATTGTGAAAATGAATTTAATCGCATTCGTCACATTGCATTTCCTAATGCAAGTTTTAGTAAAGATAACGCCGTCTCAGAATCAGGCTCAAAAGGGGATTATATTTATCGAGAAATAGATGAGGACAGTAACGAAATTCTATCCATTATGTTCGAAATGAAAAATGAAGATGATGCCACCACTACTAAGAAAAAGAACAAGGATTTTTTTAAAGAATTAGATAAGGATAGAGAAGAGAAAAATTGCGAATATGCTGTTTTGGTGAGTCTCCTTGAAAAAGATAATGAATATTATGATGATATTGTTCCTGTTCATGAATATAAGCTTATGTATTCCATACGTCCTCAACACTTCATTACTATCATTGGATTCTTACGTCAAGCAAACATTAAATTACAACATCTCCGACGTGAAATTCATATTCTCAATAATCAAAATGTTGATGTGTCAAACTTTGAAGCCAGTATGAATGCATTTAAAGAAGGATTTTCAAGAAACTGTAGCTTATTCTCAACACAATTTGAAGAGGCTATAAAAGAGATAGATAAAACCATTGATCACTTAAATAAAGTGAGAGAGAATCTATTGAAATCCGATAGAAATTTACAACTAGCAAATAACAAGGCTACTGATCTATCTATAAAGAGGCTTACTTCCAATAGCCCAAGCATTGCCGAGGCGTTTGAAAAAAATAAAGAAAAAAGAAAATAAATAATATGAAAACAATTTTAAAAATCGACATCTCTATCAAAGATATTTGCGAAGGGTTCGTCTATAACGAACTGGAGGGTAAAGGGCTATTCGGTTTGTCGGGTAAACTCACTATTCAGCCGGAGTATCAGCGTAACTATATCTATGCGTCTGACGGTGGGAAAAAAGAAGTTGCTGTTATTGAATCACTACTCAAAAATTACCCAATAGGCTTAATTTATTTTAATAAGATATCTGAAAACAATCTAGAGGTTTTGGACGGACAACAACGCATCACCAGTGTTGGACGTTTTGTGACTAATAAATTTGCCATCAAAGATGAAAACGGCATGGAACAATATTTTGGCGGTATGGCAAAAGACAAGAAAGACAAAATACTGGAAACAAAACTACTTATTTATGAATGCGAAGGTACAGAAAGCCAGATAAAGGAGTGGTTCAAAACTATCAATATTGCTGGAGTTCCGCTCGTCCCTCAAGAATTATTAAATGCGATCTATTCCGGACCATTTGTGACACTAGGCAAAGAAGAATTCAGCAACAGCCAAAATGCCAATATTCAAAAATGGAGTGCGTACATAAAGGGCAGTGCAAACCGACAGGCATTTTTTGAAAGGGCTTTAGACTGGGCAAGTAAAGGAGATATTGATAATTACATGAGTATTCATCGCTCTGACAAAAATATCAATGAATTAAAAAAATATTTCAATAGTGTGATCGATTGGATTTCTAGTGTATTTACCGATGTAGAAAGCGAGATGTGTGGACTTGAGTGGGGACGACTGTATGAGCAGTATCACAAAAAAGCCTATGACCCCAAGAAAGTGTCAGCCGGTGTGCGTAAGCTCTACGGTGATCCGTATATCAAAAATCGCAAAGGCATCTTTGAGTATGTTCTCGGCGGATCCGTTGATACAAAATTACTTGAGGTTAGAGTTTTTGACGAAGCAATCAAGAAATCTATTTATTCAACGCAAACTGCTAAAGCCGAAGCAAAGGGCGAATCAAACTGCCCATTTTGTGTTATTGGTCATGATACTAACAAGAGTAAGATTTGGAAATTTTCCGAAATGGATGCCGACCATGTAACAGCTTGGAGTAAGGGTGGTGCGACCGCGGCCAAGAACTGTCAGATGCTTTGTATAACCCACAATCGAGCAAAAGGAAATCGGTAATAGGCCCATACTATTTAGATATATAAATAATTATATGAAAATATCAAAAATTATTGTTGAAAATTATCGATCAATCAAGAAAGCTGAAGTTGATCCGAACAAATTTTCTATTTTTATCGGGCAAAATAATCATGGAAAAACTAATTTTTTTGAGGCAATTGAGTGGTTTTATAATGCCAAATCATGCAGCGACGATCAACACTTAGAAAAAAACAGTGAGAATATCATAACTGTAGAATTATTTTTTGAAGATATTAAAGAATCTGATATCGACAAGTTTTCTACGGAAACCAATAAAACAAAAATTAGAACCATGCTTGGAGATCGTAAATCATTTTCAGTTTTAAAGAAAAGCAGTGATCATAAGCGAACGTTTATTGTAGAAGGTAAAAATATGGGAAATCCTCTAGGAATAGAAAATGCTATAAATGAATTTTTACCCAAACTAGAATACGTGAACACAAAAATAAGACTAGATGATGTTTCAAAATATAAAGATAAGAATCCGATAGGAGTAATGCTTTCCGGAGTTTTAACAGCAATTATTGAAAATTCTCAAGATTATATCGAATTTAAGAAAAAATTTACCAAACTTTTTGATGATGATCAATCGGAAGTTAGAATAGAACTTGATAAGCTAGGGAGCCAAGTAGAAGTATATTTACAGAAACAATTTCCCGATGGAACTAAAGTTAAATTTTGCGTTAATCCGCCAGAATTTACAGACTTATTAAAAAGTTTTGATACGACCGTAGACGATGGGATAGAAACAAAAGCCGAGGATAAGGGCGATGGAATGCAAAGAGCCATAATGCTATCTATTATCCAAGCATTTGCCGATTACAGAAAAAAACAATCTGGAGGAGGCACATTTCTTTTTATGATTGATGAAGCCGAATTGCACCTACATCCATCCGCACAAAGAGCACTTAAAAAAGCATTATTGGATATATGCAAAACGGATCAGGTTTTAGTAAATACTCATTCGTCTGTTCTTGTTGTTGACGATAATGAAATACAAACAATATTTAAGGTGGAAAAGACTGATGGAATTACAAACATCCAAAAAGTAGAAAATATCGATAAAATTAATGTAGTATTTGATTTGCTTGGGGGCACTCCATCCGATCTATTATTGCCACGTAATTTTTTAATAGTAGAAGGAAGAAGCGATTTTGCTTTTATCGGTACTATCATAAAAAGATTTTACAAAGATAAATATTCCGGAATAAAAATACTATTTGCTGGAGGGGATATTGATGAACAAGAGCCAACATTAATGGCTGTTCATAAATTATTTGTTCCTTTGGCTGGATCAGAAAACCCTATTTATAAAGAAAAATCTATTATTCTAATAGATAAACCAAATTCTTCGCAAGAAAAAAAATATAAAAAGTTTAAAGAAGGCTACCCTTATTTATTTGAAAATGGGCAAGTTTTTGAATTACTAAAAGAATCTCTAGAAGAATACTATCCCTCTTCGTATGCAAAACAGCCCGAAGAACTTCAAAAGATAGGCGAAAAAGTTAAATACGCAGAAGAGGTGGCCTCAAAAATAACCAAAGATCAATTTGAAAAAGATATGCCTATTATTTTTAACGCCCTAGAGGCATCTAACACCAAATCTTTTAATCCAAAATAATTTCCTAATTTATAATTAGCTCTGATAAATCAGGTATATAAATATATTCCCTTTGTTCCCAAATTTCGGTTCTAATCTTCTCTACTATCCTCTGCACGCTACATTTAGTATCGAGA
>DCUP01000011.1 GCA_002327845.1 Patescibacteria group bacterium UBA2211
GCAGGGGAGGAGGGATTCGAACTCTCAAGACCTCTTTTGGAGAGAGGCAGTTTGCCGTTGAGCTTACTCCCCTAAAACAAAAGGGATAATTCCCTTCTATCTCTTTACTTCTTTGAATGTTGTGTGCTTTTTGCATTCTTTGCAAAACTTACTCATTTCTAACTTGTCTTCAACTTGTTTTGTCTTGTTAGTGAAGTAAGATGTCTTTTTGCAAGCAGTACAAACAACCTTTGTTCTTTTTTTCTTTTTTGTTGCCATATTATTATCTTATTTATTTCTCTGAGCCGATGGTGAGAATCGGACCCACGACCTTTCCCTTACCAAGGGAATGTTCTACCACTGAACTACATCGGCACCTTCCCTTCCACGGCTTGGTGGGCGATGAGGGACTTGCACCCCCGAAGGCCGAAGCCATCTGATTTACAGTCAGACCCGTTTGACTACTTTGGTAATCGCCCAATAAGAACAATGATAGCAAAATGTTGATTATTTTTCAATAACCTTCATTCTTTGCTCTTTCCATTCTTGTATTTTCTTTTGATGACCCGATAAAAGAACAGTAGGAACTTTCCATCTTTTTCCCTTTTCTGGGACAAATACTTCCGGCCTGGTATATTCAGGATACTCTATAAAACCACCTTTTTTAGTCATTCTTTCCTTTAAGAACTCTGGCTTACCTAAAACATTAGGAATTAAGCGAGAGATTGTTTCAATTACAATCATCGCCGGTAATTCCCCTCCCATTAAATCATATTCTCCGATTGATATTTCTTCATCAGCAATATATTTACCCACTCTTTCATCTACTCCTTCATATCTACCACAAATAAAAACAAGATTATCGTATTTACTTAATTGAAAAGCTTTCTTCTGATTAAAGGTCTTCCCTCTCGGAGTAAATAAAATTATTCTATTTTTCTTCTTATTCTTTTTTAATATTTCTTTGACTGCTTTGAATATCGGTTCAATCTTTAAAACCATTCCTAATCCCCCGCCATATGGTCTGTCATCAACAGTCCGCCTTTCATTATCAGTCCATTTTCTCAAATCATGAACATTAATTTTAAGAATACCTTTGTCTAAGGCTTTCTTAATAAATGATTCATTTAAGTATGAATTAAATAGATTTGGAAAGATTGTAATGATGTTGAATTGCATATTTTAATCTTGTTGTATATTTGAATATTAGTCAAGAAAACAAAAAGCCCCTTGCGGGACTCTTTGAGTTGTAAACAATTAAATCTTGAAATCCTCGAAGTCTTCAGTAATGTTTGTTGAAGGAGCTTCAGCTGCTGGTGCAGCTTCTTGAGGCTTTCTTCTAGAGCCACCTTCAGGTTCTTCGATCTTTAGGTTAACTCTGGCGTGATTCTTAAGACCAATGATTCTCACTAGATTTCTAATAGCTCTAGCTGTTGAACCTTCTCTTCCGATTAACTGACCCATGTCTTCTGGGTTTACTTTTACTGTTAGTAGAACACCCATTTCGTCAACTTTTCTTTCTACTTTGACATCAGTTGGATGATCAACTAGTGTTTTAACGATAAACTCAAGAAATTCGATATCTTTTGCTTCTGCCATGCTAGTTTGTTTTATTTCTAAATACTTTTCACCGGGTAGTTCGACCTTTCCTTTTATCATTATATTACTTGCTACCCTTTTCCAATGTTAAGGTATAAAAAAGCAAGAATAGCGTAAAACTATTCTGCTTTTGGAGCTTCTTCTGCTGCGGGAGCGGTCTCTTCTACTTTAGGAGTAGGAGCAGCAACTGGTGCTGGCTCTGCTACAGCTTTTTTCTTCTTTTTGAAAACAATTTTCTTTTTCTCTCCCTTTACAATATCTTCATTGATAAGAATGTTATAAACTGTATCTGAAGGCTGTGCTCCGACACTCATCCAATACTGTATCCTTTCCTTTTGCAAAATCTTTTCTTCGGTTAAAGGATTATAGAATCCAACCTGTTCAACAAATTTTCCTCCCTGGGGTGGATTATTTCTATCTGTGACGACAACCTTGTATGAAGGCTGTTTTTTCTTTCCTGTTCTAAATAGTCTGATTACTAACATATTCGGTTATTATTAATTACAAAAATATCTTACACTATTACTTAATTATTTTCAACCCTTAACAATCCACATCAATAGTTGAATTTACCAATCTTTCACCTTTAAAGCTTCTCCAGCGGCCCTTAATTCTGCTTCGTGCTTTGAAGAACCATCTCCTTTGGCTACTAATTCATCTCCTAAAAATACTCCAACAATGAAAAATTTCATATGATCTGGGCCACTTTCTTCCAATACTTGGTAAATTGGAGTAATTGCAACAATTTCTTGAGCTTTTTCTTGAAAGAGAGATTTAGGGTCTTTAAACAATTTCTTTTCTATTATTTCTGAAAGCTTTCTATCTATTAGGTTTTTTTCAATGAAATTTTTAGCAACCTCATATCCTTGGTCTAAATAAAGAGAACCAATAAAAGCTTCAAAGGTATCGCTTAATATGTATTTTCTAGCTTTTCCTTTTTCTTTCTCTTCTCCCGATGACAGCAAAAGAAAATTTCCAAATCCTATTTCCTTGGCTGTATCCGAGAGGATGTTTGCATTAACCAGAGAAGCTCTCCATCCTGTCATTTCACCTTCTGGCTTATCAGGATAGTTTCTAAAAAGATAGTCAGTTGTTATTAATTCCAACACCGCATCTCCCAAAAATTCTAATCTCTCATTGTGAGATAAATAGAAGTCTGGATTTTCATTCAAGTATGAACGATGACAGAAAGCTTGAATTAACAAATCTTTGTTTTTAAAAGAAAAGTTTAATGATTTTTCTAGAGCAGAAAAATCTTTTATATTATTCTTCTTCATTTTCGTTTTCTCCTTTATTTTCTTCTTCTCCGACAATTTCTCGATACACTGTTCCCAAAACTCCATTAATGAATTTTCTCGAATTTTCTCCTCCGAAATTCTTAGCCAATTCAATCGATTCGTTAATGGCAACTTTGGGAGGAACTTCATCTTTATTTTCGTAAAGAAGTTCAAAAATGCCGATTCTTAAAACATTCCTATCTAGAATGTTTATTTGATTAATCGGCCATTCTGGAGCAGTTTTTTCAATAATTTTATCAATAACTTCGAGATTTTCTTTAACTCCATTAACTAAAGTCCAAATAAAATCATAACTTTCAAGGCCTTTACCGAATTCTTCAATATTCTTTTCAGTTATTTTTTCCAATTCGTTATCAACCTTTCCATGAAAGTCCCATTCGTACAAGCTTTGCATTGCAACAGATCTTGATAGGTGCCTTGAGGCCATATTATTTCTTTTCTTCTTTTTTAGGTTCTGATGCCTTAGCTTCTCCTATTTCTTTCTGTCTCTTTTTTTGTTCCTTTTTTTCTAATTTAGCCATTACGTTTACAAGTTCTGTTCCCTTGTAATATCCGCAATAGCCACAAAGAGTGTGAGGCAAAACAGGCTTTCCACATTTAGGACATTTAACTAAAACAGGGGTCTTAATGAAGATATTACCCCTCCTTCTATTTTTTCTTGATGAATTGTGTCTTTGTTTTGGTACTGCCATATTCTTATCTTTAAATCTATATAGCTATTATACATTTTTAAACATTTTTGTCAAAAAAATATAGATTTTACAATTTTCACAGATTGACATTTATCAACAATCTATGATTTAATTAATTTATAATTAATAAATAAAACATTATGAGTATCGAAGCATTAAACATGAATCAAGAACAAGGAGGACTAAATAATAATATGGAGCAAGAAATGAGTCCTGAAAAAGCTCTTGAAATAACCAAAGAAATACAAGAAATAATGGCTAATTATGATAAGGAGATTGAAGAATTGAATGAAAGATTGAAAGAGGTACCAAGTGAAGAGAAGCAAAAGATTATTGAAGAACAGGACGATAGAAGGTTTTATGCCTTTGCTTCTATTAGAAGACTCTTAGAGGAAAATAAATAGTCTAATTTAAAACCGATGCATAATCGGTTTTTTTGATACAATTAAAATTAATTAAAACACCTACTTATATAATGATCCACTGGTGCAAAGTCATCAGTTAAAACAGGAATATCTAGAGATATTTCTTTTTTCCATAAGCGTTGTAAGTATTCGTTAATCTCTGGATCAATATTAGTAAAGGCCTGCTCCTTTTCTGATTTTAATGCTATTAAAATTATATTTTGAGGCTTTTCTCCATTATCTAGAAATGTCACTGGAAATATAAAAACTTGCGGAAATATGCTTTTGTATGTTGCATATTCAGCTCTTAAAAATTCTCCTCTTTTTCCATCTATGGCCGAAATAATATTTAAAACAACAATTCCATTATCATTCAAAATATCGTATTTTCTTTGCACAGCTTCTTTGGTCGTTAATTGATAAGGTAAAGAATTTCGAGAACTAAAAGCATCTCCAAAAATTATATCGTATTTATTTTTTGTTTTATTTAAAAATATTCTTCCATCTTCATGATAAATATTCAATCTTTCGTTTTCGGTTAATCTAAAGTATTTTCTAGCAAGTTCGGTCACTTTAGGATCGATTTCGACTACATCTATTGTCGCTTCAGGATATTTAAGTAAAAAATATTTAGGATATGAATATCCAGCTCCGCCGAGTATTAAGGTTTTTTTAAAATCAGGATTAAAATGACTTGCAAGGTTATAATATTTTGCGTACTTGCTAACTAAATCATCACTATCTAAAAACATTGATGAATGATTTTCATTATTAATCCCCATTATTTTAACTGGTTTGTTTGTGTTTGTGTCAATGCGGTCATATATCCAAATACGATTATAAGCCGTATCAATGTCTATGAATCCGTTTTTTGCACCAATACTGTCGATTCCATAGCTTACAAGTAAGGTAATAAATACAAAGAATAAAAGAGATAGTTTAATCTTAATATGGTTTGTTGTTGAAATTAATAATGAAACCATGACTAACGATAACGATAAAATAATTAAAAGTTTATTGGTGCCAAAATTAGGAATTAAATAAAAACCCGATAGAAAGGTTCCGACAATACTTCCGGCAGTAGAAATAGCATAAAGATTACCTATAGTTGTTCCAGAGGTATTTAGGTTTTCTATTTTTAATTTAGCAGCATAAGGAGAAACCATTCCTAAGAAAAAACTAGCTGGGAAAAATAAAAACAAAGAAGCAAGAATTGAACCAATTATAGTGTTTATTTGCAAAACTAAAAGCAAAGAATCTTTGATGAAAATTGTAAGACTTATCGAAATAGCTGAAAATAAAATAATTAATGATAAGTTTTTAAAGCTCGAATCCTTGTCTGCAAGTTTTCCTCCAATATAGTAGCCCAAACTAAGGCTTCCCATAATTACACCGATTAAGCTGGCCCAAACAATAGTTGATGTTCCAAAGTATGGTCCCAAGACCCTTGAACCGACGAGTTCAAAAATCATAACGATTGCTCCGCATATAAAAACTACGAGTTCTAAAATATATTTTATTTTCATTTTTAATTACTATATCATAAATAAAAAACGGATTAAAGTCCGTTTGTTTTTTAAAAGAAAGAGTTATTGATTGTATACTCTTTTTCCGAAAAATCTTATATCCTTATCGGCAAATAATAATTTTCCATTTTTATCAATTACTTGAAATGAAACAGGTTTCTTTTCATCGTTGAATTCAATTTTCATTGTAACTTGATTTTCGTCGTTTATCCTATCAATAATTTCTTTTTCTGTTCCCACTAGGCCAGTTGTTTTGATTGCATACCATGGCCTGCTGTACAATGTCATTGCAACAGATAATCCGGCATAATGTCCATTTAATATGAGTAGACGAAATGTTTCACCATTTTTTGTTTCAATGAACCAACCTTCAATAAATTCCATATTACCCTCCTTGGGTACAAAAACAATAGAATAAATATTATTTATTGTCAAATCTAAAAACAAGAATAATTTTTTATTATGGATGTAAATAACGAATTATTATTACGCCGCTTCCTCCTTTGCCACCAACGTTTCCTGGATAACCAGTTCCTCCACCGCCTCCACCGAGATTATTAGTGCCCTCGCCACCATCAGAATTACCTCCTCCACCTAATCCTCCAGTAGTACCAGAACCATAGTATCCACTACCCCCTGCACCACCACCAGCATAATATATAGCGGCTCCCGTTATTGATGATTCTAGACCATTGCCCCCAAGCCCACCTCTAGAACTTACAATAGCATTACCTCCTACTTGTCCTGCACCGCCTCCGCCGCCTCCCTCATAATTTGTACCAGAACCTCCATTATTACCCTCAGATGGTGTAAAGCCTCCAATATTACCATTACCTGGTGTGGTTGTGCCATAAGAACCTCCACCACCAGAACCGCCAGAAGATCCAGGAGTTTGATATTGACCTGCACCACCTCCTCCGCCACTACTTGTGATTGGTCCAAGTATAGAGTCGTTACCATTTGTACCCCGACTTCCTTGTGATAATCCTCCAGCACCACCTGCACCAACAACCACACCTAAAGTACCAGATACAGTTAAAAAGGTTCCGGGTGCATTAAATCTCATTCCCCCAGCACCTCCGCCACCTCCATAAGCACCTCCGCCACCTCCACCTCCAACAACAAGATATTCAATTTGAGAAACACCAAAAGGAACATCCCATGAAGTTACGCCTCCGCCACTAATATAAGTAAGGGTATTAATAACATACGAACCGTCTAATGTTTGGTGACAATCTACTTCGCTATTTATTGAATCGGTACAAGTACTTACATATATCTCAGGAGGAGAATAGCCCTCTTCATTAGGATTATAAAAACGTATAATAACAATACCAGAGCCACCAGCTCCTGATAAAGCACTCTTTTGGGCTCCGCCACCGCCGCCGCCACCTAAACCGTTAGTGCCAGCTATGCCTCCAGCGCCACCTCCACCAGTTCCACCGGCACCAGCAGATTTTCCATAACTAGGAGCTGCACCGCCTCCACCACCACCAGCATAATATATAGCGGCTCCCGTAATCGAAGATTGTAATCCAATACCACCAGCTTTATTGCCAGATCCATTGCTGCCAATTGAGTTGGCTCCACCGCCACCAGCTCCGTTATATGTATCTCCATTACCTCCAGCATATCCTTGTTGAGACGTTCCAGCAGCACCAGTTTTATAGTCCCATCCACTTCCTCCACCCCCCGATCCACCACTTGTAGGAGCTCCTTTACCGCCTCCACCGCCACCACCAGCAGCAATTAATGTATCGAATTGTGAACTTGATCCAGGATTACCAGCAGAAGTAGGTCCACTTGTTCCAATTGGCACTGTTCCTCCTGCTCCAACCTTAAGATCATATTCATATCCAGACGTAACACTGAGAGCGCCCTGTAATAATCCCCCGGCACCGCCACCACCTCCACTAGCATAATCATCTCTTCTTCCACCTGATCCACCTCCACCTATAATTAAATATTCAAGAGCAGTTACGCCTTCAGGAACAGTCCATGAGGTTATGCCAGTGTCGCTAGTATATGTAAAAGAATAAATAATATAAGAACCATCTGTTGTTTCTGTACAAACTATTCCATTACCCATATTTGCTAAGCAAGTACTGACATATTCTATTCCTCCACCAGCAGCAATTGTAAATCCTGTTTCAGAATTATATGAATAAGTTTGTTCATTAGACATGGTTGTCGAAATAGTAAAATCAGTTCCATCAACTGATTCATAAGTATAATATCCAGAAATAGGATCTACAGGAAATGCAGGAAGAGATTCTTCAATAGCTGAAGTAATGGTAGTGCAAGGAGTAGATCCTCCACCAATAGTACATTCGGTTGCTTCAACAGGATACAATCCGGTAGTGTTTTGAGCTTTATAATAAATTATAACTTTTCTTAAAGTATCAATATCTGTTTTTCTTTTGGCATCATTGGCCGCATTAATTGCCCCAGATATGGAAACAGTTAGCATTCCGGCTACAATACCAATAATGCCAATAACAACCAACAATTCAATTAAAGTAAAACCCCTTTTAAAAAACATACTAAAAAGTTATTTTATAAAATTATTATATTCATTTTTACTTTAAAAATTTAAAAGTAGAAATTATTTGATTAAAAATTTTAATACAATCTTGTTCTATTTTGTCGCCAGCTCCCCTATTACGAGCAATACGAAAACTTTTATCATTGAACTCAAAATATACTGCCTCTGTAAATCCTTCCCCCGATACACTTCTAGTTAATCTAATAGCATCTATACCATCTATTTTTGTTAAAGTTTTTACGTATCCTTCTGAAATCAAATATGTTATTTCGGTATCATTTGATTCTGACCAACCCATTGCATCAACTACGCAACGATTATCATTATCTATAGATGTTCCTGCTGTAAAACTAGGACTCGAATTCCCGAATGGAGATTCCCAATTTGAAGGATATTTTATTTCAAAACCATCATCAATATCGGTATGTATTTTCCAGTCACTAGTATTAGTCTTGTTTATTTCTGAGTTTTGCTGATATTGGTTATTTGATAAATTTTTTTTACTTATCAAATAATAACCAGTTCCTCCAGCTCCAGTTAAAACTAATACTATTAAAGCAATTATAATCGGAGCAAATCCTTTTTGATTCATATTCATGTTTATTAATTTATTAATATTAAAAACATCATATCACGCAAACAAAAAACCGACAAAAATTTCGGTTTAATTTCATAGAGATGACAGGATATCATCGAAACCTTTTTGAGATTAAAATTTTTCTAAATCTAAGAGGTGGGTTACAACCATTGCAATATAACCAAACAAAGAATATAATTAATGTATAGTTATTAATATAAATATTAAGCATATGGACTCATACAATTCTCCAACCACAAAACCATTATATCGTGGAACTCAAATTGTTTGGTATGTTCTTGGTCTTGTCGAAATACTTTTAGTATTCCGATTTTTTTTAAAGTTACTTGCCGCCAATTCCTCAGCCGGTTTTAGTAATTTTATTTACACTCTCAGTTATCCTTTTGCTGTGCCATTTTTAAACGTCTTTCGCATTTCTCAACTCGAGGGAAACGTTCTTGAGTGGACTACGCTTTTAGCAATGCTAGTCTATTGGCTAGTTGCTTTAGGTATTGTCAAATTATTCTTTATGAGTAAGTCAGTATCTACGCCAGAGGCTGCGAAGAAAATGGATGATGAGGAAAATAATTAATAAATAATAATAATTAATTAATAAATTTATGTCATTTATTATTTGGATCATTTTCGGAGGATTAGTAGGTTTAGTTGCTTCTATGATTATGGGTGGTTCAAGCGGATTATTGCTTGATATTATCCTTGGTATCGTTGGTGCTTCTTTGGGTGGTTGGATTATGGAATCTTTAGGTAAAGGCGGAGTAAGTGGCTTCAATATTTATAGTTTTTTAGTAGCATTACTTGGGGCAATTATATTAATTGTCATTGTTAGGTTGCTACGAGGTCTTTAAACTAAGTGACTTTCATAATAAGAAATTGTCTTAAGTAAAATTAAGACAATTTTTATTATTTAATAATTTTGCAGGGACTCGTGGAGGACGTTAGAACCAGCTTAAGGTTAAATTATGTATAAAAAAAGAGGATTAACGATAACTCGGATTGTCCTTTAGAGAAATTATCCTTTCTCTATAGGCCTTGAAATCTTTTACGAGTTCTTTGTTTTCCTCTTCCATTTTTTTCAGATTTTCTTCTTTTGTGTTCTGATTTAGATAGACCGCTTCGCGAATTTCTTGGTTTTCGTCGTTAGACAGCAAATCAAGAACTTTAGGCGGGGCAGAATTGTTTTCTGCAACAGCTAAACGAACACAAATTTCTTTGTCTTTCGACAAACTGTTGAACAGAGAGACGGGTGTCTTTTTATTCTGTGCAACTACCGACCTTATGAATAGGTCGTTTCCCTCTGACAGTTTCCTTAAGACGGCTGTGTTTTCACTGAATTCGGCCATCTTAATTTTATCAATGTACGGAACTTCTATTTTGTCCATTTCAGTCCTCCTTTAACGAAAAATATCATAAAAAAATATTTTTGTAAAGAATTGAAGACAACACAAAGATACCAACCCCGACAGAATTAGAATCATTTTTTTAATTAGTATTTTGACTTAAAATTGTTTTTGCAGGGGCGGAAGGATTCGAATCCTTAACTTATTTGACTGATTGGGGCAAAGCTTTTTCTATGTATCTTACAAACCCCATTTTTTTTGATTTTCTTCATGTGTTCCCTTGTTCCGTACCCTTTGTGTTTTTTAAAATTATATACAGGATATAATTTATCATATTTAAACATTAATCTATCTCTGGTTACTTTTGCAATAATACTAGCAGCAGAAACAGAAAATACCTTGTCGTCACCTTTAATAATTGATTCTTGATCTATATTTAAATTAATCTTCATTTTTCCATCAAGAATGATGTAATCAATCTTAATTTTATTTTTTCTCTCTAAATTTTTAACTGCTTTAATCATTGAAAGTTTGGTTGCTTCTAAAATGTTAATTTTATCAATCACTTTTTCTGAAACAATACCAATTCCCCATTTTAGTCTAGAATCATTGATTAAATTGGTATAAACCTCTTCCCTCTTTTTTTCAGTTAACTTTTTTGAGTCTTTTACTGACTTGATTTTTTTAACCTCTTTAAGGTTTTCTTCGAAAATTAAAACGGCTCCAGATACAACTGGACCAGCTAAAGGCCCTCTTCCGGCCTCATCGATTCCCGCTATGTATTTATACCCCTTTTTCCATAATCTCTTTTCTTCTTGAATCATAATCAAATATGGGATATTATTAAGCTATATTATATATATTAACATATGGTCATATTAAATAGCAAAAATAGCAATCAAGAAGTGGTTGGTCAGTTAGAAATAATTAATGAAATCAAGATAGCTGAAAGAGAAAATAGGCCAATTGATTTTAGTAATAAAACTTTGGCTGATTTTAACGTTATTATTGACAAAATTAAATACGGACTGAATTTAGAGAACGCAAAAATATTGGGTCCAGTTTTTTTGGGCGAAGTAGTTATTATTGGAGATCTTAATTTAAAAGGAGCTGTAATAAATGGTTCTTTATATCTAGGAAAAGCTGATATAAAAAAAGATTTGATTTTTGAAAATTCTCAAATTAATGGTGCTATAAATTTAGTTGGTGCTAAGATTGGAGGAAATATTAACGCTAGAGGATTGATTACTGCCGGCTTTTTATCATTAACCAAGACCGAAGTATTCGGAGATGTAATTTTAGAGAATGCTGAAATTGTGTCAGCTAATTATGACGATATGATGGTAAGAGGAGATGCTTTCTTTGGTACAGCTAATGTTGGTGGAAATCTTAATTTAGGAAAAATGAAAACTGAAGGAATGATTGATTTAGAAGAAACTAATGTTGGAAGTAATCTTGTTTTAACAGGAACGGAAAGTAAAAGAGGGGCTATTGATACGACAAAGGCAAAAATAGGTGGAAAGAAGATTATTTAACGAACTAAAGATAAATGAAGTTTACACATTTACATTTGCATTCGCACTATTCTCTTTTGGATGGATTAGCAAAAATAGATGATATTATTGATAAGGTCAAAGAACTTGGCATGGATTCAGTTGCCTTAACTGATCACGGAATAATGTACGGAGCAATTGAATTCTATGAAAAAGCTAAAGCTAAAGGAGTTAAACCTATTATTGGCTGCGAAGTTTACGAAGCGATAAGGGGGATGGAAGATAAGACTCCCAATTTAGATGCCAGACGTTTTCACTTAATTCTTTTGGCAAGGAACGAACAGGGATACAAAAATTTAGTAAAGATTGTAACCGAAGCCCACTTAAGAGGTTTTTATTACAAGCCTCGTGTAGATTTAGAATTATTAGAAAAATACTCTGACGGTCTTTTAGCGATGTCTGCTTGTTTGCAGGGTAAAATTCCTCATCTACTGCTTTCTAACAAAAAAGAGGAGGCTGAAGAAATGGCTTTAAAATATGAAAAGATATTTGGTAAGGGTAATTTCTATTTAGAGCTTCAATATCATCCCGGTATTCCCGAACAAGCAAGAGCCAATCAGATGATAATAGAATTAAGTAAAAAAACAGGCATTCCTTTAGTTGCTACCAATGATTCCCATTATGTTAATAGGGATGATGCCGAGGCTCAAGATATTTTAATGTTAATTAATACAGGAGCTGATATCAATGATAAGGAAAGATTATCAATGTTAGGTGATGATTTTTCAATCAGAAGCACTGAAGAAATGGAAGAAGCTTTTAAGGATGTTCCCGAAGCGATTAGTAATACTCAAAAAATAGTTGAAGCCTGTAATTTAGAATTAAAATTAGGAGAATTCAAACTTCCCTCTTTTGATGTTCCTGAAGGAAAAACCACGGAAAGCTATTTAAGAGAATTATGTTATTTAGGAATTGAAAAGAAATATGATATTCATTCTCCCGAATTAAAAGATATTATTGAAAAAGCTTTAAAAGGAGAAGAAATAAAGATTGAAGACATTAAAGATGATAAAATTAAGGAAGTGATTGAGAGAATGGAATATGAATTATCAGTTATTAATCGAACTGGCTTTTCAGGATATTTTTTAATTGTTCAGGATTTTGTTAACTGGGCTAAAAATAATAGAATCGTTGTCGGACCAGGCAGAGGTTCAGCTGGAGGTTCAATTGTTGCTTATTTAGCTAATATTACTAACGTTGATCCATTAAAATATAATTTGTATTTTCAGAGATTTTTAAATCCAGACAGAATATCCCCTCCTGATATTGATTTGGATTTTACTGATAAAAGAAGAGACGAAGTTATCAATTACGTCGCTGAGAAATATGGACGAAACAGAGTTGCACAAATCATTACTTTCGGAACTATGGCTGCTAAAGCCTCAATTAGAGATGTGGGTAGAGCCCTTGGTTATCAGTATTCTTATTGTGATAAAATTGCCAAAATGATTCCTTTAGGTTTTGATTTAAAAGATTCATTAGAGAAAATAGATGAATTCAAATCTTTATACGAATCAGATACAGAAGCCGAAAGATTAATTGACTTAGCATTAAAGATTGAAGGCTGTGCTCGACACGCTTCGACTCATGCTTGTGGAGTTGTGATTGCTAGGAATCCTTTAGACGATTCTGTTCCGACCCAACATCCGACTCAAGGTGGAGAATCTATTGTTACCCAATATGAAATGCATTCCGTTGAATCAATGGGATTATTAAAAATGGATTTCTTGGGATTAAAAAACTTAACTATTATCGAAGAAACTTTAAAAAGAATATATGCCGTTCACGGAGTCAATGTTGACATGGATAGAATTCCATTGGACGACCCTAAAACTTTCAAATTATTACAAGATGGAGACTGTATTGGAGTATTTCAATTAGAGTCTGATGGAATGCGTAGATACGTTAAACAATTAAAACCAACTGAAATTGAAGACATTATCGCTTTGGTTGCTTTATATCGTCCTGGACCGATGCAACACATTCCTGATTACATTAACGGCAAGCATAAAAGAAAAGAAGTAAAATATTTGCATCCCTTATTAAAACCAATACTTGAAAACACCTATGGTATTCCCGTATATCAAGAACAGATTATGCGTATCGCTCAAGATTTAGCTGGTTTTACTTTGGCTGAGGCAGATATCTTGAGAAAAGCTATTGGTAAAAAGATTGAAAAACTTTTAATGGAACAGAAAGATAAGTTTGTTAATGGAATGAAAGCAAATAAAATTGATGAAAGAATTGCTGTCGAATTGTGGCATTGGATTGAACCCTTTGCCAGATATTCATTTAATAAATCACATGCTGCTTGTTATGCTATTATTGCTTACCAAACAGCTTATTTGAAAGCTAATTATCCAGTTGAATACATGGCTGCATTGCTTACTTCTGAAGCTTCTGATTTAGATAGAATCTCAATTCTAATCGAAGAATGTAAGAAAATGAAAATCGAAGTATTACCACCAGACATTAATGAAAGTTTTAGTAATTTTAGTGTAGTTCCCGAAAAGAATCAAATCAGATTTGGATTATCAGCCATCAAAAACGTTGGTTATAATATCGTAGAATTAATTGTTAACGAAAGAAAAAAGAATGGACACTTTAATACTATTGAAGATTTTATCTCCAGAGTTGACGCTAAGGTTTTAAATAAGAAATCATTAGAAAGCTTAACCAGGGCTGGAGCTTTTGATACCTTAAAAGAAAGGAATCAAATTCTTTCTAATTTAGAAAAGCTTTTAGATTGGTCCAAGAAAAATCAGAAAATAAAGGAAAGTGGACAGAGGGGCTTATTCGATAATACGACCTCAGTTAGCTTTTCAAATGGAATAACATTAGATAATGTAGAACCAGCTAATGACTATGACAAATTGATGTGGGAAAAAGAATTATTGGGATTATATATTTCCGGTCACCCCTTGGAAAAATATCGAGGAATGCTTGAACAACAAACAGTATCAATCAAAAAAATTATTAATGATCTTAATGGTACGGGTGCGGGTAGCCGAAGTCCATTTGAAAAATATTATATCAATGGAGAAACGGTCACGATTGGAGGTATTATTTCAAGTATTAAAAAGATACTAACGAAAAAAGGAGACCCGATGATGTTCATTAAGGTTCAAGACTTGACGGATACGATTGAAGTGGTAGTCTTTCCATCAATGATAGAAAAAAATCCCTACGCTTTTGTAGAAAATAAAATAGTATCAATTACAGGCAAAACGGACACGAAAGACGGAATGCCCAAAGTAATTGCCAATGAAGTCGAAGAAATATTAGAAGCATAATTATAAACATATGGAATTAGAAGAAATAAAACATTCGTTATCACACATCTTAGCGGCAGCAATCAAAGAATTATTCCCTCTTGCTAAATTTGGTATTGGACCAGCTATAGAAAATGGTTTTTATTACGATATCGAAGCTGATTTTAAAGAAGAAGATTTGTCGAAAATAGAAAAGAAAATGAAAGAGATTATCAAAGAGAATGTTTCTTTCATTAAAAAAGATATTTCTAAAAAAGAGGCTAAAGAATTATTTAAAGATCAACCCTATAAATTAGAATTAATTGAAGAAATAGCTGAAGAAAAAGTTTCAATATATACTTCTGGAAATTTTATTGATCTCTGTAAAGGACCCCATATTAAATCAACTAAAGAAATAGACACTAAAGCATTTAAATTACAGAAACTAGCTGGGGCCTATTGGAAAGGTGACGAAAAAAACAACATGTTAACCAGGATATATGGTCTTGCATTTGAAAGCGAAGAAAAATTGAATGAATATTTAAAAATCTTGGAAGAGGCAGAAAAAAGAGACCACAGAAAATTAGGAAAAGAATTAGATTTATTTCATATTGATGAAGAAGTAGGTATTGGTCTTGTCTTGTGGCATCCCAAAGGAGCAATTCTTTGGAGAATCATTGAAGATTTTTGGTTTAAAAAACATCTAGAGAATGGATATGATTTAGTAAGAACTCCTCACATTGGAAATAGAAAATTGTGGGAACGTTCGGGCCATTGGGGTTTTTATTCTGGAAGCATGTATCCCCCATTAGAAGTTGGACAATCGTTAGAAGAATTGAAGAATAAAAATGAAATCAAAGAATCCGAACAATTTTTATTAAAACCAATGAACTGTCCTTTTCATGTTTCAATTTATAACAGTTCTCCTCGTTCTTATAGAGATCTACCATTGCTTTGGGCTGAAACAGGAACTGTTTACAGGTTTGAAAAAAAAGGAGAATTATCTGGCTTAACCAGAGTAAGAGGATTTACTCAAGACGATGCTCATATTATTTGTCGAAAAGATCAAGTTGAAAATGAACTAAAGAAAGTAATAGATTTTATTCTTTTTATTTATAAGGCTTTTGGATTTGATCCCGATTCAGTAAATGTTTATCTCTCACTAAGAGATTCAAAAAACAAAGAAAAATACGCAGGAAACGATGAAGGTTGGAATTTCTCAGAGTCGGTTTTAAGAAATGTTGCTAAAGAAAAAGGATTAAACTTTAAAGAAGAAGAAGGAGAGGCAGCCTTCTATGGTCCCAAATTAGATTTCAAAATAAAGGATGTTTTAGGAAGAGAATGGCAATGTTCTACCTTACAATTTGATTTTAATTTACCAGAAAGATTTCAAATGGAATTCACTAACGATAATGGAGAAAAAGAACAGCCATACATGTTACATCGTGCCCTATTTGGATCATTTGAAAGATTTATTGGTCTTTTAATCGAACATTATGCTGGAGCCTTCCCCCTCTGGTTAGCTCCAGTTCAAATTAAAATTCTTCCTGTGGGAGAATCTCATCGTGACTACGCTAAAGAAGTTGCTGAAAAATTAAAAGACTATCGAGTTAGGATTGATGATAATAATGAAACCATTGGTAAGAAAATTAGAAACGCAGAAATGGAAAAGATTCCCTATATTTTAGTTGTTGGTGATGTAGAAAAAGGAAATAATACTGTTAGCGCTAGACAACGTGGAAAAATAGATTTAGGAGAAATATCAATTGAAGAACTCATCAAAAAGCTTAATAGTTAATCTTTTAAACCGTTTTAATTAATAGATTGAATTAATGTCTGATTTTGTGTATTGTTTACATATGAAATATCACATTATTACCTTTGGCTGCCAAATGAATATATCTGACTCAGAAAGAATCTCTTCTATGTTGGAAAGCTTAAATTACAAGGAAACTTCCGTTTTAAAAGAGGCTGATTTGGTTGTAATAAACATGTGTTCTGTGAGGCAGCCTGCGGTTGATCGAGTTTACGGACTAATTCCCCAATTTACAGCCCTTAAAACGAAGAATAAAGGCTTTAAAACGGTTTTAACCGGTTGTATTTTAAAGCCAGAACGAACCAAATTAAACGAAATCTTTGATTTTATACTAGATAAAGAACAATTAAATAAATGGCCTGAATTACTTAGGGGAAAAGAAATAGAAGCAAAAAAATCAGATTATTTAAAAATAGTTCCCAAGTATAAGAATAAAATACAAGCCCTAGTTCCCATTTCTAATGGCTGCGATAATTTTTGCACTTATTGTGCTGTTCCCTTTACTCGCGGAAAACTTATTTCCAGAAATCACAAAGAAATATTAAAAGAAGTTAACGATTTAGTAATTAAGGGATACAAAGAAATTTGGCTTTTAGGAGAAAATGTTAATAGTTATAATTCTAAGGGAGTTAACTTTAGTAAATTAATAAAAGAAATTGATAAAATTCCAGGAAAATTTTGGTTGCGTTTTACCAGTCCTCATCCTAAAGATTTTTCTGACGAATTGATTAAAACTTTAAAAGAAAGTAATAAATTCGTTCCCTATCTTAATTTACCAGTTCAATCAGGAGACAATATTATCTTAAGAGAGATGAATCGACCATATACCAGAGAAAAGTATTTGACCTTAGTTGATAAAATAAAAAAAGTTTTTAATAATAATATTAGTATTTCAACTGATATTATTGTCGGTTTTCCTAATGAAACAGAAGAACAGTTTAAGAACAGCGAAAGACTAATGAAAGAGGTTCGATTTGATTTAGCTTTTATTTCTCAATATTCTCCCCGACCTCAATCTTTCTCTTGTGAAAAATTAGAAGATAATGTTTTAAAGAAAATTAAAAAAAGAAGGGCCATCTCCTTAAATAATATATTGAAAAAAACTGCCTTCGAAAATAATCAAAAATTATTGAATAAAGAGGTAGATGTTTTGGTTTTAGAAAAAGATAAAGAATATTGTACTGGCAGAACCGATCAGAATAAGGCGATAAGGTTTAAATCAAATGAAGACTTGTCAGGAAAATTTGTTAAAGTTAAAATAATAAAAGTTACGGCCTGGAATCTTGAAGGAATTTTAGTTAAGCCAAAGATAGTTGTTATTTTGGGTTCCACCGCTAGTGGTAAAACAGATTTAGCAATCGATTTAGCTAAAAAATTTAATGGAGAAATAGTTAGTGCTGATTCGAGAACGATATATAGAGGAATGGATATTGGAACAGCTAAGCCCAGAGACACAAAAGGAGTTCCTCATCATTTGATTGATATCATTTCTCCTGATGAAGATTTCAATGTTGCCCTATTTAAACAAGAAGCTATTAAAAAAATTGATGAAATAATAGAAAAAGGAAAGCTTCCTATTTTGGTTGGCGGAACTGGATTATATATTAAATCAATAGTTGAAAATCTTGAATTTCCACAAATTAAAGCTGATGAAAAATTAAGAAAAAGATTAGAGAAAAAAACTACCGAAGAATTGTTTGAAACATATAAAGGTTTAGATAAGGAGGGATCAGAAAAAATAGATAGAAATAATAGAAGAAGACTAATTAGAGCCATTGAGGTTTCTTCCTTTTTAAATGAGTCATTCTTTAAAGAAAGAAAAAAAGAACCCATATATGATATTCTTCAGATTGGAATTAAAATTAATAAAGAAGAACTGGAGGAAAGGATTAGAAAAAGAGTTGATAAAATGATTAAGCAAGGACTAGAAAAAGAAGTTAAGAAATTATCTAAAAAATACGGCTTTATTATTCCTCCTATGCAAACTATTGGCTATCGTGAATGGGAAAATTATTTTAACAAAAAAGAAACTCTTGAAAATACAATTGAGAAAATAAAAATAAACACGGTAAAATTCTCTAAAAGACAAATGACCTGGTTTAAAAAAGATAAAACTATCAATTGGATATAAAAAAAGAGAACGATTTTCGTTCTCAATGATTATCAAAACTGATATCTATATTGTATGTTTTTAAAAATTTTCTTAAGCTTTCTTGGTTGATATAATAAGTGATACCGCTATTTCCAGGAGCTTCCGTGGCTATAATTAAATTTTTCTTAATCCATTGTTCTTTTATAAAGATTTCTGGCCTTTTAAGAGTAATAGCCACATCATCGATCCGGCAAAGAAATCCGTGATTAAATTTTCTCCCCCTTATAGTATAAGTATGTTTAACTGGTGCATTATTTTCGATATTTTCTGGAGAATCATCTTCTTCTGAGTTTTCTTCTTTCGTAATTTCTGGCAGATGATTTTCTTCTGCTGGCACGACAGGAGGAACATCAATAATAGGACTTGGTTCTACTGGAGGCTTAGGAGGATCTGGAGTAATAACAGGACTAGATCCTGTTGGAAATTTAGGAGGATCTGGATTGGCAACATTTAAAGAATTTTTTAAACCTTGATTAGATTTAATAAAATCATCTAATTTGGTCTTCTCAATTCTCCATCCTCTCCCCCTTCTTTCTGCGCCAATTTTTTTATCTTCACACATTTTTTCAAAAACATTGTAAGAAATAGAAATAATTTCAGCAGCTTTTTTGCCTTTTATCCAGGTCATCTTTTTTTGAGATCCGAAAGGAGTTGAAGGAATTAATAATTGACTTGAGATTATTTGCACTTTTTCTAGGAAATCTCCAATTCCTTTAAGATTAACTAGTTTTCCGCCATTTTGTATGATGGCAAACATGGTCATCCCATTAATCAATACTTCGATGTCTTTTGAGCTACATTTTAATATTGTTGCAGCCTCTTCAATTTTAACCCATACATCTTTAAATTCAGTCATTATAACCATCACCTTTCTTTTGACAAAGATCTGTTTATCGCCTCATCGAGACGATGTGATAAAAATATATAAATTATTCTCTTATTTGTCAAATAACAAAAAAGAGCCCTAAGGCTCTATTTTATTTTTGTTCTTTATCGCAATCGCAGCTTGGTCCGCAACAACATTTCCCTTTTTCTTTACAAATAATTCCTAGTCCAATAACTATTAAAAGGCATGGCCAAACGAATTGCCAAACACTTATAGTAATAATACCCAAACTTTGCAATAAAAAAGCTAAACCGATAATTACAATAACAATTCCAATAATCATTTTTTTAAATTTAAATTCAATTAACGACCTTTTAGTAAATTAGCTTTGCTCCATTTATATCACCAGTAGTAAGGGTGTTTTTTTTCGTTTCTCCCTTCGAGCCATAACCATACATTGTATTATCTATATATTCTTCCGAATAAACATCGTTTAATCCTATTGTATGACCCAATTCGTGAGTAAGAATATTCTGAGCATCATATGCTCCCTGATAAGCGCAATTTTCTGTGGGCCAGTCTAGTGGATTAGACCAATACCAAACATATTTATTATTCATAATAGTATCTATTTCGACTGCAATTCCGTCTGCCCTATACCAAATATACGATACTGCTAAAGCTCCGCTTGGAGCTCTGCCCCACGCAATAATATTCTGACCATCCATAACTGCTCGATTAGTTGTTGTATTAGAACCCCTACTAATTAAAACCTTGTTATCTATTGCGTTAGACCATTCTTTAACTGCGTTTTGTGCAATTGTGGATAAATTATTTGCACCAACAGTCGAAGGAACGCTTACAGTGTTTAATCTATAAATCCATGTAGCAGGAAGCTTCCAATCTGCAAGCGGAGTTTCGGAAGAAGAATCTGGATCTGATAATCCGCAAGTTTCTTCCACTGGAGATGGTTTTCCAAACTTTACGCTTTTATCATGATAAACATATACTCTTAATTTTAAATCTGGTCTTCCAGGAATATCATAAATTCCAGCCTGTTCTGGGAGTGAATATTCTAATTGACTAATCAAATCTTGTTTATCTACTTTGGCATAAACAGAAAAACTTCCAAGAAAAATCATTGCAATTAAGAAAATTGATATTTTGATGTATTTATTCATATATTTTTTAAATTAATAATATGTTCTCTACTTATAAGATACTATTCCTATATGTAGTGTCAAGTGCAGAATTAATAAAAGACTAGTTTTAAAATTAAGGTTTAATTTTTTTCAACTGATTTAGTGAATTTTTTATAAATTTGCCAAACTTACGGTCTTTCCCCCTTTTTTCAATATCAGTCATTTCGTAATATTCATTTTCCTTTTTTAATTTAATATAATTTAAATATTTTTCTTCATTTAATTTTTTTGTTCTAATAGCTTCTAAAACAGCGCAACCAGATTCTTGTGTGTGAGTACAGTCGGCATATTTACAATTTTTAGCTAAAATAATAATTTCATCAAAAACATCATCTATTCCAGTACTTGCACCCGCTATTCCCACTTCTCTTGTTCCCGGATTATCAATTACAATTCCACCATTTTCTAGAAAATACATTTCCCTAGCTGTAGTTGTATGTTTACCTTTGTGTGTTGAGACACTTATTTCTTTTGTTTTAATTTTACTTTCCCCTAATAGTTTATTTATTAAGGATGATTTTCCTATACCAGATGAACCCAAAAAACAATATGTCTTTCCTTTTTCTATATAATATTTTAATTCATCCAATCCTTGCTCAGAAATCGTACTAGTTGAAATAATGTCTATATTATTAAATCTATTTTTTATTTGATCTATTTTTTGATTTAATTCTATCTCTGAAATTAAATCGATTTTATTTAATATAATTACTGGTTTAATTCTGCCCTCATTTGCCAAAATAAGATATCTTTCAAGACGATTAAGATTATAATCTCTATCAACAGATTCAACAATGAAAGCGATATCGATATTGGTAGCAATAATTTGAGTATCTTGTTTATTGCTATATTTTTTATAAAGAATGGTTTGTCTTGGTAAAATTTCGTGAATAATTGCCATTTCTTTATCCGGCATAGTTATGGCTACCCAATCCCCAACTGCAGGAAAATCTTCTCTTTTTGTAGCATTAAATATTTTCTTTCCTGTTATCTTTGCTAAATATTCACCATTTATATCTTTTACTTTATATGCTTCTTTATGTTCGGAAATAACTCTAGCAATTGAATATCTTTCTAATTCTAAAAGCTTCCTTTTTGATTCAAAAAAATTNNAAAAATTATTATAACCCAAATCTTCAAGTTTATTTTTTATAATCTCATCAGTCATAAAAGCTCTCTATTAAATATTATCTAATTTTTTCTTCAATATCTCCCCCACTGTTTTTGGGTTAGCTTTTCCCTTTGAGGCAGCCATGATTTGACCGACTAAAAATGTAAAACTATTTTGTTTTCCTTTTTTGTAATCTTCAACTGCCTTAGCATTTTTAGATAAAACATTGGAAATAATAGCATCTATCTCTCCGCCATCGTTTATCTGTTTTAATCCTTTCTTCTCTAGTATATCAGATGGATCTTTTTGAGTATTATACATTTCTAACAGTAATATCTTAGCGATACTACTTGATATGTCTCCTTCTGTAATCATACAGACTAATTCAGCGAAGTTTTCTGCGGTAATCTTTTTCTCTAGTTTAATTGAATCGTAATCTTTCATTGCGGAATCATTCTTAATAATAGACTGAAAATCAGTTGAAAGATAATTGGAACAAATTTTAACTGAATCGATAAAATTACTTTTACATTTTCTATCTTCTTTCCAGCATTTTAATTCAGAAACTATTTTTTCAAAATAATGAGAAATTATTTCATCTTTGACATAAAATTCAATTGATTTAGAATCTAAACCATATTCTTCGGCAAATCTAATTCTCTTTCCTTCTGGTAATTCTGGCAATCTTCCCTCTATTTCATTAATCATTTCATTAGAAATATTTAAGGGAGGCAAATCTGGCTCCGGAAAATACCTATACTCAAAAGCATCTTCTTTGCCCCTTTGTTCCATAGTAATTTGCTTGGCATCATGCCATCCTCTTGTTTCTTGAATAACTTTTTTTCCTTCATCAAGCAATTCAGCTTGCCTTTTAATTTCAAATTCAATCGATTTTTCAACCACCTTAAAAGAATTAAGATTTTTAATTTCTACCTTAGTTCCTAATTGTTCAGTTTTACTAATAGAAATATTTACTTCGCACCTCATCTGACCTTTTTCCATATCAGCATCAGAAACATTAATATATCTTAAAATTAATTGTAATTCTTGAGCAAATTTCTTTGCTTCTTCAGCTGAATTAATATCTGGCTCAGTTACCAATTCCATCAAAGGAACCCCCGCACGATTAAAATCAACCAAACTTGAACCATCTGGTGCATGATTTAATCTTCCTGTATCCTCTTCCATATGAATCCTATTAATTCTAATTCTTTTTGTGCTTCCGTCGTCTAAATGAATATCTAAATATCCATTCTTACATATTGGCAAATCAAATTGAGATATTTGATATCCTTTAGGTAGGTCTGGATAAAAATAACTCTTTCTATCAAACTTGGAGTGATTTTGTATTTTACAATGCAAAGCTAAGCCAGTTAAAATAATATTATTAATTGCTTCTTCATTAATTACTGGTAATGTTCCTGGATGAGCCATACAGATAGGACAAACATTTTTATTGGGAATTTTCTCATCAGGATTATTAGCACAAGAACAAAACATTTTTGATTTTGTTTTTGATTCAAAATGTATTTCTAATCCAATAGTCGTTTTGTACATATTACTTCTTTAATTCTTTCATTATCGAAACTCCACTAGAAGAACCAATAATATCAGCTCCTGCCTTTATCATTGCTTTAACATCCTTTAGTGTCTTAATGTTTCCTGAGGCTTTAATTAATAGTCCTGGAGCATTCTCTCTCATTATCTTTAAGTGTTTAGCTTTTTCAGATATTTCTCTATTTTCTAATGGATCTTTGTCGGTTGCTGTTTTAACACAAATTGCTCCTGCTTTCTTAACAATTGAAGAAACCTTAGCAATTTCTGAGTCAGTCAACATGCCTGAAGCAATAATTACTTTAGTGTCGTGTAATTTACAAATAGCTTTTAAATCTTTTTCAATCTTTCCCCATTTTTCATGTTTCACATCAACAACATTAATTACGATATCCAAATCATCCGCTCCATCTAAAACAGCTTTAGTAGCAATCCTTAATCTTTCCTCATGAGAACTATCTCCAATTGGATCGTCAATCAATACAACAGTTTTAACTCCAGACCCTCTTAATTCATTAGCAGCTAACTTAACAAAATTAGGCCTAACACAAACTCCGCGGAATTGATACTCCTTAGCTTCATTGCAAGTATTAATAATATCTTGCTTTTTAGATTCTTTTCTAATATTAGTATGGTCGATGTATTGATTTATTTTCATATTCCTAGTTTTTTATTTATTACCTCTAATATATCTTTGAAAACTTCTTCTGGTGCTTTTTCTCCGTCAATGACTGTCCATTCACAAAAAACATTTTCATGGGACATTTTTTCATATGTTTCATACAGAGAATTCAAGAACTTTTTGTCTGCCTCGTGTCTATCCATATTCTCAATTCCTTTCTGCTTCATCTTTCTTCTAAAAGATTCTTCTGGTGATATTTTAATATATATAGTAAGGTCTGGTTTTCTTAAATCAAACAATTTAGCTAGTTCCAATAGCTTTTCTAATGGAAGACCATTAATATATTGATAGACAATTGTTCCAGTAAAATACCTATCTCCAATCACCATTTTACCACTTTTAAAATTATTTTCCAGAGTCTCTTTATCTTTCACAAAATCAGCAAAAAACAATAAAGCCTGTGTTTCAACATTTAATTCAAATTTTTTGTGTAACCATTGATCTAATAAATCTCCTATAGGAAAACCGTATTCGGGATATTTTTTATTTATTACCTCTAATCCTTTTTGCGATAAAAAATCAGACAAAAATTTTGTCTGAGTTCCTTTTCCGCAGCCTTCAATTCCTTCTAGTACAATGAATTTTCCTTTTGATTCCATTTGAATTAATTTAAGCTGTTTCTAATCTGCTTTCTTGGGGATGCTTGGCATCAACATATTTAGCATTCTTTTTTAGATAATAAGGATTAGTAGTTGGAGAAGATAATGGTTCAAATACTAATTGGCAGATTCTTGTTCCTGGATATAGTAATACCGGAATCATTCCAATATTTTCCATTTCTAAAACAATCTTTCCTTTGAATCCTGGGTCAATATGTCCGGCTGTTGAATGAATAACGATACCCAATCTTCCTAAAGATGATCGGCCATCAATTCTAGCTGCAACGTCAGCCGGCAAGAATATTTCTTCCATGGTTACCCCTAAAACAAACTCTCCGGGATGAAAAACAAATGCTTCTCCTGCTGGAACTATAACTGGCTTAGTCATGCCGTTCATACTTTCTGGATCTCTTGTATCAATAAAAGCTTTTTTGGTGTGTTCAAAGACAGCAAATTCATCACCAAGGCGTAAATCCAAAGAAGCCGAACCTAATTGTTCTTCAAGGTTTGGCTTCGGGGTAATTTGAATCTTATTTTCTTCTATCAGTTTTTTAATGTCTCTGTCTGATAAAATCATTTATTGTTTAATCAATGACTTCTATTCCTAATGACTTAGCTGTGCCAGTCAAAGTCTTTACGGCTTGGTCAACATCATTAGTATTCATATCTTGCATTTTCTGCTCTGCCACTTCTATTAGTTGAGCTCTGGTAATTTTACCAACCTTCTTTTTATTAGCTTCACCAGATCCTTTTTCCAATCCAATCTTAGCTTTAATTAACTGTGGAGCTGGAGGCTGCTTCATGATCATAGAATAAGTTCTATCCTCGTAAACAGTAATATCTACTGGAATCTTGAAGTTTCCCTTATCTCTGGTTGCTTCATTAAATTTAGAACAAAATTCTCCAATGTTCACACCTTGAGATGCCAAAGCTGGACCTACTGGAGGTGCAGGAGTGGCTTTTCCGGCCTGAATATGCAATTTTACGATAGCTTTAACTTTCTTTGCCATATACTTAAATCTTTTTAATTTGTAATGATTCTAGTTCTAGCGGAGTATCTCTGCCGAACATATTAATTAACACTTTAACTTTTCCTTTCTCTTTATCTATTCCTGAAACCTTTCCATCAGAATCTTTGAATGGTCCGTCAATAATCTTGACCGCGTCACCCTTTTTGAAGTCAATCTTGTACTTAGGCTCTTCAACTTCAACTCTCTTTTTCAAAGATAACATCTCATCTAATGATACTGGTAACGGAACTGTTCCTGAACCAACGAAACCAGTTACATTGGGTGTATTTCTGACTACATACCATGAATCATCCGTAACGATCATTTCAACTAGTACGTATCCAGGATAGATTTTTTCTTCTACAGTTTTCTTCTTTCCATTCCTAATCTTAATTTTTTTTTCTTTAGGAACCATGACATTGAAAATCTTGTCTTCCATCCCCAAAGATTCTATTCTCTGAGTCAAACTCTTTGCCACCGCATCTTCATATCCAGAATATGTATGCAAGACATACCATCTTCTTTCATTTGTAATTTGTTGTTTTGACATATATTTAGAATATGAAATTCTCCATTAAATAGATATATAATAAATCGCATAAACCCAAAAAACCAGCTACGATTACACAAATACCGATAACTGTTAATGTATATTTAATAGTTTCCTGTTTGGTTGGCCAAGTGATTTTTTTCATTTCAGACCAAGCACTACCAAAGAAATTTGATACTTTATTTTCAGATTTCATATATGGTTAGATTACCAAAAAGATGCCTAAATGTCAATTATGATATAAAAAACGACCACTTGGTGGGTCGTTAAAGGGTACCTATTATCAACAGGTAGACTCCCCATTCGATAACGACAAAGCTAAGAACAATAATGAGTATCGATATCACAAATTTTTCATTAAATCCTCCATTAGATTTAAACAACATAAAGATACCAATGATCATTGTAATTATTCCGATTATAATCGCAGAGATTCCATCCATTAAACTTTTTCCCCTTTAATTACTAGCTTACACCGATACCAACGATAAATAGAAAGCACCCAAGCACTATAATCCAGTAATAAATACTGAATTTTCTGTTTTTTTTAAAGAGCCATACAATTATGACCATAAGGATCAAAACTATACCAATTAAAGCAACTATTAATGACATTTTGCCTCCATCAATAAGATAATATAAACTAATATCTTAGTCAATCTTATAACAAAAAAACAGACCATATCGGCCTGTTCTCTAATTATACGTCTAAGTTTTTAACGCTTTTAGCTGAAGTCTGAATAAATCTTTTTCTTGGAGCAACTTCTTTGCCCATCAACATATCGAATGTTCTGTCTGCTTCAACCGCATCTTCAATAGTTATTCTTAGTAATATTCTTGTTTCTGGGTTCATGGTTGTTTCCCATAATTGCTCTGGATTCATTTCTCCCAAACCTTTATATCTTTGAATACTATATCTTGTATCTGGTTTTAACTTCTTCAATGCATTTTCCTTGTCCTCCTCAGTATAATAATATTTAGATTCTTTTCCTATTTGTATTTTAAATAAAGGAGGCTGAGCTAAGTATAAAAATCCTCTATCGATAATCTGTCTAAAGTGTCTAAAGAATAAAGTCATTAAAAGAGTGTTAATGTGATTTCCATCAGAATCAGCATCACACATAAGAATAATACGGTGGTAACGAAGTTTTTCAATATCAAAATCGTCGGCAATAGCAGTCCCTAAAGCAATAATCAAATTCTTAACTTCTTCTGAGGCTAACATTTTATCTAATCTTACTCTTTCGATATTTAAAATCTTTCCCCTTAATGGAAGAATAGCCTGATTCTTTCTGTTTCTAGCTTGTCGAGACGAACCACCGGCAGATTCTCCCTCAACAATATATATCTCTGATTCTTCAGGTTTCCTAGAAGTACAATCAGAAAGTTTTCCTGGTAATGACATTCCATCCAAAACACCTTTTCTTAAAATAGTTTCTTTAGCTGCTTTAGCTGCTTTCCTTGCTTTAAATGATAAAACAGCTTTCTCAATAATGGCCTTAGCATCTTGAGGATATCTTTCTAAATAATCTTGCAAAGCTTCGGCAACAACTGCCTCAGTAGCAGTTCTTCCTTCTGGATTACCTAATTTAGTCTTGGTTTGTCCTTCAAATTGAGTTTCGCGAATTTTAACTGAAACAACGGCTGTTAACCCTTCTCTAATATCATCTCCACTTAAATTAGTATCAGATTCTTTTAAAAATCCTCCTTTCCTAGCGTAATCATTAATTAATCTCGTCAAAGCGGCCCTAAAACCAGTTAAATGAGTTCCTCCTTCAGTAGTAAATATATTATTAGCAAAACTCTCTTCTTGAATTTCATAATCATCTGAATATTGAAAAGAAGCTTCAACGGCAACTCCTTCTTTTTCTCCTGAACCATAAAAAGGATTACTGTGAATAGCTTTTGACCCTCTATTCATATATTTCAAATATGAAACAATTCCCCCTTCAAAAAAGAAATGATATTCAAAAGGATTATCTTTATCTCTTTGATCGTAAAAATCAACTCTAATTCCTTTAGTCAAATAAGCTTGTTGTCTAAAATGAGCCAATAGTTTTTTTCTATCAAAAATAATTTCTTTGAATATTTCTGGATCTGGCTCGAAAATAATAGTTGTTCCCTTTTGCCTACAATCAGCAATTTTTTTAACTGGCGCCAATGGTTTTCCTTGTTTGTAATCTTGAGCATATTTCTTTCCTTCCCTACAAACCTCAGCTCTCATATTAACTGATAAAGCACAAACCACAGAAACACCTACTCCGTGTAAACCTCCAGAAATCTTGTAAGCGTCTCCTCCAAATTTACCTCCAGCATGAAGAGTGGTCATTATTGTCTCTAGTGCAGATTTCTTTGTTTTTGCATGAATATCTACTGGAATACCTCTTCCATTATCAGTAACCTTAACTTGATTATTGGGTAATAAAAAAACTTCTATTTTATTACAATAGCCTCCCATTGCTTCATCTAAACAATTATCTACAACTTCGTAAACTAAGTGATGAAGACCTTGTGGACCAGTTGAACCGATATACATTCCCGGTCTTTTTCTTACTGGATCAAGTCCCTCTAAAACATAAATATCTTTAGCGCTATATGAGCTTTCTTTTTCTTTTGCCATGTTTTTATATAGAAAAATCTATCCTTTTATATTCTTATTTTACCTTAAAATCAAAGAAAAAGCAATAATATTTAATGAATTAATTTATATAAAAGATGTGATTATTTTAAGTGGGTGACTAACGGGATTTGAACCCGTACAAACACCTCCACAGGGTGTTGTGCTACCATTACACCATAGCCACCATGTAAACCAAAACTGTGTCCTCGGTGCGAATCGAACGCACAACCTACAGATTAGAAGTCTGTCGCTCTGTCCTATTGAGCTACGAGGACGTGATATATATTTAATACCAAAAATATCAACAAAAGGCAAGGTTATTTTTTAAATCAAACTAATACAAGTAAAGAAAAGCCCCACATAGACGAAGCAATATGTGTTGCTTTTCCATGTAGGGTTGTTATTGGGTTTCGCATCTGATGGCGGAAGGATCAAGAACATACTTATAGGATTTGAAATCGAATCCGTAACTTATAACGTTGCTGTATTTGTCAATCAGTCGAAGTCTTTCGATGGAATTTTCTGCAGCATTAAATCCATTAACTTGATTATAGACTCGCGTATCAATTTCATCTTGCGCCAGATCGATTTTTAACATTCGACCGTTGAGATAATCATAGCAAGTCTTACCGCTTTCAAGTAATTTTTTTGCTCTTTCTTCTGTCATTGGAGTTGATTCAAAATTAAGAAAACCAGCTCCCTGTTGTTTAGCAGTATTATATAGTGCTGCTAAAACTCGTGCTTTGTTAAGATCTGAAACATCCATGCAAATACAATATAATATATTATTACATTTTGTCAAGTTACAATAAAGAACATAACAAAAAACCGACTCTCGTCGGCTTTTATAATTCCTTTATCTAGAAAATAATCTGAATGCCCATCCAAACAAACTAAATCCTTTTTGAGATTCTCTAAGCGCATTTTCGATAGCTAGATTGGCTTGTTCGATAACTTGAATCTGTTCAGCTAATACTTGCTGATCAGCCTGATTAGTAATCTGGCTCATGGTCTGATTTAATTGCTGAATCTGCTCTCTGTTTTGTTCAACTATTTTTGCAGTATTTTTTATTTCTCCATAATTAGGACCTACAAAAAACTTAACAAATCCACTACGATTTTGAACTTTTTCTAAACTCTCTTCTATTCTTACTTGATTTTGATTTTGAGCTTGAGCAATAATTCTTATTTGCTCTCCAATTCCCCCATTTCTTTCAGCAACTTGAAGCATTTCTTGAACTGCATTAGATACTTGACTTCTTCTTTGTTGAGCATCTTCAGAACCAAATTGAGCCTGAATACCATTCCCATCCTGTCCGCTTTGAGTATTATTTACTTGATTCTGATTTTGAACCTGATTTCCACTTCCAGTTCCATCTTGCAATTGTTCCTGTGTTTGTTCTTGCAATTGTTCCTGTGCTTGTAATCCGTTACCTGAATCGCCTTGATTTACATTATTACCACTTTGAATTTGATTATTGGTTTCTGTTTGAACTTGAGTTGTTACTCCTTGATTTACAACCTGCGTCTGTTGTTGAACTTGATTCCCCGTAGATCCTTGACTATTTTGAGCTGCATAAACATTGCCAGTTAAAATAAGAACTGCTGACATAGAAATCACTGCTAAAAATTGTTTTTTCATATAATTTTTATATTATTATATTAATTATTTTAATATTCTCTTAAAATTATATTAACAATTAATAAAAGACATGTAAATACAATCTTCATTGTGCGGGCTCGACCGGACTCGAACCGGCAGTCTCCTCCGTGACAGGGAGGCGCGATAACCAATTTCGCTACGGGCCCATGTATTTATTTGTGTGCCAGGGATGGGGATCGAACCCATGACAACTCGCTTATGAAACGAGTGCTCTACCACTGAGCTACTCTGGCCTGGCTCATGCGTTTCAAATAAAAATGTTGCGGTTCCTAGAATTGCACTAGGGTCTCCAGCTTATGAGACTGGCGAGGTACTACTCCTCTAAACCGCTATATAAAGTATACTAACAAAAAGTAGAATAAAATCAAGGGGAAAGATTAAATAAAAAAGCCTCTTAGTAGAATACTTTTGGCTTTTAAAAAATTAAACATTTTCTAGTCCGACAAAACTTCCCTGACAGGAATGTTCCAGAACGAACGGAGACTTCAAGTCGTCACCAATTTCAATTGATGATCCAAGAGCCATAATTGACGGCAGAGCTCTGATATTTTTGTGCTGATTAAGCACAGTAAGAAGCTCTTGCAAATCGACAACTTCGTATCCCTCGTTCCTGAGACAATGCAAGTCCCTTTCTAGGCCCGAAGAACCAAATACTGGCCTATGTCTTATTTCAACAATTTTGGCAGCAATTCGTTCCTTGCCTGACTTCCTTGAAGGAAAATTCGTCGAAGTAATAAACGGCGATACTTCGTCGTAATGCCTTATTTTTAAAAGATCCTCAATTAAGGCATTGTGATTGACGACTGTAGGATAATCATCCTTATCAAGAGACATCCCTTTAATAGTTTTTACCATTATCGAATACACAATTCACCTCCCACATAATAGTGGTGGCTAGATAGTAGCAAAAAATAGATATTAGTCAATCAATCTTCAATTCTCTTCGGTTATAACACCGAACTTAATTAAAGAATCTTCAAAGGTTGAATATAGTTTATCTAGCTCATCAATTTCTGGCATATATCCTGGCTTTTTCTTCATCTCTTCAGCTATTTCGGCTAATCTTTTTAAATTATCTCTATTAGGAGTTTCTTCATTTTCAACCATTTCCAAAAGAGTATTACCTTTATAATTAAATCTTTTTAATAACTCGTAAAACAAAACTTCTGTTTGCAAAATAGCTCTCTTGTAGTTTTTATCATTTAAAAGAGCGGATATTTCTTTTGCTCTATTTGAAAAAGATTTTGGCGGAGCAAATTTCTGAAAACTCAAAAAATCCAAAGTTCTTCTTTTTATATCATTAGTAATTGTTCCATCTTTAACACTATAATAGACAATAGCATATATAAAAAGAACGGAAATAGTTAAAGCAACTATCTTGAAAGGAAGTAGGAATTGTGAAAAATCTGTTGATTCGAAAAATAATGTAATATCATTTATTGTCATATTTTTTCTCAAATAACGAAGCAATACTTAATAATTTCTCTTCTTCAAATGGAGCTCCAATCAAATGCATTCCTATTGGTAATCCTGACTGAGATTTTCCACAAGGAATAGATATCGCTGGAAGTCCGGCCAAATTAACAGAAACAGTATAAATATCTGATAAATACATAGACATTGGATCATCTGACTTCTCCCCTATTTTAAAAGGCAAACAAGGAGCAGTTGGTCCAATAATAACATCTACTTTTTCAAAAGCTTTTTCAAAGTCTTGCTTAATTAGTGTCCTAGCTTTTAAAGCTCTCTTATAGTATGCATCATAATATCCAGAAGACAAGGTATATGTTCCAAGCATTATTCTTTTTTTAACTTCTTTTCCAAATCCTGCTGTTCTATTTTTTAAATAAATATCAATAATTTTTTCTGCCTCCTCATCTTTAATTGTTTTTCCATATCTTAATCCATCAAAACGGGCCAAGTTCGCACTAGCTTCTGCTGGAGCAATGATGTAATAACAGGCCAATGCATATTCACTCATCGGCAAACTAATATCTACAATTTCTGCTCCCAACTCTTTATAAATATTAATAGCTTCTTTGATTGATTTTTCAACTTCCCCATCCAAGCCTTTAGCAAAATATTCTTTAGGAACTCCGATTCTTAACTTGCTTAAATTATTTTTCTTCTCTAAGTTAACACTAGTTGAATCCATTGGATCGCTTCCCTTAATAGCATCAAAAACAATTTTAGCATCATCAATATTTTTAGTTAATGGTCCGATTTGATCTAATGAAGAAGCAAAAGCAATTAACCCATATCTTGAAACAGTTCCGTAGGTTGGTTTTAATCCAGTAATACCACAGAAAGAGGCTGGTTGCCTAATAGAACCGCCCGTATCTGAACCTAGGGCATAAATACACATATCAGCAGCTACTGCCGCAGCTGAACCACCAGAAGAACCACCAGGGACCCTTTCTAAGTCACGAGGATTCTTGGTGGTAAAAAATGCTGAATTCTCACAAGAAGAACCCATAGCAAATTCATCAAGATTAGTTTTTCCCAAAAACACTGCCCCCATCTTTTCTAATTTTTCAATCACAGTTGCATTATATGTTGCAATGTAGTTTTCTAAAAACTTAGAACTGGCAGTACATTTAATATCTTTAATTAAAATATTATCCTTAATGGCGCATGGTATACCAGTTAAAGGATATATCTCTTTATTCTTAATCATTTTATCAGCCCTTTCTGCTTGTTTTAAGGCTATTTCCTCGATGACAGTGATATAGGCTTTGATTTCTTTGTCCTTCTCTTTAATTTTATTTAAAAAAGCCTTCGTTAATTCAACTGAAGTAAAATCTCTATTTTTTAATCCTTCACTGGCTTCTATTATTGTTAATTTTGTTAAATCAATCTTCATTGTAGAGAATTTTCTTAACTTGCATGTAATTATCTTTCTTTCTTGATAGAGCACTTAATAAGTCTTCAACTTCTTTTTCTTTTGCAATATCCCCCCTGAAAACATTTTCAGTTTTAGAAAGATTAGCGGTCTCAGGAACATCTGAAATATCAAGCTCTTGAAGCTTTTTTACGTATTCTAAAATAGAAGAAAACTTTTCTCTGATTTCATCTATTTCTTCGTCTTTAATTTCTAAGTACGAAAGTTTAGCAATTTTTCTTATTTCTTCCTCTGATATCATATGATTAATATATACCAATCCTTACTTTTCAGCAAATAATCAAAATAACACCTTTGCCTTATCCCAAAGAGCTTTAATAGTAATAGGAACTTCTTTTATTAGATCGCTAAATTCCCTCTCAAATTCTTTTCTCGTTTCTAATCCAATATTCTTTTCTATCCATGGCATCATCTCAACACTGATCCAATTTACTGTTATTCCCCAATATTCAGATATCTTAGGAGTGCAATTATCCCAAATATTCTTTATAGAGTCTTTATCAAAAGCGAAACAAGATCCTATAGAAAGAAATGAAATTATTAAAACAAGAAAAATAATCCTTTTAAGCATGTTATTTTAATTTTTTAATTGCTTGCTCAATTCTTATTATTGTTTTTTCTTTTCCTAAGACAAAAGCTATTTCCATTGGTCCAGCAGAATTCTTTTTACCAGATAAAGCAGCTCTTAACGGCCATAATAAATTACCCCTATTTGTAAGTTTATTTGCCTCCTCCATTAATTCTTTTTCTAGATTTTGTTTATTAAATTCGATATTAGAAATTATATCTTTTGATTTATTTAATGAATCAATAATTTCTTGATTGCTCATTTCTTTCCATTTTAATAATTCTGTAGGATAGTCTAATTCTTTCAAAAAACAAAAATCGATTAATTCTACAATTTCTGAAAGTTTTTTAAGTCTCTCGTGATATAAGGCAACCATCTTTTCAATTTCTTCAAGATGTATTTCTTCTCCTGTTTCAATAATTGAATATTTTTCAACAGCAATTTCTCTGATTAAATTAGCTCTAATTAAATAAGGAACGCATTCTTTGGTTAGGTCGAAAAGAGATTTTTTACGAATATAAAAACCATTAATCCAATCTAGTTTCTCGACATTAAAAATAGCAGCAGACTTTTGTATTTTTTCAATCGAGAAATCGGCAATCAGTTCGTCAAGCGAATAAATTTCTTTTTCTGTTCCTGGATTCCATCCCAAGAAAGCAATGAAATTTAATATTGCTTCTGGTAAATAACCATCATCTTTATAATCAATTAATGATGTTTTACTGGTTCTCTTAGAAAGCTTCTTTTTATCAGTTCCCAGTATTAATGATAAATGGGCATACTTTGGTTCTTCAAATCCTAAAGCACGAATAATTAAAATCTGTTTAGGAGTATTGGGAATATGATCTTCACCACGAATAACATGAGTAATTTCCATCTCAACATCATCAACTGCACAAGTGAAATTAAACAGAGCCGTATCTAGGTCTTTAGCTAAAACAAAATCACCCATTGTTTCGGTGCTGACCTCAATCTCCCCCCTAATTAAATCATTAAAAGAAACCTTAGTGTCGGTAGGAGTTCTAAAACGAATAACTGAAGGTCTCCCTTCTTTTAAATATTTTTCCACTGTTTCTTTAGGCAAATCCCTACAAGCTCCTCTATAAACCGGAGATTCGCCAATCGACATTAAATATTGTTTTTGAGCCTCTACTTCTTCTTTAGAGCAGAAACAATAGTAGGCATGGCCATCCGCCAACATTTGTTCTAAATATTTTCTATATATTTTTGTTCTTTCACTCTGTCTATACGGAGAATGCTCTCCAATGTAATTCGAAGAATTAACGACTGGACCTTCATCCCAATTAATTCCCATCCAATTCAAACCCATTAATAATTCATCTTCCCATTCTTTTTTTGATCTCTCTAAATCAGTATCTTCGATTCTTAAAATAAACGTTCCTTTATTTTTTCTTGCAAAAAGAAAAGGAAATAAAGCGGTTCTAATTGTTCCAATATGAAGATGCCCAGTTGGAGATGGAGCAAATCTTGTTCTTATTCTTTTTTCTTCTTTTTTAGCTATCATATTATTCTATAAAATCTAAAACATATCTAGCTATAATAACTGCAGCATATGGTTTAGAAAATAATTCTGCTGCTTTTGACATTGATTCTTTATCTTCTTTGACAACTTCTTTCAATTTTTCAAAAAAGAAATGAGGGGTAAAGTTTCCCTCTTCTAAAACCAGACAAGCTCCATTCCTAGCATAAGAATAAGCATTTCTAACCTGATGGTTTTGAGCGGACCCAGGAAGGGGTATTAGAATACTAGGCTTTTTCAAAAGAGCTATTTCAAAAATTGTTCCCGCTCCTGATCTTGCCACAACACATTCAGAAATAGTATATGCAAGAGCTAATTCTCTATCGTCTAGAAAAAAATAGGGATGATAATATTTTAATAATCCTTCATCAATCATTGCCAAGCTTTCATTTTTTACTCTTTTAAATCCGGCCATTCCTGTCTGATGAATAATTTCAAAATCCTGAAGCACATCAACTAAAACTCCCAAAATAACTTCATTTATTTTTTCACTACCCTGTGATCCTCCCAAAATTAGTATTACAGGTTTCTCGCCAGTCAAGTTAAATTTAATTTTAGCATCTTCTTTGTTTCCAAGAGCTAAAATACTCCTTACGGGATTACCACTTTCAATTAATTTTTCTTTAGGAAAATCTTCAATTTCTGAAGTGGGAAAAGAAACAAATATTTTTTCTGATAGTTTACCTCCTATTTTATTAGCCAATCCACCTACGACATCTGATTCGTGCATAAAAATTGGAATTCTTAAAATCCATCCAGCAATAATAGCAGGAACAGAACCAAATCCTCCCTTACTCACAATAACATCAGGAGCTATAAAAAACATTATTATAAAAGCTTGAAAAATTCCAAAAGGAATACCGATTAATAAATCGAAAATATTAGAAAAAACAGATTTGATAGAAAAATACCTTCTTAATTTTCCAGAAGAAATATAATAAGCATTAATCTTTGCTTGAGGCAAAAAGGTCTTAGAAGTAAAATCAGATGGTCCAATGTATTCCAATTTGAAATCAGAACCCCTTTTTCTCATTTCTTCAACAATAGCAATAATGGGAAAAATGTGTCCACCTGTTCCTCCGCCTGTGAATAATATTCTTTTCATATATTAAATATATCATTTTTAGGCTTTTTAACAAGTGTTTATCTTTAATAAAAACAAAACCATTCCGATTGGGTGGTTCTTTTCTACTTATTCTAATTAATTATCAATTTTTGTCTTAGTTATGATTTTTTACTTCTTTTGAGTTATAATTATTACATTATTTTCTGATGCCTCATATAGAAAAAATTTATAATGATCCAAATCGATTTGATTATTGTTAATAGTTCCTAATCTTATTTCTTTTGAAGACCCCTCAGTAATTATTTCGAATAAAGCTGAAATTTCTCCCTGCCAAACACATTGAACATCAGGCTTGCAGCGAGAGTCATTAATTTCTTTAAGTTGAATAGATAAATTGTCAGGATAAACAACCTTATTATTTATTTCCATAACGACTAGCCTATCAAATTCTACTAATTTTGAATTATTAAATAAGTTCGGCCAAACTAATAAAATTATTCCAAACAACAAAAAGAAAAAAGAAATAATAAGTAGTAACTTTTTATTTTTTGAAGAATGTTCGAACATCATAATTGATATTTTACTTATTGTTTCTCTTTATTGTCTTATTAATAAAATCTAAAACCTCTTTCGGACCACAGTCACGCTTAAAGACAAAAGCAAATGCTCCCAATTCTTTGTATTTTTTACGATCCTGAGGAGTATCAAGGTTACTAAAAATTATAACAGGAATACCTTTAGTTTTTGGATTGCTTTTAACTTTCTTCAAATAATCATATCCTTGTTCTGCCACAACATTTTCTGGTTTAGGAATAATGATATCTAATAATATAATGTCTGGTTTTTCTGCTTCTGCCATTTTGAGAGCCTCTTCAATATCAAAGGTTGTTATGAACTTATATCCATTTTTTTCAAAAATATAACGATACATCTCTACTAATGCTTTTTCATCATCGATAAAAAGTATCTTGTTCATATTTTTAAAATATTTCTATTTTATTAGGCTTATTAACAGATACTTCTTCAACCTTTGTTTTATTTCCATGTATTGGAACTGTAAAACTAAAAGTAGTACCCTTATCTTCTCCTGCACTATAAAAAGACAATTCTCCTCCGTTTCCTTCAACAATCTTTTTAGCAATATATAATCCAATTCCTGATCCATTAGGATTCATTTTTAAAGCATTGGCTCCTCTTGAAAACTTTTGAAAAATTTTATTACGATATTCTTCAGATATTCCAGCTCCAGTATCTTTTATATTTATCTTTAAAAAACTATCGTCTAATTCATAAGAAATAGTAATCTTGCCCTTATGGGTATAATTAACAGCATTATCTAAAAGATTAGAAATAACATGGGTTATTTTTTGAAAATCACACCAAACTTCAGGAATTACAAAATTAGGCTTTTCAATTTCTAATTTTAATTTCCTTTCTTCAGCATTCTTTAATTTCCTCTTTTCTTTTACCATGTTTTCTATTAAAGAAGCGATATCAGTTTTCTGTGGTTCCATTTTCATTTTCTCTCCTTCAAGCTTGTAAGCATCCCAAAAAGCAGAAACCGTGTCAATAATTCTATCTAATCCATTTTCAATAACAGGAAGAGCTTTTTCTGGAGTATAATCCCCATCTTTCATCATTGAAAAATAACCTCTCATTATTGATAGCGGAGTATTTAGTTGATGATTAACTACTCTCAAGAAATCAGATTTCATATTAAGCAACTCTTGAAGATATTCATTTTTCGTTTCAATATCCTTTGTTTGTTCGTCAACCTTATTCTTTAAAGTTTCACCAAATTCTTGAATTTGTTTGTATTGTCTAGCATTTTCTATCGCAATACCAGCTTGCTTTGATAGAATATCTAACAATCTTAAATCTTCATCAGTATAAGCATCACCAGAAATCTTTGATCCAAGAACAATAATACCAATAAGTTTTTTATTAGCCATAAGAGGCAAGCATAATGCAGCCTCTATTTTTTCCATATGGTTATAAAGCTTAAGGAAGCTTTTTTTGCTTCTCTCGTCCATTTTACTAGAAAGCATTATCAACTCGTCGCCAACTAGTGGTTTTTGATTTTTTGTAAGATACTTAGTTAAAAAATTATCTTGCACTAAAGAAATTCCATTAAATTCGTTAAATCCAATAACCTTAGCGACTTGATACTTTATGGGAGATGTTTTCGTATTCACCAATAAAACACCCGCTCTATCCAATTGCATAGTATCTTTAATGGTATTTACTATTAATCCGATAATTTTATCTAAATCAATATAATTATTTAATTCATCAACTAATTTATTTATCGTTTCTTGATAATTATATAAAGAAACAAAAAGATATTTATTAGCAAAAATTCTTACTCCTCTGTCCACGGTATAGAAAAACCATGCAAACAAAGGAGCTAATATAACACCGAAAGCATACGAAGCACCATTAAAAACTCCTCCGAAAGTATTATTATAAAAACCAATGCTGGCATAAAAAGCAATATAAGTAAAAACAGCAACCACAAAATAAATGAATATTTTCTGGATAATAATTCTAATATCCATTAGGCGATATCTAATCATGGCATAGAATAAAATAAATACATACAAAGAAGTAACAACATTACCAAATGGTAATATTTTTATATCATACCAAAGAAAAAAGTTGGTCGCTCCACCTAAAAACCCGATAATAGTTCCAGTTATTATATATTTTATTTGATATTGTCTAAGATTGTTTGAATGTGAGTAACTTTTAATTAATTCGATTAGTCCATAGCCTACCAACCCACCGTATGAAATTAAAAGGTATGCAGTATAAAGCCAACCAGCCTTAGGCCAAAAAGCGAATCCCATTATCTCTTCTACTCCCTTTATAAATATCGGAGAAAAAGAAAAAGCTAAAAATATTAAAGTTACTGCATAGCCAAACCATAGAATCGCTTTAGATATAAATTTTTTAATCTCTAAAAAAGATAAAACCCAATGTAAATAAAACACTGGAATAAATATCGAGCCTATAGAAAGTAATCTTGTATAAAATAAAGCAGTATCATGATCAGTTGATATCTGCCATAAAAAATAAAAAATTGACCAAAAGAATACCGCTCCACTTAATAAAATAAATGTATAATTGGTTGTATTCTTACGATTCTTGAAGAATATCAAAGAACCGAGCGTTAAACTCGTAATGGCATTAATTAAAGCTGCTACGGCATAAAAAGTCATATCTCCTCAATTTTATAAAATAACACCTTTACTATTCTTAATTATTACTTATTTTTTAGCAATTAATAATTCATGAACTTTTAATGGCTCATAAATTAATCTATATTTTTCGAAGCCTGATTTTTTAGCAACATCGCTTAAGTCTTTGGGGGTTCGATAAATCATCGGCCAGTTTATAACCCATTTCAAAAAATGCTGCTCTATATTCGGACAAATATTACAAGTTATTAAATAGCCATCTGGCTCCAATATAGATCTAATTTTAGTTAACAAAGAAATCGCTTCTTCTTGACTAATATAATCTAAAAATCCCATCATCTCAACTATTTGTGGCTTAAATTTAGCTGATGATTCGATTATGTCGTAAATACTTCCTTTATGCATCTCTATTTGATTTTCTACTCCGTAACATTTAGCTAAACTTTTAGCCCTTTCAAGAGCATCGCCATCTATGTCTACAAATTTTGCTTTAATAATTTTTTTATTAGCCTTAGCTTCAGCAATAATTTCAATTACTGATTCTGCTGAGCCGCAAGCTAAAGACACAAGCCTTATTTCTTCACCATTGTCTATTTTTGAAATAGCTTTCCTTAATTCATCTTTAATAAGTTTAAGCCTATTACGAAGACCCTGACAATTTAATCCGAACCAATAAAATTCATCAATAGCTCCCCTAAAAGTCCATTTTTGAGCAAAAGGATGATTATATACTATATCCATCGCTCTCCAAGTTGTTGCATAATCTTTTACTTTTCTGCTTTCTTTTCCTAATCCATCAAAAAAGAAAGAATTTGTTTTCGGTAAACCAAGACCAAATATTTTATAGACTCCCTTCTTAATCATCACATAAATCGTAATAAGCCACATAAATGGCAAAGATAAAACATATGGCCATGCACAATTTTCATATTTATCACACCTGACTGGAAGATTTGGCTTTTCGATAGTTTTTATTTTTGAAACCTTTGGGACGGTTGCAATTTCTACTCTAGTCTGTTTTTTATTGTGCATATATTTTTATATAAAATCATTATAACAATTTAGTATTTCTTTGTAAAATAAAAAATTAATTCTTAACGTATTTAGAAATATTTAACAAAACTCCACAAGCTATTAATTCCATTATTAGGTGAGAACCGCCATAACTAATAAACGGTAAAGGGATTCCTGTTAAAGGAACTACTCCTATCATCGCTCCAATATTAAGTAAGGCTTGGATTATAAACCATGATCCAATACCAATAGCCATCAATCTTAAATATTCATCATGAATTTTTTTTCCTATAGAAAAAGAAGCAACGAAAAATGCAAAGAATAAAGCAATCAAAATAATACAACCAATAAAACCAGCCTCTTCAGCAAAAATAGCAAAAATAGAATCAGAAATTGATTGAGGAACAAAACCAAATTTTTGAACACTTAATCCTAAACCAGAGCCAGTTATTCCACCAGAACCAACCGAAATTAAGGCCTGGTTAATATGATAACTAGTTCCCAGTGTGTCAGTTTCTGGATGAAGAAAAGACATAACCCTTTGCAATCTATACGGTTCAGACATTATTAAGCCAACAAAACTTAAAACTGCAGTAACACCAATTGCTAATGTTTGTTTGATTGGAGTTTTAGAGCAAAAAAACATTATCATCATTGTAGAAAAAAGAACTATTAAGGTTCCCATATCTTTTTGGAGAAACAAAGCTCCACAAACTAAAATCAAGAGAATAATAAAAGCAGAAAACTTATTTCTTGCCTTCTCACCATTCAATATAACGGCCAAATAGACTATACAGGCTAGTTTCATTATTTCTGATGGCTGAATGCTCGTAAAACCCAAATTAAGCCATCTAGTGGCACCTAATTGGGTCGTACTCAATCCTGGAATAAAAACTAAAAGCATTAAGATGAATGAAGCGATAAAAAAAAGGAAACTCCATTTCTTAATTCCGTGCAGGGGAATTTTGAAAGCAATAAAAGCCAAAATTAAACCTGGTAATAATCCCCAAAGTAATTGATGAAATAAATAAAAATTAGGATCATTAGTTAACTTTAAAGATAAAGGAGTTGAAGATGTGGCTAAAGCTAAAACTCCCATTACAATTAAAAGGACCATTATCACTAAAAGACTTAAGTCGAATTTCTTTTTTTCTTTTATCATTTAAAGTCTTTAATGTATTTCTTAAATAAATCTCCTCTTTCTTTATAGTCCTTAAATATTCCAAAACTAGGCGAGGCTGGAGACAAAAGACATATTTTATTCTTAGATGTTACCTGAAAACATTTATTAACTATGTCTTTCATATTATCAAAACTGTAATGTCTTATTCTTCCTTTTTTTCTTTCAATTTCTTTTAAAATCTTCTCTCCTGAGACAGGAAGTAAAATCAAATTTTTAACATTGCTTTTAATAATTCTATCAGCTAATTTATCAAACTTAATTCCCCTATCAAATCCTCCAACAATTAAGGTTTCGACATCATATCCTAAAGAATCTAAAGCAAAAATAGTTGCTTCGGGAATCGTAGCAATTGAATCGTCGTAAAATCTAATTCCTTTTTTTTCACAAACAAATTCCAATCTATGTTCTGGTCTTTTGAATTTCTTAAAGGCTTTAACGATTTTTTCTTCCTTAATTTCCATTATCTTAGCTACATTTAAAACCGCTATCAAATTATCAATATGAGTAATTTCTAAAAATCCCTGATTATCTTTTAAGAATTTAGAAAAATCAATTGAGTTAATTTCAATCTTTTTAGATTTAGCTTTTATAGATAAATCTTTTATCTCTTTAATTTTAGAATTAAAAATGAAGTAATCATTTTTTTTCTGATATTTAACAATATTTGCTTTTGCCAAAAAGTATTCCTTAAGATTCTTGTAATAATCCAAGTGTTCAGGATAAATATTCAAAAATACTGCTATATGAGGACTTATTTCTAAATTCTGTAATTGATGAGATGATAATTCGTATACAAAAATATCATCTTTTTTAGCACTCAAAAGAAATGATAATGATGGAGTTTCAATATTTCCCACTAGATAAGCTTTAAGTCCTGCCTCTTTTAAAACTGAATATATCAAAGAAGAGGTAGTGCTCTTACCTTTAGTTCCTGTTATTCCAATAATCGTCCCCGGACAATTATCAAAAAACAATTCAGTCTGTCCTGTTACTTTGGTTTTTTTACTTAGATATTTCTTAATACTAGATAAAGATATTCCTGGTGATTTTAAAATAATATCAAAACCTTTAATAATTTTTAAATAATCCTCTCCTAAAAATAATTCAACATTTTTATCATTCAATAATTTCCTGGTTTTCAAATCCATTTCTTCAAGATTTTTCTTGTCGGCGATGAATAATTTCTTTTTAGGAAACTTTTTCCTTAGAAAAACAAAAGAATCGGCACCTTCCCTGCCTATTCCTAAAATTAAAACCTTTTTCTTTTCTAAAGAGTTAATTTTCATTAGATATAATTTAACATATTTAAAGTATAAAAAAAAGACCTATTGTTTTAATTCGTCTGGTCTTTAAACGAATACGGTGCGGTTACCCATCATTTTCCTAATAATAAGGACGATAACTGGAACAGCCGTCTTATTAAGCTCATCAAGATCTTTTTTGGATAAACATTGAACGCTCTCCCCATCGAATTTAAAGAGATGATGATTGCATTGGACAATATAGCCAATGCCATGCGGATTACTTGAAGAACTCTCAACTCTGGTATCTTTTGATCCAGAGACATAAGAGCAGTCTCCGGGAATCCTGTCCTTGTTCAACTTTTCAAGAAAAGAGCTTCCTTTAAGCAACTGGTAGAAAACAGGGACATTGCAAATATATTTACTTGCTAAGACCCAATATATCGGGGTAATAATTATACCCAGACTTCCACCAAACGATTTATAGGAAATTCCTTTATTGGGAGTTCCCACTAAAATCATATTGCTTGATGGGAAGAGTCCTTTCTGGCAAAGATACCTTGCGATAATTCCTCCAAGAGAGTGTCCAATAACCACAATCATGGCTTTTGGATTCTCTTCTTTGATCTGCTTAATGACTTTTTCCGCTCTTACCGCATATTCTTCAACAGTTAGGTGTGACCGGAAATAGGTCCATTCTGCCGGAGCATCAAGGTAATCAACAACGGTTACCCTTACTCCAGAGATGTTCTCAAGTACTTCTTTTAAGAGAGCCTTTTTCCTGGCTCCGCTTTCCCTCCATCCCTGAAGGAAAATAACTTCCATAATGGGTAAACTCAAGATAGCCAACTCCAAAAAGATTTTCAATGTATAATAATATTATACAATGTTATTGTATAAATGTCAAATACGGTATTCAGAACTTAATCTTTGAAGTAATCTGGAATAAAGTTCTTTTTATTCCAATAGTCCATTACTTCTAAAGACATTGTCTCCCAATCTTTGTGTTTGGGTAAAATTTCTTTCTCAAAATATTTTAATAGCACAGGTCTTTCTGGAGATTTCTTATAAGCCAAATACAAAGCAACTAATGCCTCTTTTCTTGTTCCTACACATTCAAAGGGTTTAACCTCTTTTTCCCCTATTAATTCTTTTAAAATCGGCAATAATTCCTTTTTTGCAAATAGATCTTCATTGAAAATAGAAAGTAACTCTTCTTCAGAAAGAAAAGGATAAAGAATCATATAAACAAATAAACATTTAGAACATTCACCACACCACTTCCCCGTTTTCTTTTTTGTTCCTGAATATGTTTTCTGTGATTCATTGCAACTCAAAAATATCGGAAAGTAATTCTTCATATATGAAAAGATGCGAGCAATCTGTAATTCATACATTAATCTTAAAATACTAAAATATTCTAAACTCTCAACTAGATAATCAGAGTAATATTTTCTGAATTTCTTTTCAAAATCATATGTCTTAGAATACTGATGATTTATTTCTCGTCCCAACCATTTAACATTTCCCTCATTTGAACTGTCTTCGTTAGAAAAAACAATATACTTTTTATTAAACAAAATAGAAACCAAGACAGTTAAAAAAGATAAATAAGCCACGAAAGGAGTGTGTCCGTTTAAATATCCTTGCCTGTTTAATTCTAATAATTTGTCTTCAATCTTTCGCTCACAAATTATCATCTTGCTATACCCAGAAGCCTTGAACATTTCTTGAATATTAGAATTGGGATTTAAAGCAAAACAATCAACTTCTTTTTTAAACTTTTTCATTAGCTCCAAAGTTACAGCCGAATCTTTACCTCCTCCAATCGGAATCAAAATTCCATTCTTAGTTACTTTCCCTTTTTTAGTTAATGGTTTTCCTTCTGAAATAATTTCTACAAAATCAAGAGCAGTAAAATTAATTTTGTTTTCATAGAAAAATTGGCCCATTCCATTAAGTAAAACATCCTTAAACCAATCAATCTGCTTTTTATCCAACTTGCCAGCCTTAACAATTATCTTTTTTGAACAAGTTGCTTTCCAATAGGAAAACATTTCAATCATTCCTAAATTGAAAACCAAATTATCTAAAACATGTTTATCAATCTTCCTTTCGGGAACATCTTTAATAATAACTGACGGATTAAATTCTATTTCTCCATTCTTAAAACAAAAAGAAAGGTGAAAATCTTTTCCCTTTAATTCCCAAGCATAACTTTCATATACAAACTCTGGATACTTTTTTCTTAATTCTTTAAAGGTCATTTTAATAATTGAATTGAAACTCCTAATACTGCACAAACAATACTGATAATCCAGAATCTCATCGTAATCTGATAAGGCTTCCAGCCAATTGCTTCCAAATGATGATGAATCGGCGTTGACTGCCAAATCTTCTTTCCTCTAAATTTTTTAGAAAGTAATTGAATAATAACTGAACCAGTTTCAAATACTAATACTCCGCAAATAATTGGTAAAACCGCTATTGAATCTGTTAAAAAAGCAATTGCTGTCATTGTCATAGCTAATCCTAAAATTCCAGTCTCACCCATATAGAATTTAGCTGGAGGAATATTAAACCACAAAAAAGCAAATAAAGTTCCTATAATTACCATGCAAAAAGCTGATAAATCAATCAAACCTTCAGAGAATGCAATCACCGCAAAAGCTCCGAAAATAGAACTATAAACCCCACCTGCTAATCCATCTAATCCATCAACCACCCCAGAAGCCCAAGAAGCTAGGCTGACAATAATATATAAAAGAATAAAATATATTCCGATATGCCAATCAAATCCATGAGGAAAATCTCCTAATAATGGAATATGTATAAAATCCCATCCTAGTTTATAATACATCCAAGATCCTCCTACCAAACCAATAATAATTACTAGTAACAACCTTGTATTAAATTTAAGTCCTCCGCCAATATATTTTCCTCTTCCATAAACAACAGAAATATCATCAATTAATCCAATTAAAGAGGCCGTAATTAAAGCAAACAAAGGAATCCATGTTTCCTCACGGGACAAAAAATTAAATTTATCTATCCACCAAATATCAAAAATCTTACCGGCTAAAAAAATAATTCCTAATAATATTAATACCGTTGCCCAAATAATTATCCCTCCACCACGAGGAGTATTTACTTCTTTTTCTTTGTGAAAAGCTAAAAATACTGAAGCTTCTTGTCCATCAATTGTTTTCTCTCTTGGTTTCTTTTTCCAAAATTCTATTTTGTATAAAAAAGCAATCAAAAATCCGGCTACGATTACAGCAATAATCGAAGCCATAAAAGCTAGAGACATTATTTTTATCGCATTGAAAGTAAATAAAGACATAGTTTACCAAATAAATGAAGCATGAAGCCATTCTTCTAGTTTTCTGGCTTCTTTAAATCTATCATCGGCCCCAGTAATTACATTAATAATGTAACCCGAGTTAATAGATGAATAATTGTTCAATATTAATATAATACACCCGTTGGCCTCTTTTGTATATCCTGTCTTGCCCCAAAGATATCCTGCGTTTTCTTTTAAAAGAATATTAGTATTTGATAAATTATGAACAACTCCGCTACTGCTAATAATCTTTTTTTCAGATAAAGATAATATTTCAGTAATCAAGGGTTGATTCTTAAGAATATGTATCACTAATTTTTCTAAATCACCTACTGTTGAAACGTTAGTTTCTAACAATTCTTTTGCCGATTCATCAGCAAAAATATCCAGCCCTGTCGGATTATAAAACCTAGTATTTTTCATTTCTAGTTGACTGGCTTTTTTATTCATTCTGTAAACAAATTCTGCGCGACCCATTTTTTCGGCTAAAGCCTCAGCACCATCATTACTTGATTCAATTAAAGTAACGTATAATAAATCTCTAACTGTTATTTTTTCATTAACCCTTAATCCTCCCATGGTTCCAATAGTTGAAACAGCCGAAGAGCTAATACTTACCAAATCATCTAGATTATAATTTTCTAAAGAAATAACAGCCGTCATTAATTTAGTTAAAGAAGCTATTGGTATCACTTCGCTACTTTTTTTCTCTGCTAAAATAATTTCTTTCTCTTCGTCCAAACTAACAAAGGCTGATAAAAAATTATTAGAATTCAAATATAAATCATTAATTTTTTCTTTGCTTAGCGGCCTTAGCAAAGAAACATCTGTTTCTTTTAAGAAAAACGATTCAGACGTTTTGCTTAAAACATCCTTAGAACAAAAATTAATTATAAAAAATAATAAAAATAGAAAAAAAAGACCCAATAAAAAGAATATATTTTCTCTTTTCATGAACTTTAAGGAATTAATCTTTTAACGTCTCTAGGAAATAGAATAGCTTCTTTTATGCTTTCTAGATTTAATATCTGCTTAATGATTCTCTCTGAACCCATTCCCCATCCTCCATGTGGAGGAATAGCATATTTAAAAACATCTAAATAAAATTCCATTCCTTTGGGCTTAATACCTTTCTTCTTCATATTAGCCATTAATTCTTCATAATTATGTATTCTTTGCCCTCCTGTCGCTATTTCAAGACCCTTGTAGAGCAAGTCAAAGCCACAAGTCTCTTCTGGATTTGTTGAGTCAGGCATAGTATAAAAAGGTCTATCTCTCCAAGGATAATGAGTAATAAAAACAAAATCTGAATTGAATTTTTCTTTAGCATACTTTCCTGCCAATTCTTCTCCCTTAGGATCAATGTCTGTTCCTTCGGAAACTTCATGCCCATATTCTTCTTTAATTATCTTCTTAATTTCTGAAAGCTTAATAAAAGGAATTTCATCGGGAACCTTTGATAATTCGATATTATACAAATCTAAATATGGTTTTCCTTCTTTTTCTAGTTCCAAAAACATTTCCTTTAAAACCTTATTCAATATTTTTGCAACATCGTAAAAGTCAGAGATAAAACCCAATTCAGCATCAAGTCCGATATATTCATTAACGTGCCTGGTTGTAAAATGAGGCTCAGCTCTAAAGACAGAACCAACTTCAAAAACTCTTTCTAATACTCCCACCATGATTTGTTTGTAAAATTGAGGGCTTTGAGCTAATGTTGCTTCCTTATCAAAATATTTCACTTTAAAAAAGTTAGCACCTCCTTCGGTAGCTGTTCCTAATATCTTCGGAGTTTTAATTTCAGTAAAATCATATTCTCTCATTACTCTCTCGTAGCTCTTTAATAAAATGTCGTATAACTTAAAAATAGATTGAACCTTTGGATGCCTTAAAGATAACGGACGATAATCTAATAAGGTTGCTAAATTTAAATTAATATCCTCCTTACTTAAATCAATTGGCAAATCTTCGATATTTTTAGAAACAACTTCTAATTTATCTCCCTTAATTTCAAATCCACTCTTAGCTCTAGCATCTTTTTTAACTAATCCTGTAACTACAACTGCATCTCCTGTTTTAACTTCAATACTTTTATCAACAACAACCTGTATTGTTCCGGTATAATCTTGAATTACTAGAAAAACTATATTTCCTAAATTTCTAATATTAAAAACTCGACCCTTAATTGTGGCTTGTTTGTTCTCGTATTCAAATATTTTTCCTATTAAAGCTCTTTCCATGTTTATTTATTTAATTTTTCTTCTAATTCTCTTATTCTATCTTTTAACTCAACCATTTTATTTTCTCTATTCACGAACACATCACCAAATTGCTCTAATTCAATCAACTTTTCTTCTAATTGTTTAGTCTTTCTTTCTAACTCCCTTGTTCTTTCGCTTACTACTTTTTCCAAGCTATCATTTAGCCCCTGTAATTCGCGCGTTCTTTCTTTTACTTTTTCTTCTAGAATAATATTGGCTTCTTCAGAAGATTTTTTTGCTTCTCTTAATTGAGTGTTAATCATTTCTAACTCTTTAGTTCTATCTTCTATTGTTTCTTTAAAAACAATTTTGTCCTCCCTTAATTGATGAGTATACTTTAAAGCAATAAAAGACAAAAAACAAATTAAAATAAAAATGACTGATTTCTCAATAAAAGTTACCTCTAGATCTGGAAAAATCAATAATGATGAAAGTAAGGTTAATAATGTTGCAACCAATATATCGGTTGTAATTATTGAAACCAGAGGATTCTTTTCAATTAGAACATATGCCATTATAAGGGCATAAATAGGAATAGTCAAATAAAATAAGGGATAGATATTAATTCCATAAATAGGAAGAAAATCAATAAAAACAAGACCAAAAATAGCAATTCCCAAGAGAAGATAAAGAATTGTATCTTTTCTAATGCTTTTGTCGGTTCTATCTTGCCAAGCCTTAAAAAGATTATATAAAGACATTGATAATAAGAAAATAATGAAGAAAGAGAAGACATAGTGTACGATACTTACTATGCTCCAATCTCCCCATTTGTAAAAAAACACTCCATTAATAACTGAATCAACATCGACGACAAAAACTAAGAATAAGGAAAATGCATATGAAAGATACAATAGAATTTTCTGTTTTTTTATTTTACAAAACTCAATTGTAAAGTGATATAAAAAGGTTGGAATTAAAAATACGGCTAAAACTAAAATTTTATTTAATAAAACACTCTGATTTACTATGCCAAAAGCATTTCCCTGCCAAATAATAAAAGTTCCGAAAGCCCACATGAATTGGGCAATGCTCATGAGAAAAAATAAGAAATTTACTTTCCCTCTATTTTTGAAAAATATAAAAATTCCAACCAATAGAATAAAAATGCTACTTGGAATAATTAAGTATATTGAAAGTGGTGTGTCTATCATTGACTTAATAGCTCCTTAATTTTCGTTACTATTTCCTTAGGATCATGGTTAGATTTTATTAAATAATCCTTAGCTCCGTATTTAAAAGCTTCCGCTCTGGTTTGATTATCATCAAAATTAGTAAGAACCAGAACAGGAATTAATTTTAAATCATCTATCTTTTTAATTTTAATTAGGTAATTAACTCCGCTCTCTTTGGGCAGAAGCATATCTAAAACAACCAGGTCTGGTATTTGTTTTTTAGCTAAATCAATAGCCTCATCAACTTCAATCGCTGAAATAACTTCGAATCCCTCTTTATTTAGTTTGAACCTATACATTTCAGAAAGAATTTTCTCGTCCTCAATAATAAGAATCCTTTTCATTTTTTTCTTTTTTATCTTTTATAAAATAAAAAGAAGATTACTCTTCTTTGTCTCCACCCAAAACGCACCATAAAACAAGTGTGATAACAGATAAAACTATAAATATTGTCCAAATTATTTCCATATACATATATTATACTTGATATAACATTCTTTTCAAGAGAAAACTACTTAATAATTAAGAACAAATTACATTCTTGTCCTTAAAATCCTGGCTTAAATTATAAATATCACCCGCTCCCATAAATATTATCACCTCTCCTCCTAGAAGATTAGCAAATAATTCTTCATTAGAAACATATATAGAACCCAGAACAGCATCCGCTAATTTCTTTGAACTAACTTTTTCTTTAAAATCTCCTCCTTCCCTTCCTGCTACATCATAAATATCAATCAAGAATAACTTATCAACTAGTTTTGTATTAACGATTTCTTTAAGTACTTTAACAAAATCATTAAACAATAAAAAGGTTCTTTGATATTGATGCGGTTGAAAAACACAATAAATGATCTTGTCTGGATACTTCTGCCTCGCTCCTTTTAAGGTAGTTAATATTTCTGTTGGATGATGCCCATAATCATCAATCAAAACAAAACCAGGAAGTTGTGTTTCTTCAAATCTCCTCCATGCTCCCATATATTTAGATAAGGCACTAAAAGATATCTCGTCTGGTATTTTTAATGTTCTAGCTACCTTTAAGGCTGCTAAAGCGTCTAATATATTGTGGTCGCCTGGAATCTTAATTATTTCTCTTAATTTTTTAACACATCTTTCTTCTTCTAAAGAAAACTCAACTGTATTTTTATCAAATTTTATTTCCGTTTCTTTTTGCTTAACTAAAATGCCCTTATCCCCCAGGTGAGAAACAAATTCATTAAAAGCTTTCTTAATATTCTCTATGTTTGTATAGTAATCAAGATGATCTTCTTCAATATTTAATACAACTGCTATCTTTGGCCAGTAATTTAAAAAAGATTCTTCGTGCTCACAAGCTTCTATTACTAAATAGTTAGATTTACCCATTCTAAAATTAGAATTTCCAAATTCTTTCAATCTGGTCCCAACAATAACAGTTGGATCTAATCCCGCTTCAACCAAAATTAAAGCAATCATTGCGGTCGTAGTACTTTTTCCGTGAGTTCCGGAAATAGCGATAGTAAAATAATCCTTAGTTAATTCTCCCAGTGCTTGAGGATAGCTTAAAATCTTAATTCCTTTTAATTCTGCTTCGACTATTTCTGGATTGTTTTCTTTTACAGCTGGACTATGAATAACCAAATCATATTCTTTGATATTTTCTGCTACGTTAGGACCAATAACAATTTTCGCCCCTCTTTTGACAAGGTCATCAGTAATTGAAGATGATATAACGTCAGAACCAGAGACCTCATCTCCTTTTTCTAAATAATATTGAGCTAGTGCAGAAACTCCTATTCCTCCGATGCCAATAAAATGTATTTTCATATTATTTTAATGGAATTGATTTTAATATTGCATAATCGGCCCCTCCTTTTCCTAAATTACTTTCCATAATTTCAATTGAATTTACAGGAAAAGCTAAAGAAATATCTTTAAAAACATCTGGCCTTTCTTCTGGTTCGATTCTATTAAACTGCCACTGAATTACCTTACCCAAAGTGATATGCGGAGTAAAACCGTTCTCTGGCTTTCTAATATTAAATAATTCTTTTTCTAGGTCAGCTTGTAAATTTTCTAATTCTATTGATTTTTCTCCTCTCGCCCAAATCATTTTTGGAGAATCTTCTTTTGGTCCGTAAGAAATACTTTTTAGATTAACAACAAAAGAACCGTGATTCTCAATTACCTTCTCAATTGTATCAAGCATTGGAACTAATTCGTCTAATTCAATGTAGCCGATAAAAAACAAGGTAATGTGTAAATTATGCTTCTTACTCCATTTAATCGGACAAAAATCATTAAAACTAGTAAAAGAACGAGCAGTCTCTTCCTGGTATTCTATAAGCCTGTTCTTTATGTTTTCTGGTAATCCAATACTGATAAATATTCTCTTTTGCATATTTAAAGAATATCACTTTATGCATTAGTGAGCAATATATGAAAAGAGCACTCGTCGTTTGGAGTGCTCCCGGGATTTTCCCTTATGCTGCTGCCGGTATTGGCGACAAGAATTGACCCTTGGGTCCGAGTACTTGGTATTTTTGAACCATCGCAGTCAAAGCCAGATACGTGGGAACGCTATCAGCTTGAATAACTGTTACCGGAGCCCCCTTTTTAGGTTTGAGGAAGAAAACATTCAGTTTCTGAAAAACATCAGAATGCTTTGTTCGAATGTTTTTTATGACCCTTCCGTCTTCCGCCACAATAGTCAAATGACCATTATTTGTCTGCCGTAAGATGTCGTCGATGTCGTTGTAGGTCTTCATCCAATCACTGTCCCATAATTTTTTAAATTTGCAAAATTAGATATTTGTATGTGTATATCTTAGACTAATATATTTTCTTTGTCAAAATAATCATATTGTGTATAATAAAAACATGAAAATAGATTTACACTGTCACACTAAATACTCTTACGATGCTTCTTCAAGTATAGAAAAAATAATTACTTATGCTAAAGAAGTTGGCCTCGATGGAATAGCAATTACCGATCATGAAAATACTAATGGTTGGACTGAAGCAATTGAATTAGGAAAAAAATACAATTTTCTAATAATTCTAGGAGAAGAAATTAAAACAACCAAAGGAGATGTTTTGGGATTATTCTTAAAAAAACAAATTGACGGATACAAAAAAGACCCAAGATGGGTAATGGAAGAAATAAAGAAACAAGGAGGATTAGTAATTATTCCCCACCCTTTTCATGGAGCTGAAGGATTTAAAGATGATATTACTAAATATCTTGATTTGGTTGATGCAATCGAAGTCTTTAACGGTAGAAAGCCCGGAACAGAACATGATGATAAAGCAATGGAATTTGCAAAACAATATAATTTAGGAATGACTGCTGGAGGAGATTCTCATTATTACAAAGGAATTGGCGATACTTACGTTGAATTCATTGGAAATGCAATTGAAGAATTAAAACAAGCTATCTTGAACAAACAAACAAAAATCAATGGCAAGAAAGCTCCATTGATTTATATTGTAACTCCGCTTCTTTCTAAAATAGGATTATTAAAAAAGAACTAAATAAATTTAGTTAAAATAAAAAAATAGTGCAAGAATTTAATCCTACACCATAAGTCCTATTTTGCCGAAGCAATATTCTGCCCACACAAGACAAACAGGTTTGCGAGAAACGATTGCTGCCCCGTTTTTTGTGAACAAAGAAATTTTGCTTGTCGGAACATCGACTCCGAAAGTCATATCAACAGGAAGATTCATGTCTCCGTGAGAATCACTCACGAAAACAACGACCGATTCTGGGAAATGTTTTTTCATGATAGCAATATGGTCCTTCTTAAGTCCGCTTTCTCGTCCAAGAACCATGTACATATCGTTCCCAGTTTTCTTTACCCATTCGTTGATAATAGTTTCTTCGGTTGAAGAAGAAATGACCTGGATGACATTCTTGCAGTTCTGGAGCCTTTTAACAACTCTTGCCACCTGAGGAAAATCTTTTGGATTTCCATAGACATAGGTCATCTTTCGTTCGTGATATTCCTTAGCACAAGCTTCTCATTGAGGAGCTGTTGCTGCTGGGAATATCTTTTCCAGCTGGCGATCAAAAGGAATGCCAGTTGTTTTCAGATAACTTTCCCTTGCTTCAGGAATATTCATCCCAAAGTGTGCATTAATGCACATTGCCGCAAGATCAGCGTGAGCTGGCATGGTATCTGCAAGAGTGCCATCCCAATCCCACATCACGATTACTTTAGTCGTCGGCAATACCCTGAAAATTCTTCCTTGATTAATTACACAATCTTTCAATTTTTCACCTTCGTTTTTACGTGAATTTACTTTCTATACTATAATAGATTTATATCATTTTGTCAATATAATATGGAACAAAAAACACCCCCTTGCGAGGGTGCTATTTTTATTATTTATTTTTTGCAACCGCTGATTGAAACCTCTGAATTGCTGTAAAGTTTGCTAAAATTGCAATAATTGCTACCACGTAAGTCATGTATAAATAATCTGGATACATAACTCCTAATATTAAAGCAATAAAAATTAATATTAATCTTTCTCCTCTTGATAATAATCCTCCCTTCAATTCTTGATTAACCAAATCCTTTTCTTTGGTCGCTGCTTTAACGTAGGTCGTAACTATTGAACCAAAAATTGCTAAATAAACCCAAGCCTGCCCAGGAATTATAACCGTGGGAAGAGCTAAGAAAAACATTCCGAAAAAAATAATACCTTCAACATATCTATCAAAAACAGTATCTAAATATGCTCCAACCTTGCTCGACATATTCTTTGCTCTAGCAACTGCCCCATCAACAAAATCTAATCCACCAGCGATTAAAAAGAATATAATTGCCCAAACTAAGTTTTCTTGAATCATGTACCATAATCCAACTAAAGCAAAAATTCCTGAAAGATATGTGTATTGATTAGGAGTCAAAGGTAGAGCACCAAACAATTTACCAACCAATTTTTCTAAATCCTTAAACCAATGTCTTTTTGTATCTAACATTTTTTAATAAATTATTATTATAAACTAAAACAGCTAAAGAGCTGTTTATAGTTTTTGTATTAAATCAGAACAATAATTTTTCATCGCATCCAATTCTTTCTGTCCTTTCTCAGTAATCTTGTAAGCTTTCTTTCCAGCTAATTTTTCTCTGCTAACATAATTATCGTTCTTTAATCTAAATAAAACACTTTTAACCATTAACTCATTAGGGAGAAAACCGAATTTTTCAAAAATTAATCTTGAGACACCATCTTCTTGAACTTCAGCTTCTTTTCCTAAAGAAAGAATGAATGTCCAAAGGTTTCCCTCGGTAACTGAATTAATGAATCTTTTATTTGGTTCCATAGTTTTTTATTTTATTATATTACCTTTCTCTTTTGTTAGCAATAAATTCTTCAATCATTTCCCTGGCTTTTTCATCGGTGAACTGAGTCATGGGATGTTTCATAAAGTAAGCTGAAGAAGATAATAATGTTCCACCAATTCCCCTATCTAAACCAATTTTCAATAATCTGATGGCATCAATGACACAACCAGCTGAATTAGGAGAATCTTCTACTGATAATCTTAATTCTAATTCAACAGGAACGTTACCAAACTTTCTTCCTTCCATTCTAATAAAGCAAACTTTATTATCCTTTAAGAAAGGAACCCAGTCTGATGGACCGACGTGTAAGTTGTCATAACTTAATCTCTTAGCTAATTGAGATTCAACTGCTTCAGTCTTTGATAATTTTTTAGATTTCAATCTATCCTTTGAAAGCATATTCAAGAAATCTGTATTTCCTCCAACATTCAACTGATATGATCTATCAATGGTAACACCTCTTTCAGCGAATAAGTGAGACAAAACTCTATGAGTAATAGTTGCACCAATTTGTGATTTGATATCGTCTCCAATACAAGGAATGCCCTTGTCTCTAAATTTCTTTTCCCATTTAGGATCAGAACAAATGAAAATTGGCATACAATTTACCAAAGCAACACCGGCGTCTAAAGCTGCCTGAGCATAAAACTCAACTGCTTTCTGTGAACCAACGGGCATATAGCTAACTAAAATGTCTGCTTTTGATTTCTTTAATTCTTCAACAACATCAACTGCCTTCTTATCTGAAGGTAAAAATGTTTGCTCTTCAGGATAATTCTTCATGTGGTCAGCAACTCCATCTAAAATGTTTCCCATTTTAACGGTAACTCCTGTCTTTGGAATATCGTGACAGAAAATCTTAGTACAGTTTGGTTTTTCAAAGATAGCTTCTGAAACATCTTTTCCAACTTTTCTCTTATCAATATCAAAACAGGCTACGATTTTAATATCTGATATTTTATACCCTCCCAAAATATTGTGCATCAATCCAGGAACTATTTCATCATCATCTTTAATGTTTTTGTAATAATAAATTCCTTGAACTAAAGAACTAGCACAATTACCTAATCCGGCAATTGCAATTCTAATTTCTTTTTTATTACCCGAAACCTTAGCTGACTTTACTGATTTTTTTGCCATATTTGATAAAAACTATTATAATTAATATATACAACTGTATTTTACACCGGTAAAATAGTTTGTCAATATATATTTATGACACCATTTGAAAGATTAACCAAATCAAACACCAAAGAAAATCTTTGGATCTATATCTTAGCTACCCTAAAAAAGCATTCTAATTATGCTTGGGATTTACATACTTCAATTGAAAAAGATTTTGGCTTCAAGCCTGGAAACATAACTCCCTACCGTGTCCTTTACCGATTAGAAGAACAAGGTTTTGTTAAAAGTGAAGCCGAAGACAGAAGAAGGGTTTACAAAATCACTGAAATAGGCGAAAAGGAATTAGATAAGGTGAAAATCTTCTACTCAAAAGTATTAAAAAAGATAAGCTAAGATATGGAAAAAGAGAAAAAAACAAAAGAAGAAAAAGAGACCGACATTCAACAAGTCGTCAATCATTTTTTCTATACCAAAGGTTTCTCTCTTGACGAAATCAAAGAATCAGCTAAAAAGAAGAAGATAATCTATTCTAGATTTACTCGCCCAGCTAAAGAGTTGATTGATTTAGCTGGTTCAGTCAATAAAGCAAAAGAAGCCATGACAACGGTTGCCAATTGGGCAAAATCAAGAAACCTTGATTATTCAATTGAAACTGTTTTCAAAAAATGGCTAGAATTGGGAAAATTAAAACCCAAAGAAATTGTCAAAAAACCATATTATCGTAATCAACCAATGATCTGGTCTCAAACCAAAAGAAAATGGTACGTCATTGATGACGGAGGAGAATGGCTTGAATATGCTGATAAGGAAAATAAGATAGAATGGAGAATCGAAAAATAATAAGTTAAAAAGAAAAAACAAATGTTATCATACGCAGAATTAAACAGAGGTGTAATTATTGTTATCAACGATCAACCTTACGAAATAGTAGAGGCTTTAAGTACCTTCAAGGGAAGGGGCCATTCTTACCTTCAAATGAAATTAAGAAATTTAATGAATGGTGCTGTCATTTCAAAAAGTGCTCAACCAAGAGATGCCTTTGAAGAAGCAGACGTAGAAGAACAAGAAGCTAAATTCATTTTTGGAAATAAAGGAAAATATACTTTTAGCGATATTAAAGGTAAAAGATTTGAACTAACCGAAGAACAAATTGGAGATAAGGCTGGATTCCTTAAGACTAACGAAGAAGTAAAAACCATTATCTTTAATGATAAAATCATTAACGTAATTATTCCAATTAAAGTTCAATTAAAAGTTACTGAAGTTCCACCTGGTGTTAAAGGAGACAGAGCTCAATCAGGAACTAAATTAGTAACTCTTGAAACCGGAAGAAAAATAGATGCTCCCCTATTCGTAAATGAAGGAGATATTATAGAAATAAACACCGAAAGCTCAACTTATGTCAGAAGAGTCAATGAATAAAATAAAACCACCGATTGTTCGGTGGTTTTTTATTTCACAAACAAATTACAAAAACAATGTCCGTCTTTCTTAATCTCTTCCTCGTGATAAATACAAGGACAAATTATTCTCTTATCTGCTTTTTTATCTCCTGTCATTTTTCTACAAGGACAATATATTTCTCCAAAACCATCTTTACGAATTAATAACCCCTTAACAACACCAGAAACTACAGCATTGTTAGGATTAAGATTAAATCCTTTGCTTTTAGCATATTCATTGCTTTTCTTTATTAAATTTTCAATATCTTTTTCTTCCATTTTAAATATTTGAATTTATCCAGTTTCTAATTTCTTCTTCTTCTTTTAAGCCAATAAATTTGTCTTTAACTTCCCCGTTGATAAATAAAACAACCGTTGGAATTCTATCAACACCAAACATATCTCCTGTTTTGGGATTTTTATCTAGATCCATCTTGTAAAAATCTACCTTACCAGCATACTCTTCTCCTAGTTTCTCAACAATTGGTCCTAACATTTTACAAGGAGGACACCATTCAGTAAAAATATCTACTAATACTGGTTTGTCGTTATTTTTAACCGCTGATTCAAATGTATTATCCGTTAAAATATTCATCTTTTTATTCATTAGTTATTACAATCATATTATACATGGAAATAAAAAAAGGGGCAATTAATTTTGCTCATTTTTTACCTCGTCTCCCCAAGGAAATCGCTTTAGTACGAATTCTCTCTTCGATCCAGGGGTTGGTTTGTCTTCCATTGATTTTTTTAAATCCTTGACTTACAATCTCCATGATTTTTTCTGTAGAAAATTCCTCTCCTCTGAAAAAACCTTTGTTTATCTTACGATAACAATAAATAAAGGGTCGAAGAGACGCATTTTCCATTTCTCTAATCAATGCTTCGAGTTTGTCATGGCATTCTCGGCAACAAAGGACAATAATGTCGCTTTCTCCAAACACCGCTCTTTTGTAAAAGTGATGCTCAGTTAGGGGGACATTTTCCTTTTCACATCTTGGACATGTTCCAATCTTAAACGGATGATAGCCATTACCATTACCATTTCCGTTGCCATTACCATTTCTATTGCCATTACCATTACCATTCTTTGAGTTACCCTTTTTAGCTCTAGTCAATTTGAGTCCTCCAAAAAAATAATCGCAAGAGTAATGGAATCTGATTTTCAAGATTCCAAACGTATTTTATTCCTGTTTTAAAAATTCGTCAAATTATTCCTTTTCTATTTCTTTTTTAATCTCCTCAAATTCATTTTCAATCTCTTTGAATTGTTTTTTGGCTTCTTTAATTATTTCAGCTGCTTCTTTTACTTTTTCTAATCCTTCTTCAACATCAACTTCTTCCTGTTTTTCGAACCATTCAGCAATTAAAGATAATTTTTTAAGGCTTTGGTTAAGGTTTTTTTCCTTCATTTTTTTGTATTTTTTTAACTTGCGTATTTATTATTCCGTTATATACTTTTAAATCAATAATGTCTTCTGTTTTAACATCATTAATACTCTTAATTATTCCCTTTTTGTTATTCGCAATACAGTATCCTAATTTTAAATTTCTTTCTGGATTATTTTGATTAATTATCTTTTCAATATTTTCCAGTTTGTCTTTTGTTTTATTAATTTCATTTTCAAGTATTTTTGGAATTACAGTTTTAATTCTAAATTCAATCATTTTAAATAAAGAAATAACTTTTTCTAATTTGTCTTTAATTTTTAAAAATAGATTATTAATTTTGTATTCTAGATTTCTTAAAGAAGAAGAAAAAGAATTAAAGATTTCCCTTTCCACTGCTTTTAATTCTGACTCTGCTTCTTGCCAGGATTGATTTAAAAGATTGGCGGCTGCGGTTGGAGTCGAAACCATCTTATCAGCCACTAAAGCCAATAATGGCACATCTTTATCATGTCCAATAGCCGCAATTACCGGAAAAGGAAGACTAGCAATTTCCCTTATTAATGTCTCGTTATTAAAGGCTAAAAACGACTCTAAAGAACCTCCTCCTCGCATAATGACAAGAACATCAACATCCTGTTTCCTCATCGTCTTAACGCTGTTTAAGAGGTCTCTAACCGCTTCTAACCCTTCGACTCGAGAGTCAATAAACTTGATTTGGAAGCCAAACCTTCCTAAATTGTTTAAAAAGTCAGAAATAACTGCTCCCTGCTTAGAAGTAATAATACCGACCCTTTTAACAAAAGAAGGAATTTCCTTTTTTTTATCTAAATCAAACAATCCTTCGTCTTCTAATTTTTTCTTTAGTTTCTCGTATTCTTTTTTTAATTCTCCCTCTCCCATTAACTGAATCGTTTTTGCTTTAAAGCTTAATCTTCCAGTTGGAGGATAAACATCGGGGATTCCTTTAGCTACAATTTCTAATCCTTCTTTTAGTTCTACTCCGCATAATTTATAGTCATAATTCCAAATAACACAAGACAAAACACTTTTGTCTTTTTTGTCTTTCAAAGAAAAATATACATGCCCAACCGAACTAATTTTAACTTCTGAAACTTCTCCCACTATTCTTGCCTCAAAAGAATTAAGTATTCCGTTTAATAATTTTAAATAAGCAGAAATAGAAAGAATATTATTCTCTAAAAGTTCTTTTACTGCTGATTTGCCTTTTTGCTCCATAGCTATATTGTATCAAAAAATATTAATAAAACAAATTAATAAAAAACCGCTATATTAAAAATAATAGCGGGGATATAAATTATTTTGACTCGAATATAATACGTAAAGCATCATCAAGCTTGCTAGCTGCTTCATCGGGGGTACAATCTTCTTCGTCGGAAAGCCAATAAATTGATTCTATCGTAATTTCATTGATTCTTTCTTGAAAAAGATTTCCAACAAATGATTCTTCTTCCGCATCACCGTTCAACAAAGAACAATAATTTACTTGGGCTAAGAATCCTCCAACAGCCACAGCAACTTCATCAGAAAAATTATATTTATCAAGCAAGAGAATATAAAGTATTTCTTGAACGACGGCATCATTTAGATCCTCAAACCAAATAAAGTATGATTCAAGAATTGGAAATATTCTTCCATAAATTTCCATGCCTCTCATTTTAATATCTTCGATTTCTTTAGCAATTTCCCGTGGCTCCTTAATTTCCAGTTTAGCAATTCTATCATCGTATGGAATTGTTTCTGCTAAAACCTCTTGCTCTAGAATAAATCTTTCTTTATCAGATAATTCTTTACCATCTTTAATGATTGCTTGAATTATCTTTTCAGGAACTAAATCCATCATTATTCTTCTTAATTCAACTCCCTTGATGATATCACTTAAGGGGGGCGAAAATCCCGCCATTGATATTTCTTTAACCCTGTCACTGGCAAGAAAAGCAGAGCTAATAAGGTTAATATTGAGGATGCCAAGACGAGATATAATCATCATTGTTCTATATGCCCTGAATGGATCATTGTTGCTTTCCTCTATGAAGAAAAACTTTTTGAAATTTTTAACATCTATTCTTAATCCGATATTTGATTTTTTTCGATAAATTGTCGGCACACATTCAACCTTCTCTTCTCCTATGTCTTCGACAATCGCCTCAAAAGAATTGCCGGTAAAAATAACTTGAATTTCTTCGGTAACACTTTCAGTCAAAATAATCACCAACGTCAATGTGCTATGTTGCATATTAGCAACTAAACACAGTATATTAAATTTAAGATTATTGTGTCAATAATAAAAAGAGGCCTACAAGCCTCTTTTAAATTACTTCTTTTCGTGTTTAATTTTTGCCATTACTGCGTTTTTTCTATAATTACAGAAATCACATTCAGAATTCATTTCTGGAATATCATTACTCATCAAACATTTTTTAATATCCATTAGTGCTCTTTCTATCCAAGAATCATCTCCGGTATACGGAATAACCTTAATATTAAACTCCAGTTTCTTATCAAAATATGGCTTGCCAGTATCTCCATTACAATAAACAAAATATCCAGTCGGAGAGACATCAAATCCGTTCTTTCTAAAAAGCCATTGATATATTTCCATTTGTCTTTTATATCCTCTCTGCCATTCAGCGTCTAAATTAACCTCACTAGTTTTAGATGTTGCTTTGTAATCAACAATTATAACTTCCCCTTTTGGATTAATCCAAATATCATCAATTGCACCAGTAATCAAAAGATTTGTTGGTTCATGTAAATATTCAATCCCTTTAAAAGTATTCCTCCAAGTATCAATATCTTTATGCTTATAAGGAATCGCATCTATTCCAAATTCTTCGATAAAAGGATGAACAGTTTGCTCTTTTCTATGTAAATCAAATTCTTTTTTTAATAATGAATCTACTGCACTGTTCAATGTAAAAGGAAATCCCGGTGGTCTTCCCACTCCTAAACGTCTATCTAAATAGAAACACTGCGGACACTCCATAAATAAATCTATTTTCGAACGACTGAGTTTGAATGATGTTTTTGATTCAGGGTTGAAAATATTATTTGATTTTTTGTAATATTCAGACATATAAATATAATATTTAATATTATTTTAAAAGAATTATTATAGCCTCGTATTTAGGTTTAATTATCTTCTTTGAATTTTCAAAATTAAGTTGATTCCATTTATTATCTAATTTCTTCCTTACCGATTCTCTGGCTTCTCCTTGGTTCAATTTCTCATAAACAAAGGCGGCTTTAAATATTCCCGGAATATTATCAAAATTACTTAAAGCATCTGCATCAGCAATTATTTTTTCCTCGACACTTGTTAGATTATTTTTTTGCGAACCTCGATGATTTAAAATACAATTCTTAACCATCTCTATCTTTTCATTTGAATAGTTTAATTCTTTCAATTTCTCTTCTGCAATTTTTGCACCAGTAATATGATGGTCTTCTCTTCCATAGATAACAGAACCTATGTCATGCAGCCAAGCAGCAATCTCAACTATCTCTTTATCGGCCCCCAACTCTTCAGCTAATTCAAGAGCATAATTAACTGTGGGGGTAAAATGAAAAACAAAAGGCTCATAACCATATTTACTGTTTGGCTTGAGTGATTCTTCCTCAACAAATTTTTTAACCTCTTCAATTACGTTCATCTTTGTTAAACAAAAATAATGTTCCTGATAATAATAAAGGTAAAGATATTAAAACAAAAGTATCCCATCGATGATAAGTTCCATAGCGAATAGTAAAAACAATACCCATAATAATAAAAAGAATTCCTCCTGTTCTTGGATTTTTCCAAGAATAAAATAAAACAGCGATAATTAAAATCGTCGCGATATTATGCATTAAAAATCCTCCTATTTTTTCTAATAGTGTTCCATCCATACTAAAAACATCGAAAGATAAAAGAACAAGAAAAGAAATAAAAAAAATCATTAATATTCTTGGAAGCCAAGTTGTTAATATTTTATTTATTTTCATATTATTTTTTAATTTTTTTATTATTTTTTTCCTGTTCTAATTTCTGAGAAGATTTGCCTCCTTTGTATTTACTCACCTGTCTTTCGTATGAGTTCATCTTCCCTATATTTTTTACAGGATGTCTTACAAATAATGTCATATTGATATTATATCTTTAAAAAACGAAAAATGCTAATAATATCACTTGACACCCTATTTAACGAATGGTTAAATAAGGTAGCTTGTTTTTTAAAGCGAGGAGAAGGAAATGATGTTACTTGAAGATCTTGTATTGCCCGTTTTCATTACTGGACTTTTCTTTATTATAGTCCTATCAATTTTGGCAATCTTAGTGGGAAAAACCCTACAAAAGATGCCAAACAATGAAAACGAAATAAGCAAAATGGACTCCTGGACGGGACCAGAAAGGAGCTCCTACATCGCTACTATAGCAGTATGGCTATTATTCATAGTTTCTTCAATCCTTCTGGCCAGTGACGATAAGGTTTTGATTATTTTGGGCATTGGATTAATCTTATTCGGTGTTCTAATACTGGCAACAGCGTCGATATTGGCATTTGCTGTTATGCAGAGAAAAAACAGTTTAACACCACAATTTTTGCCGACCACATAATAATGGTCGGCAAATTTATTTTAATTTATTAATGTTCCAAACCTTTCTCCCCTTAAAGCTTTAGAAATATCTTTAATATTTTCAATATTAAATACAATAATCGGTTTTTTCTTTTCTAAACACAGAGCAAAAGCTGTTAAATCCATAACATTCAATTTTTTTTCTAATGCTTCTTCAAAAGTTAAATTTTCATATAGCTTAGCATCTAAATGTTTCTTAGGATCCTTATCGTATACCCCATCAACATTAGTAGCTTTTAAAATCAAATCACAATCAACTTCACAGGCCCTCAACACTGCTAAACTATCTGTTGTAAAAAATGGATTCCCAGTTCCTCCAGCAAAGATAACAACTCTACCCTTATTTAAATGATGAGTTGCTTTTTTCTTTGAATAAGATTCACACACCTTATTCATTTGTATCGATGACATTAGTCTCGCTGGAACCTCTAAGGATTTTAATGCTTCTTCTAATCCTAATCCATTAATAATGGTTGATAACATCCCCATATAATCAGCCGCAACTTTATCAAAATCTTCCTCTCCAACTTCGCGTCCTCTAAAAATATTTCCTCCACCGACAACGACACACAAATCTGCATCGTTGTTTTTCTTAATTTCAGCAATCTGTTTAGCCATTCCTGCATACGAAAAAAGAGAAATACCCTTACCATCTTCTTTACCAAAAGATTCTCCTCCTATTTTTAATAAAACTCTTTTGTATTTTTTCATTTAACGTAATAAAATTATTATCCTAAAGTATTATATTCTATTTACTAAAACGAAGCAAATAAAAAAATTTGCTATTTGCAAATCTCTTGTTTTTGAATTAATTCGGTCATTCTAAAAATATTCCAGTTATACAATGTGCCGGCAAACCTGGCTTTACCATAGGCAATGATATCTTCTTTCCTTCTAAAATAGACAGTTCCGATTCTCCAAGAAGAAAAATCTCTTCCGGGCATGCCATAATCAGGATTCATATTATTATCAGAGAAAGAATAAGATCCCCTTGGATTTTCTGTTAAAATATTCAAAGATAGAAGAACTGAACAGATGTACTGCCTAATGGCTTCGCGAGCTCGATAGTCAGCAATATCAATAACTCTTTCCATTTCCTGCCAATTGACAACAATTTTGCTGTCTTCTTTACTTAGAATCTTAACAAGATATCTTTCAAAAAGTTTAAAAGTTTTTGTGGTCTCTTCTTCATTGCTTCTTTTTAAAATATATGTTTCGGGAATAATGATTTTCCCACCCTCTACGATAATTTCAAACATAGTCAGGCCTCATTAAATTTAAAATTTCTAAAAAGAATATAGCAGAAATATCGTAAAAACGCAATTTGACAAAAAGTTAAACTAATACTATTTTGATATCAGGAGGTTCATTATGAGACTCTCTTTAAAATTAACTTTTGAAGCAATCTTAATTATCGTTTCTGTTTTTATCGCGCAAGCAGTAACAAAAAGAACTGGATTGCTTTCTGAAGGATTATTAATTGCATTTATTTTCTTAATCTTCGGTGCATTATTAATTTTCGGCATCGGAGTATTAGGAAAATACTTCGAGAAAGAATTAAATTCAAAAAAACAAAAGGAGGCATAATTGCCCCCTTTAAACTTTCTTAAGTTATTCTTCTGTTACTAATTGTCCACAAGCTGCTTTGATTCCCCTACCAAATTCATATCTTTGAGTAACAAAAATTCCTTCTTTTTCTAAATATTCTTTAAATTTTTTAATTGTTTTTGAATCAGAAGCTTTAAATTTTCCCGTTGGATTATATATTATTAAATTAACCATGTATAATGGCTTTTTCATTATTAAAGCTAACTCTTTAGCACATTCAATCGAGTCGTTTTCTTCTCTTATCATTAAATACTCAAACATTACTTTTCTTTTAGTTTTTAAAATATAATCATCAACAACTTTTAAAACATCTTTCAGTGGATATTTTTTATTTACTGGCATCAATCTGCTTCTTAATTCATCATTCGGGGCATGAAGAGAAATAGAAAGGTTTACTTGTAGATCTTCGTTAGCGAATTTTTCTATTCCTTCAATTATTCCTGAAGTTGAAATAGAAATCTTACGACTTCCAATGTTAAAATATTCTGAATTATTTAAAGTATGAATCGCTGACATTACGTTGTCATAATTTAAAAACGGCTCCCCCATTCCCATAAAAACAATATTAGTTACCTTGCAAATTCTCATAAATAATAAAACCTGTGAAACTATTTCTTCACTAGTTAAATTTCTCTTTAGTCCCATTGTTCCTGTAGCGCAAAAAGAACAAGCTAGTGGACAACCTACTTGAGACGAAACACAAACCGTTGAACGATTATCGGTATGCTTCATTAAAACCGATTCAATTTTTAATCCGTCTGATAATTCGATTAAAGCTTTGAGAGTATTACCTTCATCAAACATTTTATGTTTGATTTCTAATGGACATTCTTTCTTCAATTCTTCACGTAAAGATAGGGGTAAAACGCTAGCTTTGTCCCAGTCCTCTATTAAATCCTGAAAAATCAGCTTGCGCACCTGCTTAATTCTATACTTAGGTTGAGATTTTAATTTTTCTTCAATTAAAGATAAGTTCATTCTTTATTTTCTATGACTTTAACTTCTTCTTTGGTTAAAACGTTTTCATTTTTTATCTTATCAACTATCGTTGAAAGTTTTTTAGTTCTGGTAATTGATACTTCATCAAACTGAGTCGAAACTGCTCTAATTTTCTTTCCTAATGAATCAACCTCCTCATTATATTTATTATATTCAATTTCAAACTTCTTGATTAACTTAATAATTTCGTGAAGATTTTCTTGATATTTAAAACTTTTATATGATTGAAAAACCATGCGCAAAATAGCGGTAAAGCTAAATGGTCCAGCAAGTACCACCTTCTTTGTCATTGCGTCATTCCAAGCTTCGTTCATTTGATCATAAATAAAACTAAAAATCATTTCATTGGGAACAAACAAAATAACAAAATCAACTGTATCTTCTTCAGGATTAATATATTCCCTCCCTGATATTTCTTTTATTCTATTTTTAACATCCTGTTCAAAAGATTTTTTAAATTGCTTTTTCTTTTCTTTGTCTTCTTCGTCATTAAATTTAATAAAATTGTTTAAAGGAAACTTAACATCAATATTTATCTTTGTTCTATCGGGTAAAAAAATAGTAAAATCAGGCCTATTGGCATTATTCTCTTGAGCTGTATTGGCTTCATAGTTTTCTCCTCTAACAAAACCGATTGTTTTCAATAAATTTTCAGCAATTTCTTCTCCGTATTTTCCCCTCAATTGATTGTTTGATAAAACATTTCTGAGTCCTTCGGTTGAATCCTTCAAGCTTCCAGTGACGGTCTTGTATTCCTCTAATACCGTCTTTAGAGTATTAAATTCTCCTATTCTTTCTTTTTCTACATCATCTAGTTGTTTCTTGCTTTTATCTAACTCTTCATGAACCCGATCAATCAAATCCTTAATCGTATCTTTATTATGCTGGATTGACTCACTAATTAATTCTTTCTTAGAATCAACTTGTTCTAATAATCTCTTTCTTTCTTCTTCAAATAATTCCTTACTTCTTTTAACATTTTCGTCCATTAACTTTTGAAAAAGAATGTAAGTAAAAACAAGTAAGATAACTAGGGAGGCTATTAAAGTAATTACTTCTGTTGTCATATGTGTTTAATATATCACACTTTTCTCTTTTGTAAGATGAAGATTCTATCATTTTTTCTAACAGTATCTTTAAAAATGATAGCTACTTCTTCTCCTTTCTTTCCTTTTTGTATATTTTTGTTTTCAACCTGTATTGATTCAACTACTTGTTCGATATATGTATTAGTTCCCTCGACAATAATTTTATCTCCCACTTTTAAGTCCAAATGATTTAATATTACCGAACCTGATTTAACGCGCGGATAATAATGAGTAACATATCCAACTAGTATTTTCTTTTCTGAAGATACATTATCCGCCTTATCATAACTTATTCCCTCTTTCCCTGGAGTTCCAAAATAAAAGCCAGTAGAAAATCCTCGATTATAAACCGAAGATAATTCCTCTTTCCATTTCTTCACTTTCTCATCAGTAAAGGTTTTATCAAGATAAGCATCAATTGCTTCTCGATAACACCTTGAAACAACTTCAATATATTTTGGATCTCTTCTTCGGCCCTCAATTTTAAAAGAATCTATTCCCGCTTTAATTAATTCAGGAATAAATTCAATCATACATAAGTCTTTAGCACTCATAAAATACTTCCCCTCATTAGAAATCGCATTACCCTCTTCATCAGATAACATCCACTCTTTTCTGCAAGGCTGAGCACAACTTCCACAATTAGCCGATTTACCATATAGATAGGCTGACAAAATACAACGGCCGGAAATTGCCATACACATTGCTCCATGGACAAAAACTTCAACCTCTATTTTATTAACTTTCTTTTTTAGTTCCTTAATTTGCTTTAGAGTCATTTCTCGGGCTAGAACTATTCTCTTTGCTCCCAGCTTTTTATAGAATATTGCAGCTTCATAGTTAGAAATGTTGGCTTGCGTTGAAACAATAAAAGGAAGTTTGATTTTTTTAGCTATTTGGATAACCGCCGGATCCCAAACAATAACAGCGTCTATGCCCTCTTTTTTAGCCTTTTTAAGCAGTTTTTCTGCCTTTTGGATGTCCTGATTATAGACCACAGAATTAACCGTTAAATAAGCTTTTATGCCATAAGAATGGCACTTCTTTATAAAAGATCCTAGTTCTGTTATTTTAATGCCTGAAGCCGCTCTCATGCTTAATTCATCAACTCCAAAATAGACTGCATTAGCATATAATTTACAAGCTTCTAAGCTAGCCCAATCACGTATCGGACTCATTAATTCTGGCTTTTTCATATTTAAAATTTAACATATTTTGACATAAAAAAATAGAGCTCAAAATTATTGTTACTCTATTTGAAAAATAAAAAAGAGAGGAAGAAAAAATCATGAAAAATAATCTCTTTACCTCTCCTATGAATTAGTTCAAAGTACAAAGATTACCAATAGTACCAATAAGGTAATAATTCCTCCTGTACACAGAGCAGGAATTACGTAACCCATTGTTCTTCCCAGAACCCCCTTCTTTTCCCTCTCTTCGTCTCCCCGAATCCATTTTTGCTTTCTTATGGTCACCAAGGCATAAATTTTTGCTACGGCGACCATGAAGTTAACTCCCGTATAGACCGGCACAAGCAGTATGTCTTGGGGCCGACGCTTGAGATGAGGAATCAACTTTATCGCTCGGCTTAATATCCACCAGCAAATAATAATAAAAGCTACTGCCCAATGGTTTAGATATAAGGCGAGACAAAAGAATATCGGAGCAAGCAGAAGAGTGAACGGCGATATAAACCGATCAATCATGTAGATAGCAAGGAATGGATGTTTCCATGCTCCACCCTGCCAAAGAGCAAGAAGATCAGAATTATAACTATTCCTTGTCCAACGAACTCGTTGTTTCCAGAAGTCTCTGAAATTCTCGGTGGTAGCACTATATACCTGGGCGTTGCTTTGGTAATAAGTCTGCCAACCTTCCTGCTGAATGAGTCGTGTTAGACATTTGTCTTCTCCGGACTCCTTTTTCCTTCCAAAGATAATTTCATTGAGAAAATCGTCCAAGTTTGTTAGAAGAATTTCTCGTCGATAAAGTGCTGTTCTTCCGGAAAGACAGGTCATTGCCTTGCCCATTGCCGCTAAAAACGGCCATTCATCGGCATTCCTCAAATCCCAGAAGATATCTGTCATCTTCTGCCAAACAGAATTGTGCTCAAGGGAATTTTGCCTTGTAACTACTCCGCCTATTTTCGGATCACCGAAAGGCGCAAGGGCTTTTTCTCTGATGTCCCTCGCCCAGATAGTGTCACTATCTACCAAAGCTACGATTTCTCCTTTTGCTTCTCGAATTCCATCAGCTAAAGCTTGTCTTTTGCCTGGTTTTGAAGTGACTATCAATTTAGCCCACGGCTTATCCTTTGAGAAATCTTTGAAGGCCTCTATGCAAAGCTTGTCTGATTCATCAATCACTGCAATTATTTCGGTAGGATTATTCGCCTGCCAAGAACTCAGTGCTCTTTTGAAGATTTCGACATCTTCATTGTAGACTGGAGTAATTATACTTAAAGTAGAACTCTTGCCAGGGTCTCCGACTGGTATCGGTTTGTACTTCAAGGTACATACTTTCTTAAATACCCAGACCCCCCATCTCCAGAAACCAATTAGTCCCAAGGGGATGTAAATCCAGAAATAATTCCACAAAAATGAAAAATCCATTTTTCTTACCTCCCTGCCTCTTTTTGTTTTCTTCTCAAACCAGGTGATGGTTGCCATTTGAGTCCAGCAATGGTAGTTGATGGAACCACACCTTGCTTGGCCAGTTCTTCCATTTCTGAATTGATTGAAATGACCGCTGAGAGTAAAGGCATATCGATACCATATCTCTCTTGGGCAAATGTCAATAATCCTTTAGTGTCTTTCGGTAAACAAGTTCCTCCATAAGGTCGACCACCGATTGTTCCATATCCTTGATTCCAAGAACCTTCAGCGGTGCTTGCCATAATCTCTAATGCTAGGTTTGCATCAATGCCAATCTTTGCACCAAGCAACCACATCTCGTTTGAAAACGAAATTTTGGTAGCATTAAAGCAGTTATGGACATACTTTTGAAATTCAGCAACTTCCAGGTCAACCCTGAATATCTTGCTTTCAAAAGCTGTGTACATCTTCTCCAGGACATCTCCTGAGCGTTGGTCATATTGACCAATAACTGTTACCCAGGGATGCAAGAAATCTTCTTCATTGGATTGAGCCCGAAGAAACTCGGGTTGCATACACAAACCAAAATCTTTTCCAACTTTCAAGCCTGAATATTTTTCAAGCAATGGAAGCAAAAGATTTCTGGTGGTGCCTATCGGAACAGTACTTCTAATGACCAGCAATGGCCAAGCATCTTTTTTTTTGTGACTCAACCATTTTCCTTGAGTAATGACAGCGTTGACAATATATTCCAAATTTACGCTACCATCATCTCTTGGTGGAGTTGAGATACAAAACATAAAGATTTCAGCCGAAAGATCATTCATCTCACTAGGTAAGTGAGCCTCAAACCCTTCTCGGTTAAGTTTCTCAACGGTTGCAATGTTTGTATCAACAAACACTACTTCGTTTCCTTTTTTCATCAAGCCTTTTCCAGTTGCCTGTCCGACAACTCCTGATCCAACAATTACGGTCTTTGTCATTATTTTACCTCTTTTTTGATCTTGCTGTGCTTGTTATTTTATTTTCAAGATACATATACAGTTCTAATACTACACTCATGGTAGCACACTATATAATAACAAAATAATTGATTTTGTCAATACTAATCTACTTACTAATAATATTCATTAATTCTGGCTTTTTCATATTAAAAATGCCTATTTTGGTATAAAAAATAGAGCTTGAAATTATTGCCACCTTAATGGATAAGCTGCTTCCAGCTTTTTAGCAACAAGTTCATAGCTCTCTTGAATTTCTTTCATGTCTCGGTTTTGCCGGAATAATTCTTTACTAAGTTCCTTCCAACTAGAAGTTCTTAATCTCCAGCTGTCATTATCAATAACATCGGCAACAAATAAATCTCCATTTGGTCCGATTCCGAATTCAATCTTGAAATCGATAAGCCTTAGGTTAAGAAGAATGAATGCTTCTTCGAGAACAAGAAATGTTTTAAGGGCAATCATTTCTATTTTTTCGATTGATACCCTTGATGTCTTTTTCGGAAGGATATTCTCACGAGGAAGAATACCAATAATAGATGCTTCGTCATTGAACAGCGTTTTAGGATTTTTGATTATCCAATTCAAAGATTTAGGATTGGCAATCAATGGGTCATCAATTGGTTTCCCGCTTTTTTGATCAACCAACTTGCCGATTTCTTTTCCTTCCTTAGAGAGAATAATTCCCCCAGTAGTTTTTAAAAATACTTCGAAAGATAATTGTTCAAACTTGAAAGGAATTGGACCCGACAACTTGAAGTCTGGACAGCGTAAAAGAACGCTACCAACAGCATACCTTCTTACAATAACCTCTAGAGAAATCATTTGGCACTTCTTGGCCAGAAATTCATTCTCACTGATTCTCTTTTGATAAGCAACGGGAATGCCAGCCGCTTTCAAAATTTCAAAATTAATGCAGGTTATTGTCGTCGATAATTCTGCTTTCTTTTTCATCTTCCTTGTTTGAGTAGGATCATCGTTTTTGGTAATATCATCTTTGTTTTCGATAATTACCAAATTAGGTTTACCTACAACTTCGTAGACTCTTTTGGTCTTTCCTTCGATTAATAAGTTACCTTTTTTCAAAATGATCACCTTCAATGTAAGGCCTTCAACATGATAAATAATATGTTAAAAAGCTGTTTTTAGAATACTATTAATATAAGTTTTGTCAAATAAAAAAGGGAAATTTTATTGCATTTCCTCAATTTCTTTTTTGTATATATTATCTGGAAGAATCCTCTTCGCTAAGTATTTAGAATCTTTAATTAATTTTCCTCCTTCAAAAATAGCGGCTGTTTGAGGAATAATCCCCTCACCAATCCAGACAGGAACAACTTTCCCGGTTTCTTCATCAATCTCCATTCCAAGATTTATTTTAAAGTAAAATAATTTAAGATTTCTTGATTTAAAATATTCATCGATAATCTCGGCAACAGAAAGTGTTCTTTGTATTGCGTCAAGAAGAAAATGACCTGGATTGATATTGTATTGATTGTGAAGTATAAGCCATTCTTTTAAAATATCGGCGGCTTCTTTGAATTTTATTATTTTATCAGAGAATAAAAAACATTCTCCTCCTGACAAAATAAAGCTAATCGGTATTTTATCAATATGCCTCACAAAAAGAACTTTTCCCATGTGAACCAAACAGTCCTCCTCGGTAATTTCGCTTAAAGCGATAATTCTTCCCTGAGAAGATTCTTCTGTGTTGTTTATAATTTCTTTTCTTGCCAGTCTCTTTGTAAAAACCGCAAGTGTTCTCATAGCGATACCATCTCCAGTAATGTATTCTTTTAAAACTAGTCTTTCGACTGTTTTAAAATGATTTGGAGTTTTATAATAACGGCAAAATTTATCTTGACCGATAAGAGTAAGGTTTTCCATAATTACCTCTATTCAGTTCTAAAAGAACTGACTATATAATCTATATAACAAATGAAATAAAAAAGCAACGGATTTAACGTTACTTTTTTTTCATTATTTCGTTTAGTATTTCTTTAACTTTTTCAATACTATCATAATCATAAATGGAAATCGGAATCTTTTTCTTTCTCCATTTACTAATTTTTTCTTTTAAAACATCTTTATCAACCATATCAGTCTTGGTTATAAAAATATATTCTTCTTTTTTCAACAATTCTTCATTATAATCTCCCAATTCTTTTTTAATCGTCTCGTAATCTTTTTTAAAGTCTTCTGATTCGGCTGAAATTAAATGAAACAGTATTTTAGTTCTTTCAACATGTCTTAAAAATTTAATTCCTAGTCCTTTTCCCTCTGAAGCTCCTTCGATTAATCCTGGAATATCTGCCAAAATTAAATCATAATAAACCCCCAAATGAGGTTCTAATGTTGTAAAAGGATAATTAGCTACTTTAGGGTTAGCATTAGTTAATTCTTTTAATAGGCTTGATTTTCCAACATTAGGCAAGCCAATAAAACCAATATCAGCGATCATTTTTAACTCTAATCTTAAGGTATAAGCTTCTCCTTTAATTCCTGGTTGGCATTGCATTGGAGTAGTATTAGTTGAAGAACGGAAAAGAAAATTACCTCTTCCTCCTTTCCCTCCCTTAGCAATTAAAATTGGTTCTCCAATTTTAACTATTTCTATCTTCTCATTTTTGTCCAAATTATTAATTACAGTTCCAACTGGAACTTTAAAAATGACATCTTTACCATTCGGCCCATCAACAAATTCCCCCTTTCCATTTCCTCCGTCTTCTGCTTGAACCGCTTTCTTGAAACGAAATTGTTTTAAGGCGCTTAAATCAGAAACTCCGACAAAATAAAAACTGCCGCCTTCTCCTCCGGAGCCTCCTGTCGGACCTAAGGCAAATCTACTCTTTTGGAACGCCACACATCCCTTGCCTCCATTTCCCGCCCTAACTCTAATTGTTACGTCATCTATTAACATATCTCTACATTACACTATTATCCTAATCTTTCAAATATTTCCTCCCCTTTAATTTATCTGGCATATATTCCTGCTTTTCTTTATATTCAAAACTCGGACTATATTTATATCCTTTTCCATATCCAACCTCATCCATTAACTTGGAAACAGCATTCCTTAAATGTAAAGGAACAGGAAGATTACCATATCTTCTAACATCTTCAGAAACTTTTCCGTAAGCTATATATAATTCATTTGATTTTTTACACTTAGACATATAAACAACAGCTTGAGCTAATATCACGTTACATTCTGGATAACCAATAAAATGACAAGCTTGGTAAGTAGATACTGCCTGTTCTAACGCTCGCGAATTAGCTAATCCGATATCCTCGGAAGCAAAACGAACTAAGCGACGAGCAATAAATAAAGGATCTTCTCCTGATTCAACCATACGACTTAACCAATACAAAGCCGCATTAGCATCTGATCCTCTCATTGATTTATGCAAAGCTGAAATAATATTATAATGCTCTTCCCCATCTTTATCATATAATAAAGCAGCCTTTTGTGTTGCTTCTTTTATTAATTCAAAATCGATATTATTTGAAACTGATGCTGCATATTCTAAAATATTTAAAGCAATGCGCGCATCTCCATTACTAACTAAAGATAATAAATCAATTGCTTTTTTATTAATCTTAATTTTCAAACTTCCCAATCCTCTTTTTTTATCTTTAATTGCTCTTTTAATAATCAAAGCTATACTTTCTTTGCCTAATTGTTTAAAAACAAAAACTCGAGAACGAGATAATAGCGCTCCGCGAACTTCAAAACTAGGATTTTCTGTTGTTGCACCAATCAAAGTAATTAATCCGCTTTCAATATGAGGCAATAATCCATCTTGCTGTGTTTTATTCCATCTATGTATCTCATCAATAAAAAGAATTGTTTTCTTTCCCAATCTCTGATCTATTTTTGCTCTTTCAATAATTTCTCGCAAATCTTTTAATCCGCTTGAAACAGCACTTACTCGAACAAATTCAGATTTAGTTTGTTTAGCAATAATAGAAGCTAAAGTTGTTTTGCCTGTTCCAGGCGGTCCCCAAAAAATCATCGAAGGAATCATGTCTACTTTAATCGCTTCTCTTAATAATTTCTTTTCTCCGATAATTTCATCCTGCCCTAAAAATTCCTCCAGTGTTTCTGGTCTCATTCTGTCAGCTAAAGGATTTTTAAAATTAATATTGGGCATAATTATTATTTACTGAAAGATTGTTCGCATATTCTTCTTTTGTTATCTGTCCCGAAATAAATAAATTATTTAATCCACTATAGTATTGTTCTTTAATCTGAGACATAGAGATAGCTTCTTTAAAAATATGGACATCGTCTATCGTGCCATTAGCCATATAATGAATTATTGGTGATGCACCACAGCCAATCAAAAAAGCATCTACACCCGTTTTCATTGTATGAGTCAAAGTGGGACTTTGTCCAACCTGTTTATCGTCAAAATATATTTTAACTCCAAAAGATCCTTTTGTTACAGTTAAAAAATGCCACTTGCCTAAATCGAAATTAATATTATTTACTGCCATATATTCATATTGTACTGGAGTCGGACTATTATCTCTATATTGAAGATATATCATATTTCCACCAGACGAAACTAAAATACGCGGATACCAATTATCTCCATTAATGGTCCTTGCTATTCCGTGATAACTACTAGCATCTGTTCCTCCAGAAAATCCAATTCTTTTAAACCACGCTGTAAATGTAAAATCCTTAGTTATATCTCTTAGGGCTGTGCTATTAATTTGCACATAATCATCTACTCCATCAAAACTTAAACAAGATTCGTAAACACAATTTGAATTAGTTGAAACTCCCCCAATTAATGTGCCTTGAATAGAATTCCCCCAAGCATCAATAGCGTTTCCGTTAAGCTTCCACTCAGAAATTAGATTCAACATCAATGAATTTCTTAATGAATTCGAAAATACTTGAGTCTTGGCTATGTTTGCTTTATTAGTCGCTTCCCCCATCATAACAACAATAAGACCGGAAAGAATTCCGATTATTGCAATAACCACCAATAATTCTATTAAAGTAAAGGCTGATTTTCTAAAAGTGGACATATTCCTTTTCTTTTATTATACTGTAAGAGTAATCAAAAAACAACGAAAAAATGGATAATATAGACGAAATATTCCCTAAAAACTACGATTTTAAAACAATTGAAGATAAATGGAGAAAAATCTGGAACAAAAAAGAACTTTTTAAGTTCTCCTTTAATCAAGGAGATAAACTTTTTACGGTGGACACTCCTCCTCCCTACGTTTCAGCTGACCATTTACACGCTGGGCATATTATGTCCTACACTCAAGCTGAATTCATTGTTCGTTATAAAAGGATGCAAGGATACAAAGTATTCTATCCTATGGGCTTTGATGATAATGGTTTACCAACTGAAAGATTTGTCGAGAAGAAATATAAAATAGACAAATCAAGAACAACTAAAAAAGAGTTTATTGAACTCTGTTTAAAAGAAACAGAAAAAGGAATTGAGACATACAAGAATCTTTGGAACATGTTAGGAATTTCCGTTGACTGGTCTAAAACATATAGCACCATCGCTCCTTTACCGACCAAGGTTTCTCAATGGTCTTTAATTGATTTATACAAAAAGGGATTATTGTACCGACAAGAACTTCCGATTCTTTGGTGTCCAACCTGTCAGACCGCTATCTCCCAATCAGACCTAGAAGACAAAGAAAGAAATTCTAAAATGAATTATTTAAGCTTTCCCATTAAAGAGGGAGAAAGTGTTGTTATTGCTACAACTAGACCAGAGCTCTTACCAGCTTGCGTAGCTTTGTATTTTAACCCAACTGATGACCGATACAAAGAATTAATTGGGAAGAAAGCAATTGTTCCGCTTTTTAATCAAGAAGTGATATTTAAAACTAGTGAAGCTGTAGATAAAGAAAAAGGAACTGGCTTAATGATGGTTTGTACTTGGGGAGATCAAGAAGACTTAGAAAAATGGAGACTGGATAACTTAGAAACTAAAAGTCTTTTAACTCCTGATGGAAAATTAAACGAACTAGGACAAAAATACCAAGGAATGAAAATCGAAAAAGCCAGAGAAGAAATAATCAATGATTTAAAGGAGCAAGGATTTTTAATTAGACAAGAAGATATAATCCATTCTGTGAATGTTCACGAAAGATGCGACACTCCCGTTGAATTAATTTTAAGTAAACAGTGGTTTATTAAAATTGCTGACCAAAAAGAAAAATGGCTAGAAATGGGAGAAAAAATAGATTGGCATCCCAAGGAAATGTTTGAACCTTACAAACTTTGGATTAATTCTCTTAAATGGGACTGGTGTGTTTCGCGCCAAAGATATTACGGAGTACCTTTCCCCTTCTGGTATTGCAAAGATTGCGGGGAAATAATCTTGCCCGATGAAAAAGAATTACCCGTAAGTCCATCTGAACAAAAACCTCCCGTTAATCAATGTCCCAAATGTGGAAGCAAAGAAATTATTCCTGAAACCGATGTTATGGATACTTGGGCTACTTCTTCCTGTACTCCTTTCCTATTGAGAGAATTAGCTAATAATAAAGAACTATTCCCTGTTGACTTAAGGCCTAACGCTCACGAAATTATCAGAACCTGGGATTTCTATTCTATCGTTAAAAGTTTTTATCATTTCAATGATATTCCTTTCAAAAATATCATGGTTTCTGGTCATGGACTCGATGAACACGGAAAAAAGATTTCTAAAAGATTAGGTAACTATGTCCCTAGCGATCAATTGGTTGAAGAATTTGGAGCTGATGCTATTAGATATTGGGCTACTGGAGCCGGCTTAGGACAGAACTTGAGATTCAATCCTAAAGAAATTAAGAAAGGAAAGCAAATTACAACTAAGCTTTGGAATGTTGCTAGATTTATCATAATGAATCTAGATAACTATGAAGAAAAAGATATTAATCTTGAATATCCTGACCTTTGGATATTAAAGGAAATGAACGAAACAGTAAAGAAAGCAACTGAATATTTTGAACTATATCAGTATGCCAAAGCCAAGAGCGAAATAGAAGAATTTTTCATGTCTAAGTTCTGCGATTACTATGTTGAATTTATTAAATACAGACTATATGGAGAAAACGAAACATCAAAAGGTGCTGCTCAATATACATTAAAAACAGTATTTGCTAATATCTTAAAAATGTTTGCCCCAATTCTTCCCTTCATTACCGATGAACTATATACTCACTTTAGCAAAGAAGAAAGTATTCACACATCAAGCTGGCCAACAATTCAAAAAATTGAAACAAACATAGATGATTTTGATTTCAATGAAGCAATATCTGCTATTGATGAAATAAGAAAATATAAATCAGAAAATCAGATATCTCTAGGTGCTGAAATTGAAGAATACAAACTCCAAACTAAAGTTGATCTAGATAAATATGGAGAATTTATTAAAAGAGCGATTAGAGTAAAATCTCTATCTTAGTTAAAATATTTTAACAAAGCAAAACGCTCCCAATCGGGAGCGTTTGTCTTATTTCCTTTAATTTCTATTTAATATTAAAGTACTTGCTTCTTTCAATTTTATTTTCTGCCTCTCTTTCAGCTAAGCATTGTCTTTCTTTTTTTCTTTCGATTAAAAGATAGATTACAATAATACATAGAATTATGAATAACAATAATAGTAATCCAGCCCAGAATCTTAGGTCAAGCAAAGAAATTAATCCTGCTTTTGTTTCAACGCTTCTAATAACATCCACAATCATAGTTTTATTAACTGTTGTGTTATTTTTAGCAGAAACATCAACTGTGCTGACTAATTCATTAGAACCATAGCTAAAGTTTTCTTTTTCATCAATCGTTCCTTTAAAAGTAACGATTTTTGATTGTCCTAAAGTTATTGTTCCTAAATTAATAATACCAGATAATGAGTCACCACATGATGAACTATCATTAACTCTGATGTCTCTAATAGAGCTGATTCTGTCTGAAATAATAGCTCTTAACGTGACATTTTCTAATGACTTTTCCCCAGTTGGAGTAATTATAATCTTAAATTCTACTTCATCGCTAGGGTTTGCAGTAATTGAATTCTGCCATGCAATTCCATTTTGAGTAATGTCACGAATAAATGTTTCAACTGAAATTCCTGTTTCTACTTTAATTGGAGTAACAATTGGTGGGACGTATCCTCCTGTTGTGTATGCTCTTGCATATTGGCTTTCAGAATATGAATACATTCCTTCATCACAAGCAACTGACCATGCTCTATAGTAATACCAAACATTATTGCTTACATTTCTATCAATAACAGATGATCCTGTTCCGAAGTAAACAACGGTACCGTCTGCAGAATTAGTTGGATAGCTTCTTGCTTTTCTTGTAATTATTGTGTAGCAAGATGCTTCACCTCTATTCCAATTTAATGAAATTTGATTACTTCCAGCAGCAACAGCACTAAATCCTGTTGTGGCATCTGGTTTGGTCATAAAGACAACATCTTGTCCTGTTACATTTTCTGTTCCATTTGAAGCTTCAGCTCTGTAGTGATAAGCCTTTCCTTTCTCTAGTCCAGAAATGTAATAGCTAAATGTCTGTCCAGAAGTCTTGTTTGTAATCCAAGATGTAGTATTGCTGTATGAAGAAAGTCTTCCCCAGCTAAATCTTACTGATGCGTATTGACCACCATTATTATTTAAAATTCCTTTTAAGGTTGCAGAGTTAGTGTCAACAGTAGGAGTAGTAGTTGTAACTGATAAACCACCCACATAACTTGAACCAATATTTCTGACTACAATATTTACTGTATCAGAATTTCTATTTCCACGACTATCTGTAACAAACAAAGTACAAGTATATGTTGTGTCAACGCTTACTGATGGAGCGTAATAAGTAGGATTTAATGAGTTTGAATTAGACAAACTTCCACCATTACAAGTCCAATATTGACTTGAAATATATCCAAGTTGACTGTATGCATATCCGTTCAATGTTGTTGATTGGTTTTCTTGAATATCTTTATTTGAACCAGCATCAACTGTTAAATTGCCATAATTATAACTATTGTCTATTACTGTAATATTTACAGTATCGCTACTAGTATAACCCTTGTAGTCTCTAACAGTTAAAGTACAAGTATATGTTGTGGTCGAACTAACTGAAGGAGCGTAATAAGTAGAAGTTAAAGAATTATAATTAGATAAGCTTCCACCATTACATGACCATGAATAAGTCATTGAATCACCCTGAGGATCATATGCAGAACCTGATAAGTTAACAGAAGATTCTTCGTTAACACTCAAGCTTGAACCAGCGTCAACTACTGGATTCTCATTATCATAATTAGCATTTATTACTGTTATATATACAGTATCGCTACCTGTGTATCCTTTGCTATCTGTAGCAGTTAATGTACAGCTATATGTTGTAGTTGAACTAACTGAAGGAGCGTAATAAGTTGTATATAAGAAATTATAATTAGATAAGCTGCCATTGGTACATGACCATGAATAAGTCATTGCGTCACCATCAGGATCGTTTGCGGAACCTGATAAGTTAACAGAAGATCCTTCATTAACACTTAAACTTGAACCAGCGTCAACTATCGGACTTTGGTTGGTAGCAACATTCT
>DCUP01000001.1 GCA_002327845.1 Patescibacteria group bacterium UBA2211
GTATTCTATTTTAATTCCAGAAACAACCAAAGAAGAAACCGATAGTAATTTAATTCTGGGTCCGATTAAAATCAATAAGTCATTAAATCAAATGACCCGAGAAGAATTAGTTGAAACTGTCTTATTGCTTATCCAATCGATCAAGTAAGAAAAAGCCAGAGCGAAAGCTCTGGCTTTTTGTTTGACAAATATTATTCCTTCCATTATCTTCTAATTAATCTAGCATAGCTAGTATAGAACTTAATGGTGATAATATGGAAAGCGAAACAGCTAAGGGTTGGAAAGTAAGAAAATTTATGCACGGAGGACTATTTAATGAAGAAGGAGCTATGCTTCTGTGTTCCGATGGTAATGATTTGAGAATGCCTGGTGGTAAGGTTTATCTGGCAGATATCTGCCAGTTTGTTAACGAGAAATGGATTTCTGATTTTCTTTCTCGAAAAATTGAGAAAGACACGGGAGTAGCATCTTCTCTGATTAAAAAAAGAATACAGTTTTTTCCTGCCACCTACAATACCTATTTTGATAATTTCAAAGAAGAACATTCGGCAATCATCGTTGGCAAGATTAATCTTGAACAAATAACAAAAGAAAATGTTTCTTTCTTTGATGTTCAGGACATTCTTACGAAAAAGAACGAAGAAAGAATTAAAAAACCACAAAAAGTTCTTATTCTGCGAATGTTCGCAAGTCGAGATTGTCCAAATCCTTACAATCGCAAAATTGCTGGAAAATGGCTACAGAGCCACACATAACACTCCTTTTTAATAGAGTGTTTTTTAATTATTAATAATTAAGATTTATTGGAAAAATTCCTTAATATTTTAATTATTTTTTTTGAGATGTTTTCACAATCTACTAAGTCTTTAAGATTTTTTACTTTCGAAGATTCTATTGTTTTTCCACAAAAATTCATAGTTTTGTTAGCTACTAACTCTAAATCGTCAAAGTCTACAATCATTTCTTCTAGTCCTGCCTGATAAAAAACTTCTGAACATCCCATATTTTTATTTATTAAGACAGGTGTTCCTGTGCAAGCCGTCTCAACTGGAACATTGCCGAATGTTTCAAAATGGGATGGACTTATCACTAATCCTTGTTTTTGATAGAAAAAATTCATTTCCATATTTGGCATCATCGGAATTATCTTTATATCATCGGGTATATTTTTGATGGCTTTATGCTCTTTTCCATTCACTATTGTAGCTTCATGCTTCCATCCTTTTTGTTTTAATAATAAATGAAGAGAGATAAAAGCTTCTATGTTTTTAATAGGAGCATATCTACCAATAAAAGCTATTTTGTTTTTCGTTGCTTTGCTTTGTTTTTTTTCTTTAGTAAAAATAGGTGATATTGGATTAGGGATAACCGACCCTTCTTTAACTTTTTTTGAATTTGATACTTCATTTAAAACAACTTCTTTGCATATTTGAGAAGGAAAAATTATAGTTGAAGAATTTTTAATAATATTTTTCTCCATCTTTAAGAAAATATCCCTTTGTTTTTGTTCAAAATGAGAAGTTTCTTTCGCAAGAACTCCTGCATACCACAAAACAATTGGAATCCCTTCTTTGCGAGCTGCTATGGACAGTAACCAGGGGACATAGTATGTTCCATTTATTAAAAAAATATCGGGTTTTTCCTTTCTTAAAATACTTCTTACTATTTCTATTATTGGTTTAAATATTTTTTCAATATCCTCAAGAGAATCGACATTTTTCATTATTTCTTTTATCGAAAAATCGCAAATGCTAATGATTTGATGATTAAACCAACTAGGAGATAGGTGTCTATATGCTATTGGGGATTTAAAATTTCTAAAAGCATTTAATTCTATACCCAAAAAAGATGTGTTTCCTCCATGAAGATGATTTAAAAGGTTTAGATTAACAGATGTTATTCCACCTAATGGCTCTCTAGTAATATTTATTGCAACTTTCATATGTATAATAAAAAAAACCTATTGGTTCTTATTTTTATATATTTTAACATAAAGCCATAATCATGGCAAGGATAAATCACACCGAATTTAATTAAAAATGGTTCCGAGCTTATTATGATTTTTCTGTGTTGTTATTAATAAAAATATTTTATGTAGTATTTTTAATCTTGTGATATAATAAGTTTAAAATTATTAATAAATATTAAATGAAAAACTGGATTAAAGCTTTAATTATCGCGACCATTATTATTACCATTCCAACTTTTCTTCCTTTTTTGATTAAAAAAGAGCCAGAGATTAAGTCTATTGATCAAGGATTAGTTGTTAATGTTAAAAAACCAGTAGATACTTCTAGCTGGATAGAATATTATAATAGTCAATTAGGTTTTTTAATCAAAATTCCTCCTGAATCACATGGTGTGTATAGGTGTTCACCAAGAAAAGCAATATCGGTTCCAGTGAAAGTTTTTGAGGATAATTCAAACAATGCAGTATATATAGCTGAAGAATATTACTATGATGCTCATAACTATGGTACTGACAAGGAAGGAGAGTGTGAAAAAATAATACAATCATTAGAGTCGTTTAAAGAGGTAGCTAAAGAGACTGAAGCTCAAAAGCCTTTTCTTGGATGGAAGATTATTATAAATAAAACCAAAGACGAGGAAGAGGTTTTAAAATATATTAAAGAAAACTTTGGTTCGCAATGCATTATCCAATCAGAGCTTTTAAAAGAAAATGGTAATTACGAGATACTTCTTATCGGAGAAGGAAAAAAAGCCGAAGGAGATCCTTGGTACGGAAGTTGTTATTTAGGTTTTGCCTATAAAATAATTTATTCTCCAGACAAACAAAAAATGATGTCTGTTGTTCTTGGGCAAGAGGGGACTTTTCAAACTAATCCAGAAGAACCTTCTACTTATCAATACTATGAAGACGAGATGTTAAAAAGCTTTAAGTTTGAATAGTATCTATTGCATCATCTTATTATCTGAAACTAGTAGCTCTTCTTTGCTTAAAAGGAAGAGTTTTTTGGTGTTGCCATTGAAGAATATTTTAGATACTTCTGACTGGGGAATGTCAAAAGAATTAATATGGTCTCTGTTGTCTATTTCACTAATATTAACCTTATTGTCTAGGGTGTAAACAAAATAATCACCGTTTAGCCACTTGATGTCTCCTATACTTTGAGAGAATCTAGAAATGAAAATTGTTGAACGGGCCTTTGCAAAGAAAGGAGTTTCTGCTTCTTTTAATAATAATAACCAAAGTTCATTATCAGCAGCAAAAAGTATTCTTTCATAAAAAGGAGTGTATTTTAATTCTGTTTCAGCTTCTATTTTTTTATCAAATATTTTTGTTTCTTTATTAAATAAGTAAACAGTTTTTTTGTTTTCAATTAAGAATATTTCATTTTCCATTGAAACTAATTCATATGTTTTATTTTTTGTTTCTAATGGTTCTTTAGATAAAGTTTCGTTAATGTTAAGAAGTACATTGTCCCTATAAAGCAATCCATTTTCAAGAGAATAAACATCGTTTCCATTCACCGTAAAAGCGTCAACATTTCCTTTCTTAAACAATTTAGGAGTGGTTTGCTTGTCAGCATTAATTCGATAAATTAAATTATTTAATTGATAAAATAAATTTCCTTCATTATTTGAGTCGAAAATAACATTCTTGGTTTTACTGCTCATTGATTTAATTAAAGATAATGTTGATGTTTCGGTATTTAATAAATAATGAAGCCCTGTGGAGGTTTTAATTAGGGCTCTTTTTCCGGTTGGAGAGAATAATATATCAGAAATATTATACGGGGTTTGGTTTTTAGAAAGAATTTTTTGAGTTTCTTTTTTTTCTGAATCGTAAAACAATAATTCATTAGAAATAGTTAGTAAAAGTATTCTATTATTATCAGGATAAGGGTAGAAATTCTTAATATCATTACCTATTGAGGAGAAAGGTATTTCATTGGGGAAGAGAATAATGTATTTAGCTTCAACAACTTTTTTTTCTTCAACAACTAAAGTTTTTTCCCAAGAATGATAATTTTCTTTTTCAACTTTTATGAAATGATTTTCGGGTAATAAATTTTGTATTAAGATATCTCTTGAAAAACCCGATGTTTTATTTTTGTAATCAGCATCAATTGAGACGATTGCATCACCAGGTATGCTTTTTATATAAATTCCTCCAGTTTCAAGGAACTTTATTTTTTTAATATCAAAACGATACCCCTGTGAATACATGATTATTCCGGGAGCGATTAATGCGAAGACTAAAGTCATCAATATGAATAATGTGGTCCTTGTTCTTTTTGTCATATACTTCATTTATACATCAAAAAACCTCTCTTGCCAATTGTCGTTTCGGTGTGTTAGAATGGGTTATATTATGAAAATAGGAATAGACTTAGGTACTAAAAATTCTCTTGTATTCATTCCCGATAAAGGAGTTGTTTTAAACGAGCCATCAGTGGTAGCTGTTTCTGTAACTGAGAATAGAATTTTGGCTGTCGGACAGGCTGCTAAAGAAATGATTGGAAGGACCCCTGAAGAAATTCAGGTTTTTAGACCATTAAAAGATGGAGTGATTGCTGATTATAGAATTACTCAGGCAATGCTTAGGCATTTTATCGCCAAGGTTAATTCTGGATTTTTTAAGTTTATCAAACCAGAATTATTAATTGGAGTTCCAGCGGGAATTACTTCAACAGAAAAAAGAGCCGTGATTGAGGCTGGAATTTTAGCCGGAGCAAAAGAAGTGTTTGTTGCCAAGGAGCCAATTCTTTCAGCTATTGGAGCGGGTATACCAATTAATTCTTCATCGGGTCATTTAATTATTGATATTGGAGGTGGAACGGCTGAGGTAGCTGTTATTTCTCTTGGTGGAATTGTTTGTTCTCATTCTTTAAGAGTGGCAGGCGACGAGCTAGATATTGCTGTTGCTGAATATATTAAAAACAAACATAACTTGGCCATTGGAGAACAGACTGCTGAAGATATTAAAATAAAGATTGGAACAGCTCTACCAGAAAAGGAGCCGAAATATCTTGAAATCAGGGGCAGAGATTTAATTACTGGATTACCAAAGAATATTAGAATTTCTTCAAATGAAATTTGCGAAGCTATTGCTGACCCCCTAGCAGAAATAATTCAATGCGTTAAAAATGTATTAAGAGAAACTCCGCCAGAATTATCGGCTGATATTATGGATAAAGGAATGGTAGTAGCTGGAGGAGGTGCTTGCTTAAGAAATATCGCAGCTCTATTATCTAAAACAACTGGAGTTCCTTGTTTCGTTGCTGACGACCCATTAAGTTGTGTAGCTAAGGGGACTGGTGCGGTTTTAGATAATCTTGATTTATACAAGAAAAGTATAATGGCTAAAAAATAATATATGNNGGCTCAAAAAACGCAGCCTTTCCTGTTTTAATTGCGACACTATTAACTAGCGAAGATTGTGTTATTGATAATATTCCATTAGTCGAAGATATTTTCAGAATGCTTGAAATATTCGAAAGCATGAAAGTTAAAGTTGAATGGTTGGGAGAAAGAAAAATTAGGATCAACGCAAAAAATATGGATCCCTCAAAAATCAATTCTGATTTAGTTTTGAAATTTAGAGGATCAGTTCTTTTATTCGGAGCTATTTTATCAAGGTTCGGAAAAGTTATTTTGCCTCAGCCTGGTGGGTGTGTTATTGGGGTTCGTCCGATTGATACTCATTTAGATGCTTTTTCTCAAATGGGAATTGATATTAAAGAAAATAGAGGTAAGTTTGTAATGACTGCTCCTCAAAAATTAAAAGACAATATGGTTATAATGGATGAATTATCTGTTACGGCCACAGCCAATGTTCTACTTTTTTCAAGTTTATTAACTGAGGAAATTATACTCAAGGTTGCTGATGGGGATTATCAGAACCAAGAACTATGCAAGATCTTAAAAAAGATGGGAGTTAAAATTTCTGGTGTTGGACAGCATACACTAATTATTAACGGGCAGAAAAAATTGAAAGGATTTAAGCATTTCTTAATGTTTGATCCAATTGAGGCAGGTACTTTTATTATTATGGCTTTAGCAGTTAAAGGAAATATTTTAGTCAAGAATGTTGAATATCCTTTCTTGGAATTTGTATTAAAAAAATTAGAAGACTGTGGTGCTAATTTTGAAATTATTAAAAGAAAAAAAGATTTAGTTGATGTTCAGGTTTTATCATCTAAAAATATTAAAATTAGAAAAATGCAAAGTTTGCCTTTTCCAGGATTTCCTTCAGACTTACTTTCTGTTTTGGGAGTGTTGGCAACTCAGACTAGGGGAGTAACATTGATTCACGACCCATTATACGAGGGAAGATTGAAATATATGGAAGGATTAACCAAGATGGGAGCAGATATATTTTTCTCTGATCCGCATCGTGCAGTAATCAATGGAATAACCAAGCTATACGGAGCAGATATGGGTTCGTTCGATTTAAGAGGGGGAGCATCATTAATAACTGCTGGACTGATTGCCGAAGGAAAAACAACGATTAGAAATATTTATCAGGTTGATAGAGGATACGAGAAAATAGAAGAGAGGCTTCAAAAATTAGGAGCCGATATTAAAAGGATAAAAGATTAAAATGACAATTGGTCACAAAAAACAGAAAGAAGTATTAGAGAGACTTGCTAAAGGTAAAAACATTCCTCACGCCCTACTATTTTCCGGAATAGATAAAATTGGAAAGAAGAGAGTTGCTATTGAATTTATTAAAAGTATTTTTTGTGAGAAAGAAAAAGGATTTTGCGAAGAATGCTATTCATGTAAAAGTATAGATTCAGCAAGTTTTCCAGACTTATCAATAATAGAAGCAAAAGACAGGAATATTGAAATTGAAGAGGTTAGAGACCTACAGAACAGATTGTCTCTAAAGTCATATAATAACTCACTTAAGGTTGGGATTATAGATGATGCCCACTTAATGAGGAAAGATGCCCAGAATGCTCTTTTAAAGGTTTTAGAAGAACCAAAAGGGGATACGTTGTTGATATTAATTACTTCCTATCCGCAGATGCTTTTACCAACTGTTCGTTCAAGATTAGAAGAAATTAAGTTTTCGGTTGTCTCTCGAAAAGAGATAGAAGATTATTTAGTTTCCCTCGGAGCTAGTGAAGAAAAAGCTAAAGAGATTGCTTTAATTTCTTCAGGACAAATAGGTAAGGCAATAGATTTTTTAAATGATAAAGAAAAGTTAAATTATTTTAATAAGGCGATTAAAGACATTATTTCACTAGCTCACTCAGAAATGTATAAAAGATTTGACTTTGCCAAAGAATTCAAGGAGAATCAAGATGAGATCGTAAATGTATTAGATATATGGGAGAGGTTTATGAGGCGAGAGATATTATTAAAGGTCTATGGCAATAAAGGAAGCTTGGAAAATTATTCTTTAAAAAAGATTAAAGAAATAATTGATGAGTTAGAGAAAACCAAGTACCTTATTGAGAATACAAATGTTAACAAGAAATTAGCGTTAGAAAATTTATTAATAACATTATAATAATTTTTTTAAACATATGTACGAACAAATTATAAAAGAAAAAGAACCAGAAATGGACAAGGTAGTAGATTTTGTCACTAAGAAGATTTCAAGTTTTAGAACTGGCAGAGCTACTCCAGCTTTAATTGAAAATATTCAAGCTGAATGTTTTGGGCAAATGATGCCAATTAAACAATTGGCAGCCATATCAGTTCCTAGTGCTAGGACTCTTTCAATTCAACCTTGGGATAAGACATATATGGAAGCAATTGAGAAGGCTATTTCAAGAGAGGGGGCAGGATTATCTCCAGTAGTTTCTGGTGATGTGATTCTTATCAATATGCCTCAAATGTCAGAAGAATTAAGAAAGGAATTATCAAAAGCTCTTTCTCAAATTAATGATGATGCTAAGCGAACGATTAGGAAATATAGAGATGAGGCTTGGTCAGATATACAGGATAAAACTAGAGATGGTCTAATTAGAGAAGATGACAAGTTTAAAGCCAAAGATAAATTACAGGAATTGGTTGATAAGTATAATAAAAAGGTTGATGATTTAGTTGACCGTAAGAAAGTTGAAATAGAAGGATAAATATGTTTTTAATAGATATAATAGTTTTTTTAATAGTTTTAGGGATTGTTGTTTTTGTCCACGAGCTTGGTCATTTTGTGGCTGCTAAAACTTCAGGAGTAAAAGTTGAAGAATTTGGATTAGGCTTTCCTCCTCGTCTTTGGAAAAAAACAATTGGTGAAACTCAGTATTTTATCGGAGCGATTCCTTTTGGTGGAATGACTAGGATTTTTGGTATGGATGAAATGGACGAAGAAAAAGACAAAGATTCTAGAGCTTACGAATCGAAAAGTGCCTGGAAAAAATTATGGATTTGCGGAGGAGGAGTTATTTTTAATTTAATTTTTGCCGCTATTGTTTTTTACGGTTTAATTGCTTTTTCTGGATTTAAGTCAGAACAAGCTTTGATTTATTCTGAATATCATTTTCCTTTTGGAAATCAAGTTAATCAAGTTTTGATTGCTCAAGTTGATAAAGATTCTCCCGCTGAAATTGCAGGATTAAAATCTTACGATATCGTTCTTTCTGTTGATGGAGAAACAGTAAATGGAACAGAAGAATTTAGTACTATTATTTCTGAAAATAAGGGTAAGGAAGTTATTCTTGGATTGAAAGATGGAAGAGAATTAAAAGTTACATCAAGAACAGATTATCCATCAGATCAAGGTCCATTGGGTGTTGGCTTGAGAGATATGGCGATATTAAATTATTCAAGCTTTCCTGAAAAAGCTTTGGTAGGATTTTTACATGCTTATAATATCACGGATTATTCTATTAAAGCGATGGGGCATATTTTCTCTTATGCTATAACCAATAATTCAATGGAAACAGTTGCTTCTTCGATGACTGGTCCAGTAGGAATATTCGCTATTACTAAGATTATAATGCAGAAGGGATTATTCGATGTAATTAATTTAATAGCTATTCTTTCAATAGCTTTGGGGGTAAGTAATTTATTGCCTATTCCAGCCATGGATGGAGCTAAGCTTATTTACGTTGGTTTAGAATCAATAAATAAAAAAATATTTAGTAAAGAATTGCAAATGAAAGTTGAAAGTGTTGGAGCAATATTTTTAATACTTTTAGCTGTGGCAATAATTTTTAAAGATTTTATTCAATTTAAAGATATAATATTTAAATAACATGAAACAAGCCGATTTATTAACAAGGACAGTTAAAGAAAACCCTAAAGATGAAATTAGTTTAAACGCTAAGCTTTTAACGAGAGCTGGATTTGTTGATAAATTAGCTAGTGGCATATATACTTATCTTCCTTTAGGTTTGAGAGTTTTAAGTAAGATAGAAAATATTGTTAGAGAAGAAATGAATAGTGTTGGAGCACAAGAAATATTAATGCCATCGCTCCTTCCTAAGGATAATTGGGAAAAAACAGGAAGATGGAACGTAGAAGAGATGTACAAAATTCATGATGAGAATTTGGGATTGGGCTGGACTCATGAAGAAATTATTACTCCTTTAATGAAGAAGCATATTTTATCTTCACACGATCTACCAAAAGCAATTTATCAAATTCAATCTAAATTTAGAAACGAACCAAGAGCTAAATCGGGTATTTTGCGTGGCAGAGAATTTTTAATGAAAGATCTTTACTCTTTTCATAACAACGAAGAGAGTTTGAACGAATATTATGAAAGAATCAAGAAAGCTTATTTTCGTATTTACGAAAGGTGCGGATTAAAAGACAAAACATATTTAACTTTAGCGGGAGGAGGAACATTTTCTTCTTCATCTCATGAATTTCAAACAATTACATCAGCCGGAGAAGATATCATATATATCTGCAAAGAATGTGGCAACGCAATCAACAAAGAAGTGTTTGACAAGAAGTGTTCTTGCGGAGGCAAAGATTTTATTGAAGAAAAAGCAATTGAAGTTGGTAATATTTTTAAACTAGGAACTAAATATTCTAAGGTATTTGATTTGAAAGATGAGAATGGAAAGCATTTGATAATGGGTTGTTACGGTTTGGGCGTCAGTAGATTGATGGGAGCTATCGTTGAAGTTTTTAATGATGATAAAGGAATGATGTGGCCGAAGAACGTGGCACCATTTTCTATTCATTTAGTTTCTCTTGATATGGGAGATAATGATGTAAAGCAAAAAGCCGAAGAAATTTACGATATTTTACAAAATTCAAATCTTGAAGTATTATATGACAACAGAGACGAGAAGACAGCGGGGGAAAAGCTTAATGATTGCGATTTAATAGGTATTCCCATGCGTATTGTTATCAGTCAAAAGACGCTGAAAGAAGAGAGCGTCGAGATTAAAAAGAGGGGAGAAGAAAAGACAGAACTATTGAAGATTAAAGATTTAATTGATTTTCTAAAAAATGACATTCAAGACATTTAATATAAATAAATATTTTTCTAATTTATCACAGGACATTGCTATCGATTTAGGAACAGCTAACTGTCTAGTATATGTCCGTGGGCGTGGCATTATTTTATCTGAACCATCGGTCGTGGCTTTAAATAAAAAGACGGGACAAGTTTTAGCTATCGGCAGAGAGGCGGAAAAAATGGTAGGAAGAACTCCAGGACACATTGTTGCTATTAGACCATTGGTTAATGGAGTTATTTCTGATTTTGAAGTAACTGAACAAATGCTTAGATATTTAATTGAAAGAGCCAAAGAAGATAAATTTACATTTTTAAAACCAAGAGTTATTGTCGGTATTCCTTCGGGAGTAACTGAGGTAGAAAAGAAAGCAGTACGCGACGCAACAAAGTCAGCTGGAGCAAGAGAAGTATTTTTAATTGAAGAACCCATGGCTTCTGCGATTGGAGCTAGAATGCCAGTACAAGATCCTTCTGGTAATTTTGTAGTTGATATTGGAGGGGGAACAACTGAGGTTGCTGTTATTTCTTTGGGTGGAATAGTTGTTTCTAAGAGCTTAAGAATCGCTGGAGATAAATTTAATAATGATATTATTCAATTTGCTCAAGAGAAATATAAATTATTGATTGGAGTTAGAACAGCAGAAAAAATTAAAATAAATATCGGAGCAGTTTATTTTGAAAAAGAGCCATTAAAACAAGATAACAAAACTATGCCGATGAGGGGAAGGAACTTGGTAACGGGTCTTCCTGAAGAAGTAATTATTTCTCAAACAGATGTTAAAAAAGCGTTAGAGAGATCTATTAATCAAATAGTTTCAGAAATAAAAAATACAATAGAAATGACTCCGCCAGAATTATTAGCTGATATTATGAAAAAAGGAATCGCCTTATGTGGAGGAGGAGCGCAATTGAGAGGGTTAGATAAAATGATTGTTAAAGAAACAAATATTCCTACTTATATTATTGAAGACCCAATGACTGCAGTGGCAAGGGGAGCGGGAATGGTCTTAGAAAACCTTGATGATTTCCACGACGTCTTAGTTGAGACAGAAGAATTACAACCACCAAAATAGCATTAAAATAGCAACAAAAAGTTGCTGTTTTTTTATAATAATTGGGAGGCAAAATAAACGAATTTATCTTGATTTATAGCCAAAAAAGGCTTGGTCACAGTTTATCCCCCAAAAGACTTGACAATGTTCTTAAATCTGCTAAATTATTAATTACATGATAAATATAAAGAAGATACAAACAGTAAATAGGCGGTTTTAAAAAATAGCTTAATTAAGTTGTTTCTAAAAGCCGCGCGAAAGCGTCTTTTTTATTTCGTGTAAGGTAGCTTGATAAATTAATAGAGTAAATAAGAATAAAGTTATTATTTGCTAATCAAAGGTTATTTATGTTATGGGCAAATGGTGGATGCCTTGGGACCAGACGCGAAGAAGGACGTGGCGTAGCTGCGATAAGCCTCGGGAAGGTGCTAGCAACCTATGAACCGGGGATTTCCGAATGAGGAAACTCAATTTCATTTAAACGAAATTATCGGAGTTAAATCCGATGCGAACCCGCTGAAGTAAAACATTCTAGTAGGCGGAGGAAAAAGAAAACAAAAGTTATTCCCTTAGTAGCGGCGAGCGAAAGGGGAGAAGCCTAAAATCATTCGTATTTATATGAATGATGGTTGTAGGGGAACAATGTCTATTTAATTAGAGGGAGTTAATAAATGCATTTTCATTAGTTGAACTTTGCTGGAAAGCAAGACCGCAGACGGTGATAGTCCGGTAGGCGAAA